>JBKPRZ010000525.1:0-7521 GCA_046734815.1 Myxococcota bacterium | reverse complement strand
GCGCTGGCCGAGCCGCCACCGCTGCCGCCGCGTCCAGCCGCGCCGCCGGCCCCCCCGCTGCCACCGGTCCCACCGGCCGGCTCGCCGGCAGACGGCGAGCACGCGCCTGCGAACGCGCAGCCGAGGACCAGGACCGGAGCTAGACGTCGGATGTACCCATTCATGGCTTTTGTAGGTGTCATTCCGCCACAGACGTCACTCAGAAACCCGAACGCTCCGACCTGACGCTGGCGAATCCGGCTGACGGATCGGGTTGCACCGCATGACGTGCCGCTCCCGCGCTTGCGCAGTCCGGCGTGGAGACCCGATAGTGATGCCCGGAGGTGACCCATGATCCGTAGACAGTTCATCGCCGGGCTGGCCGGCGCGACGCCCCTCGTGGTGCCGGGCGCGCGGGCCGCCTGGGCGCGCGCTGAGAAGGACAAGAAGAAGCGCGAGGAAGAAGAGGAGGAGGACATCGGGCCGGGCGAGGACCTCATGCGCGAGCACGGGGTGCTCAGGCGCGTCCTGCTGGTGCACGCCGAGGTGGTGCGGGCGCTGAGCGGCAGCAAGGAGGTCGACCCGTCGGTGCTGCAGCGGACCGGCAAGCTGATCCGGTCGTTCGTGGAGGACTACCACGAGAAGCAGGAAGAGGAGTTCCTGTTCCCGCGCTTCGAGAAGGCGGGCAAGCTGGTGCCGCTGGTCCAGACCTTGCGAGCCCAGCACCAGGCCGGCCGCAAGATCACCGACCGCATCCTGGCGCTGGCCACCGCCGCCGGGGTCAAGGAGGCCGGCAGCCGCAAGGAGCTGGTGGCGCGGCTGGAGGGCTTCTCGCGCATGTACGAGCCGCACGCCAGCCGCGAGGACACCGTGCTGTTCCCCGCCCTTCACGACATCATGAGCCACCGCGAATACGATGCTCTGGGCGAGGTGTTCGAGCAGCGCGAGCACCAGATCTTCCACGGCGACGGTTTCGAGCGCGCGGTCGCCGAGGTCGCCGCGATCGAGAAGCTGGTCGGGATCGACGACCTCGCGCGCTTCACGCCGTCCTGAGCGCTCAGTGCACGGCCGGCTGGCTGGCGGCGGCCTTCTTGGCCGGGGCGGTGGCGGGGGCCTCCGCCTTCTTGCCGGCGGCGCCGCCCTTGACCTCGATGCTGGCCGCGCTCATGCGGTATTCGATGGTCACCTTGGCGCCGACCTTCAGCTCGCCGGTCACCCTGGTGTCGGCGGTGCGGGCGATCTCCCACTTCTCCTTGCCCTTCTGGACGGTGATGGTGTCGTCGGTCAGCTCGAGCACCGGGCCGGTGACCTGGTAGGTCCTCGGCTGGGCAGCGAAAGCAGCCGCCGGAGCCAGCGTGCAGCCGAGCAGGGCCAGACGGGCGATCGAACGGATGGCGGTCTTGATCATGATGAGCCTCCTTTACTCGATGGATCCGCGCATCCTACCCGCTCGTCAGGGCCTTGGCACTCCCGGATCCGGCGGGAGAAGAACCGGCGTTCCGGGTCGCTGCGGGCCAGTTCCTGCGCCCGCTGGTAACAGGGCACCGCCTCGGCGAGACGGCCACAGCGCCGAAGAAGGTCCGCCCGGGTGGCGGCCAGGAACAGGTAATCGTCCAGCCGCTCGATCCCCGCGATCTCCTCCAGCGCCTCCAGACCGGCGGCGGGCCCCTGCGCCTGGCCGACCGCCACCGCGCGGTTGAGCGCCACCACCGGCGTGGGCCGCAGCGACAGCAGGTGATCGTAAAGCTGCACGATCCCCGGCCAGTCGGTGGCCGCCCAGCTGTCCGCGCCGGCGTGCTTGGCGGCGATCGCCGCCTCGAGGTGGGTCTCGGTCAGCGCCTCGCCGCGGGCCGAGCGGTCCAGGGCCGCGAACCCGCGGGCCAGCAGACCGCCGTCCCAGCTGCGGCGATCCTGCTCGTCCAGCGGGACCAGATCCCCCGCGGGCGTGCAGCGGGCGTGCAGGCGGGCCGCCAGCAAGCAGAACAGGGCCAGCAGCGCGTGCACCTCGGGCTGACCGGTCACCGGGTGCTCGGCCAGCAGCTCGGTCAGGCGCAGGGCCTCGGCGCACAGCTCTTCGCGCACCACCTGCTGCGGATGGCTGCCGTGATAACCCTCGTTGAACAGCAGGTACAGCGCCTGGCGGACAGCCGGCAGGCGCGCGCGCAGGCGCTGCGGATCGGCGATCTCGGCCAGCCCGGCGCTGGCCTGCAAGGTGGCGCGGGCGCGGGTCAGGCGCTTCTCCACCGCCGCCTCGCCCAGCAGGAAGGCCTGGGCCAGCTCGCGCACCCCGAAGCCGCACAGGTATTTGAGGACCACCAGCACCTGGGTCTCGACCGGCAGGCGGCCGTCGCACAGCGAGAACATCAGCCGCAGCTCGCCGTCGGCGATCTCGTTCTCCAGGAAGGCGCTGTCCACCGACGAGGTCAGCGACCACTCGGTGGCCAGCAGGTCGGCGACCTCGGGCGCGAAACGCCGGACGGTGCGCTGGCGGCGGATGAGGTCGATGGCGCGGTTGCGGGCCGCGCGCATCAGCCAGGCGGCGGGGTTGTCGGGCAGCCCCGAGAACTTCCACACCTCCATGGCCTGGACCAGGGTGTCCTGGACCACGTCGTCGATCAGATCGAGGTTGCCCACGCCCACAAGGCGCACCACCGCGCCGGCCATCTTGCCCGCCTCGCGGCGGAACAGGTGGTCGAACGCGGTGGCGTCGCGGGCCGCAGGGGCGTCTCCGCTCACTGTCACATCTCGCGGAGCTCGCGCACCTCGACCGTGCCCTCGCGCTCGAAGATCGGGCAGCCCCGGGCCAGCTCGGTGGCCGCGTTCAGATCGCCGGCGGTGACCAGCAGGTACCCGGTGACGATGTCCTTGGTCTCACCGTAAGGGCCGTCGGTGACCGACTGCTTCTTGCCCGACAGCAGCCGGCCCGAGTCGGCCAGCGGCTCGCCGCCCTTGAACTGTCCCTTGCTGGACAGCTCGCCGATCCAGGCGCGCCAGCGGCCCATGCTCTGCTGCAGCTCCTGCGGGGACATGTTCTGCATCTGGCCGCCGCGGAACAGGTACAGGTAGTTTGCCATCGCTCTTCTCCTCGGTTGGTTGTTCGGGCGCTGCGGCGCGGCCGGTGCCGGTCCACAACGCTTACAACCCCTCGACGTCCGGAGCCAGGCCGGGCGGACAGTTTTCGACGGCCGCCGAACGATCGGGACCGCGACCGATCAGAAGAACAGCGTGTCGCTCTCCAGCGGGCCGGCCAGCGACGGGTCGGGCTGGTCGGCCATCTGGAAACCCGCGCCGAAGGTGAGATCCAGCCAGACCCGCACCCGACCGGAGGCCCCCTTCAGCTCGATCGAGGGGATCAGGCTGCCGCTCAGCTCGGGCATGTGGCTGGCGCGCAGGATCAGCGGGGTGCTGACCGACAGCTCCACCCGATACAGCAGCAGCTGGTTCTTGATCCGGCCGAGCAGCTGGTTGGAAAGCTCGCCCAGCCACTCGCGCGCGGGAACGGTGCGGGCGGGGTTCGATCCCTCCAGCGGCTCGGTCGAGCTGCCCAGGATCAGCCGGCCCCGGAGGCCCTTGCCGGTAAACCCGATCACGCCGTGGAAGGCCAGCGGCGGGGCGCCGGGCTCGGGGGCGCGCTGAAGCTGCAGCGGAAAACCGTAGTGGGCGAACAGCTTGCCGCAGGTGTCGCCCGCGATCTTCAGCAGAGCGTCTCGATGCTGCGCCGGTCCGGCCACATTGACCCCCCTTCAGAGATCGTCAGAAGTGCGCCCACCCTTGACCGCGGACAAGTTCGGGACGCGACCTGCCGATCTCCGAGATCGGGTCATGAAGAGGATCCTGGTCATCGATGACGCCGCCACCGTGCGCGAACAGGTGCGCGCCGCGCTGGCCGACGGCGAATACCAGGTGATCGAGGCGGTCGACGGGGCCGACGGCCTGCAGAAGCTGGAGAGCGATCCGGAGATCGCGCTGGTCCTGTGCGACATCAACATGCCACGCCTCTCCGGGCTGGAGCTGCTGGACCGCCTCGCCGCCAGCGGCCGCATCGAGAAGATCCCGTTCATCCTGCTGACCAGCGAATCGCAGCCCGCCCTGATCGACCGCGCCCGCAAGGCCGGCGCCAAGGCCTGGATCGTCAAGCCCTTCAAGCCCGCCCTGCTGCTGGCCGCGATCCGCCGGCTGACGCTCGTTCAGAACGGCTAGGCCACCGAACGCAGGCCCGCGCCGCCCTCGTGGCTGTGGAGGGTGTTGCGCGGGAAGATCAGGCGCCAGCAGGTGCCCTGGCCGGCGCGGGTGGTGACGGTGATGGTGCCGCCGCGCTCGTGCACGCGGGCGTGCACGGCAGCCATGCCCACGCCCCGGCCCGAGATCAGGGTGGACTCGGTCCTGCTGCTCACGCCCGGCGCCAGCAGCGCGGCCACCAGATCGGCGCTGCTCTGGTCGGGCAGGCCCCGCTCGCCGGCCGCCCGCCGGATCGCCTCCCAGTCGATTCCGCGGCCGTCGTCCTCCACCTCGATCACCAGCTCGTCGGGCTGCAGCCGGGTGGCCAGCCGCAGCCGCGCCGGCGCCGGCTTACCCAGGGCTGCGCGCTGCTCGGGCGTCTCCAGCCCGTGGTCGACGGCGTTGTTCACCACGTGCACCAGGTCCGCCCACAGCTCTCGCCAGCGCTCCGGGTCCAGCCGCAGCTCGTCCGCCTCCAGCGCCACCTCGATCGCGCCCTTGCCCAGACGCTCGGCCTGGGCGCGGGCGTGGCGGGCCAGCCGATCCAGCGAGCGCCGCACCGGCTCGCAGCGGAGCGCCTGGACCCGGGTGACCAGCACCGCGGGCGGCAGCCCGCGCCGGATCTCGTCGCACAGCCGGTCCAGCTCGATCCGGCCCAGCTCGACCAGATCATCGCCCCGCTCGCCCACCAGGTCCCTGAACGTGCCGGTGACCAGCCGCCAGCGGTCGCGCAGGGCCAGCAGCGCCAGCCTGACACCCTCGCCGTCCAGCGGTTCGCCCAGCTCGCCCTCGGCCTGGTGGCACAGCCGGGCGATGACCGGCAATCCCACCAGCGCGGCGTTGCCCTTCAGGGTGTGCAGCAGGCGCCGGCGGGTGGGCAGATCGCCGGCCGGCGCGTCCAGCTGCTCCAGCATCTGGTCGGCCTGCTGGAAGAACGACAGCAGCCCGACCCGGTCGCGGGCGAACCCCTGGAACACCGACAGCAGCTCCCGCTGCTCGGCCTCCTGCTCGGCCATCGCCATCTGGTCGGTGACGTCGTCGATCACCAGCAGCAGACCGGCCTCGACGCCCTCGCCCACCGGCAGGTAACCGACGGTGAACGCGCGCGGGCCGTAGCTCAGACGGCGCGGCAGCTGATCCAGGCACAGCTCGGGCGGCAACACGCCCTCGCGCCAGGCCTCCAGCCCCAGGCGGAACCAGCTGCAGAAGTCGGCGTCCACGTGAGCCAGGTAGTCGGTCAGGCGGGTGCGCCCGGCAAAGGGACCGAACCAGCGGTCGATCATGGCCGACCGCTCCTCGGCCAGGGTGCCGTCGGGCGAGACGCGCAGCAGACCCTCGTTGACCGTGTCGAGCACCAGGCGCACGGCGCGGTTGCGCTCGGACAGCTGCTGGGTGCGCTCCTCGATCCGGCGCAGCAGCTGGGCCATGCGGGCCATCACCAGCAGGAACACCGCGGTCGATGCGATGGCGATGGCCACGGCGTCGAGCACCTGGCGCCGCAGGGCCTGCACCAGCAGCACCGCCGGCGCCACCAGCGAGGCCGCCGCCAGCCCGGCCAGCAGCACGGGATGCGCGCGCGACTCGCGCGGCGCCGGCTCGGCCAGCTCGCGCACCGACGGATGCAGCGCCGACCCGCCCAGCAGCGCGTAGACCACCTGGTAGCCCATGTAGACCAGCTTGGTGAGCATCGGCCCGGGCTCGAAGTTGCTGTGCGAGACGATGGCCCAGAACAGGTCGCCCGCCAGCATCGTGCACAGGGCACCGAGGATCATCCGGAACGAGCGGCCGCGCCTGCCCTCGCCCAGGAGCAGCCGGATCATCAGGGCCAGGACCACCACGTCGCCCACCGGGTAGGCAATCAGGACCGAGCGGCCCAGCAGGCCCAGCTCGGCGCTGGCGGTGGAGGGCCGGATGAGAAAGACCCAGGACAGCAGCGCCATGCCCGCGGTGATGATGCCGGTGTCGATGAGCGTGTCCCAGTCGCGGCTCAGGCGGCGCCGCCGGATCAGCAGCGCCATGCCCAGGATCAGCCCCGGGTAGAGCGCCAGGTAGAAGGGATCGCCGGGACCGGGCGGCGTGGAAGCGCCGTACACGGTCGTTCCCAGGTACTCGGCCAGGATGCCGGTCACGTTCATGAATAGCGCGCCGGCAAACAGGTAGAACGCCGCCCGGCCCGGGGGCTGGTGCCGCCGCACGCCCGCCAGCAGCGCGCCCACCGCCAGCCAGCCGCCCACCAGACGCAGACCGATCTCCGCCCAGCTGCCGACCGGCCAGGGCAAGATCGCCGCGATGGCGGCGACCTGCACCACCAGGTACCGGCGTGGGCGCAGCAGGGCCATGCCCGTGGTATCGCCAGCTTACCCCCGTCGGGTTGAGCGGCTGCGCGCCGCGCGCGCCGGTACCGGCGCCTTACTCCGGGATCGCTCCGGCGGCGCCCGATGCGGCCTATGTCGGACCGGGTGAGACGGCCGGTCGCTCCCCCAGGACCGGCGCCAGGAAGTCCTCGGCCGCCTGCAGGATGCGCGGCAACGTGGCGGTCAGCTCGTGACCGTCGTCGAGCTCGATCAGGCGAACGTGGCGGCGCCCGGCCGCGAAGGTCCGCGACGACCCGATGTCGACGACCTGGTCGGATCGACCGTGCAGGATCAAGGTCGGCACCCGCAGGTCTGGCCAGCCCCCGTCGGCGCGATCGAGGGCGGCGGCGTCTTCGTAGAAACCGAAGTCGACCCGCGCCTTGCCGCCGGTGGCGTAGTCGTCGATCTCCAGCCAGCCGCTGTCGCGCCAGCGCTGGAAGGCGGGCGGGCCCAGCCGCAGCGGCCAGCGCTGGGACAGGCAGAAGGCGGGCGCCATCAGCACCAGGGCACAGACCCGCGCGTCCAGCGCCGCCACGCGAGCGGCGGTCAGCCCGCCCAGGCTGGAGCCGATCAGCACCGCGCGGTCCTGCGCGTCCCCGATGGCCGCGCGGGTGGCGGCGATGCCGGCCGACAGCCGCAGCCGTTCCAGCGAGGGCAGCCGCAGGTCCAGCCGTTCGATGGCCACCCCGCGCGCGGCGAAGTGGCGGCTGAAGGCCACCCCCTTGGTCGAATCACGGCTGGAGGCGAAGCCGTGCAGGTACAGGAAGCGAGGCCCGGGGGCGGAGTCGGTCACCGGCGGCAGCATATCCGAGCCGATTGCCCGCGGCCCGCCGTCGGATAAAGTCGCGGCATGGGCGCGCGCCGGACGATCATCGGGGTCATGGGGCCGGCCAGTGCCGACGACCAGCAGGCGGCCCTGGCCCGCGCTGTCGGCCGCGGCATCGCCGAGCGGGGGGCGGTGCTCCTGTGC
>JBKPRZ010000524.1:0-6874 GCA_046734815.1 Myxococcota bacterium | reverse complement strand
TGGCTGGCCCAGCGGCCGGCGACGTAGATGAAGGACGGCGAGGCGAACTCCGGCCAGCGCGCCGACGAGACCGTCGGGGTCGGTCACGGCAAGGTGATCCTGCTGGGCGAGCACACGGTGGTGTACGGGCACCCGGCCATCGCCGCCGGCTTGCCGCTGGGGGTGACGGCCCGGGTGCGGCCGGGCGCGGGGGCGCTGCGGGCGCCGGCCTGGAAGCTGGACGCGCGCATCGGCGACGGCTCGCCGGTGGCGCAGGCGCTGGGGCGGCTGTGCGAGCGGCTGGGGGTCGACGGGCGCGTCCTGGACTTCGATCTCGAGAGCGACCTGCCGGCGGGAGCGGGCCTCGGCAGCTCGGCGGCCCTGGCGGTGGCGGTGGCCCGGGCGGTGGCGGCGCGCACCGGCGCGGCCGCCGCGGACCTGGAGGCGGCCGTGATGGCGTCCGAATCGGTCTTCCACGGCAACCCGTCGGGGGTCGACGCGGCCGCGGCCCTGCACGGGGGGATCGGCGTGTTCCGCAAGGGCGACGGCTGGAAGCCGGCGATCGTCCGGCAGAAGCTGAAGCTGTGCATCGGCCTGACCGGGCGCGGGCGGCGCACCGCCGACCTGGTCGAGCAGGTGGCGCACCTGCAGCGGCGGGTTCCGTCGGCGCGCCGGATGATCGATCTGCTGGGCGAGATAAGCGCCGGGGGACTGGACGCGCTGGCGGTGGGGGACATCGATGGGCTGGGGCGGCTGTTCGACCTGGCCCACGGCCTGCTGGCTGGCCTGCGGCTGTCGACGCCGGAGATCGAGAGCCTGATCCACGGCGCCCGGGCGGCGGGAGCGATCGGCGCCAAGCTGACCGGGGCCGGGGGTGGAGGTGCGGTGATCGCGCTGGCGCCCTCGCACCGCAACGACGTGCTCGCTCGCTGGCGCACGGACGGCTTCGACGGTCTGGTGGCGACGGTGCTGACGTGAGCGGCGGCGGGATCACCGCCCGGGCGGGGACCAACATCGCCCTGGTCAAGTACTGGGGCAAGCGCGACCACCAGCTGAACCTGCCCGCGACCGGGAGCCTGTCGCTGACCCTGGCCGAGCTGGGCACCGTGACCCGCGTGCGTTTTCTGGACTCGACCGGCGGCGACCGGGTGTCGCTGGACCAGATGGCGGCAGACGATGCCTTTTCCGGGCGGGTGTCGCGTTTCCTGGATCTGGTGCGCCAGCGGGCAGGCGCGACGGCGGCGGCGGAGGTGCTCACGCGCAATTCGGTGCCGACCGCGGCCGGGCTGGCCTCCTCGGCCTCGGGGTTCGCGGCGCTGGCGCTGGCAGCCACGCGGGCGGCGGGCCTGGCGCTGAGCGCGGACCAGCTGTCCGAGCTGGCCCGCCGGGGATCGGGTTCGGCTGCGCGTTCGATCCACGGAGGGTTCGTCGAGATGTCGCCCGGACGGCGGCCGGACGGAGCGGACGCGATCGCCCGGCCGCTGCTGGAGCCCGGCGCCTGGGACGTGTGTCTGGTGGTGGCGGTGACCGCCAGCGAGGCGAAGACCATCGGCTCGACCGCGGCCATGCAGCGGACGGCGGCGACGTCCCCCTTTTACCGCGCCTGGATCGAGTCGGTGGATCGCGACCTGGCCGACGCGCGCGCGGCCATCGAGACGCGCGACCTGCACCGGCTGGGGGCGGTGGTCGAACGGAGCGCGCTGCGCATGCACGCGACGGCGATGGGCGCCGAGCCGCCGATCCTGTACTGGAACCCCGCCACCGTCGCGGCGATGCGCGCGGTGAAGGGGGCCCGCGAATCGGCCGGGCCCGGCGGGTATTTCACGATGGACGCCGGGCCCCACGTGAAGGTGCTGTGCCTGGCGGCGGACGCGCCGGTGATCGCGGCGCTGCTGCAGACGGTGCCCGGCGTGCACCGGACCTTGATCGCCCGGCCCGGTCCCGGGGTGGCGCTGGTGGAGGGCGGGGAGACGTCGGTGTGACGGCGGGCGAAGAAGTCGGACCGCTGGTGCGCGCGCCGGGCAAGGTGATCCTGGCCGGCGAATATGCGGTGCTCGACGGCGCGCCGGCGGTGGTGGCGGCGGCTTCGCGCTACGCCTCGGCCCGCTTCGTGCCGGGGCTGGCGCCGGCCTCGTCGGTGGTGGAGCAGGCCGTCGCCCATGCGCGGACGGCACTGGGACCCCTGGCCGCCGGCCTGCGGTCCGGCAGCGCGCAGGTCGAGACCGACGGCTTTTCCCGGGACGGGACCAAGCTGGGGCTGGGATCCAGCGCGGCAGCGGCGGTGGCAGCGGCGGGCGCGGTGCTCGAGGCGGCCGGCGTGCCGATCGGGTCGAACAAGGAGCTTCTGTTCTCGACCGCCGACCAGGCCCACCGGGCCGCGCAGGGGGGCGTGGGGTCGGGCACCGACGTGGCCGCCTCGGTCCACGGCGGGTTCCTCCGTTTCTCGCGCGCACCCGACGGGACCGCGAGCATCCAGCGGTTGCAGCCCCCCGCCGGCCTGCACACGGTGGTGTTCTGGACGCGCGCCTCGGCCCGCACGCCCGAGCTGATCGCGGGGGTGCAGGCGCTGGGGCAACGCGCGCCCGAACGTCATGCCCGCTGCATGCGGGACCTGCGCGTCGCGGCCGAGAGCTTCGCGGCCTCCTTCGGGGCGGGGGACGTGCCGTCGGTGATCCGCTGGAGCAACGTGTATACCCAGGCCCTGCTCGCGCTGGGTCTGGCGGCGGAGCTGCCGATCGTGACGCCGGAGGTGCTGGCGGCGACGCGCCTGTCGTTGCAGCTGCAGGGTGCGGCCAAGCCATCGGGCGCCGGCGGCGGTGACCTGGGCGTCGCGTTCTTTCCCGGCGAGGCCGAGGCGCAGGCCTTCTCGGCGCGGTGCCCGGAGGGGCTTTTGGTGCTAGACCTGCAACTCGGTGTCGCCGGGGCGCAGGCCACGCCCGCAACCGCCTAGGAACGACGAAACTTTCAATAAGGATTGAAGACTGGATGTCGAAGATAGATTCGCGGATCCCGGGATTCTACCGTTTGCCGCTCGGCGCGCGCCGGGCCGAGCTGATGTCCCGCACCGGCCTTGCCGAGTCGGATCTGGCGACCTTCGATCGGGGCGGTCTGGACAGCGCCGCGGCGGACCACGTTGTGGAGAACGCGGTCGGCATCTACGCCCTGCCCCTGGGCCTGGGCCTGAACTTCCGCATCAACGACCGCGACTACCTGGTGCCCATGGCCGTCGAGGAGCCTTCGGTCATCGCCGCCGCCTCCAACGCGGCCCGCATGGTGCGGGCCGGCGGCGGCTTCCAGGCCGAGGCCGACGCGCCGATCATGACCGCCCAGGTCGAGCTGGTCGGGGTGGCCGATCCGTCCGCTGCCGCCGCGCGCATCCGGGCCCACGAGCAGGAGATCATCAAGCTCGCCTGCGCGGCGGTGCCGCGCCTGGTGGCCCGCGGCGGCGGCCCCCGCGACCTGGAGGTGCGGGTGTGGGAGGGCGAGGCCGCCTCCGAGGGTCAGCGCGCGGCGGAGCGGCGTCTGGTCGTGCACCTGCATCTCGACTGCCGCGACGCCATGGGCGCCAACCTGGTCAACACCGTGGCCGAGGCGATCGCGCCGCGGGTGGCGGAGCTGGGCGGGGGCCGCTTCGGCCTGCGCATCCTCACCAACCTGTGTGACCGGCGGCTGGTGCGCGCGCGGGCGCGGGTGGCCTTCGACGCCCTCAGCGCGCCGGGGCTGGCCGGCGAAGGCATCGCCGAGGACATCGCCGCGGCGTCGCGCTTCGCCGAGCGGGATCTGTACCGGGCGGCGACCCACAACAAGGGAATCATGAACGGGGTCGACGCGGTGGTGATCGCCTCGGGCAACGACTGGCGCGGGGTGGAGGCCGGCGCCCACGCCTACGCCGCCCGCTCGGGCAGCTACCGGCCGCTGGCCACCTGGTGGACCGAGAGCGGCGCCCTGTGCGGTAACCTGGAGATGCCGCTGGCGGTGGGTACGGTGGGCGGCACGCTGCAGGTGCACGCCGGCGCCCGCCTGGCGCAGCGGATCATGGGTGTCACGTCCGCCTCCGATCTGGCGATGGTGGCGGCCTGCGTGGGGCTGGCCTCGAACCTGGCCGCCCTGCGGGCGCTGGCCAGCGAGGGCATCCAGCGCGGGCACATGGCGCTGCACAACCGGGCAGTCAGCCGGGCGGCGGCCGCCGCCCAGCCGGTGGACGGAGAGGCATCCAGATGATCCGCAAGATCCTGAAGGGCGGACGCGACCCCGAGGCTGCGGCGGCCGGCGAGCGGGCGCCTGCCCCGCCGCTGCGCTGGCTGGATCCGCCGCCCGGGCCCTACACGGTGGAGGCGGCTTACCGCTACTGCGAGGAGTTCGCGCGCGCGCACCACGAGAGCTACCCGGTGGCCTCGCGCCTGGTGCCGGCCGAGCTGCGCCCGCACGTGATCGCGCTGTATTCCTTCGGCCGCGCCGCCGACGACTTCGCCGACGAGCCGGAATACGAGGGCCGGCGGGTCGAGGCGCTGGACACCTGGCACGAGGAGCTGTTCCGCTGCTTCCACGGCGAGGCCACCCACCCGGTGTTCGTGGCCCTGGCCGACACCATCGACAAGCGCGAGCTGACCCACCCGCCCTTCGAGGACCTGCTGTCCTCCTTCCGCACCGACATGGAGGTGCGCCGCTACCCGACCTTCACCAGCCTGCGCGGCTACACCGCACGCTCGGCCGACCCGGTGGGGCGGCTGCTGCTGGCGCTGTTCGGCTACCGCGACGCCGAGCTCATCCGCTTCGCCGACGAGATCTCGACCGCCCTGCAGCTGACCAACTTCTGGCAGGACGTCGCAGCCGACGCCGCCCGCGACCACATCTACATCCCGGCCGAGGACCTGCACTTCTTCGGCGTCACCGAGGCGGATCTGAAGGCGCTCAAGCCCACCCGGGCCATCCGCGATCTGATGCGCTACCAGGTGGCCCGGACCCGCGCGCTGTACGAACGCGGCCGCCCGCTGCTGGGCAAGCTGGGCAACGACCTCAAGCTCGAGCTGGCCCTCATCTGGCTGATCGGCACCTCGCTGCTCGACAAGATCGAGGCCGCCGACTTCGACGTCCTCACCCGCCGCCCCGAGATCACCGCCCGCGACAAGGCCAGGATCCTCGCCCGCGCCGCCAAGCACTGGGCCACCACCCTGGATCTGTCGGCCCTGCGGCGCCTCTGGCCGTAGCTACTTCTCGCCCGGTTCGTCGCTGTTCGGTGCGCGCAGCGAGGCCAGCCGTTCCTTGATCTCCGACTCGAAGCCGGAGTCGCTGGGCTCGTAATAGCGGCGGCCGCGCAGGGCCTCGGGCAGGTAGTTCTCGACCACGTAGTGGCCCTCGAAGTTGTGGGGGTACTGGTAGCCGGCGCCGTGGCCCAGCGATTTCGCGAGCGGCGTGGGGGCGTTGCGCAGGTGTGGTGGCACCGGCAGGGCGCCGTGCGCCTCCACGTCGGCGCGGGCGGCGGCGTAGGCGGTCAGCGCCGTGTTGCTCTTGGGGGCCGAGGCCAGGTACAGCACCGCTTGCGACATCGCCAGCACGCCCTCGGGCATGCCCACCATCCGGAAGGCCTCCAGCGCCGAGACCGCCACCCCCAGCGCCTGCGGGTCGGCGTTGCCGACATCCTCGGCCGCGAAGATCACGATCCGCCGCAGCACGAACAGCGGGTCCTCGCCCGCCTCCAGCATGCGCGCCATCCAGTACAGGGCGGCGTCGGGGTCGGTGCCGCGCAGGCTCTTGATGAAGGCGCTGACCACGCCGTAGTGCTCGTCGCCGGCCTTGTCGTACAGCAGCGCCTTGCGCGCCAGCGCCTCCTCCACCGCGGCGGCGTCGATCTGGCGCTCGCCGGACGGTCCCGGGCGCGGGACCGCAGCGGCCGCTTCCAGGGTGGCCAGCGCCCGGCGGGCATCGCCGCGCGCCTCGCGGGCGATCAGATCGCGCACCTCCGGCGGGCAGTCGAGCGGCTCGCGGCCCAGCCCCCGCTCGGGATCGGCCAGCGCCTGATCCACGATGCGCCGCAGGTCCGCCTGGGACAGCGGCTCCAGCACCAGCACCTTGGTCCGCGACAGCAGCGCGGAGATGACCTCGAACGACGGGTTCTCGGTGGTGGCGCCGACCAGGATCACCGTGCCCGCCTCGACGTGCGGCAACAGCGCGTCCTGCTGGGCCTTGTTGAAACGGTGGATCTCGTCGACGAACAGCACGGTCTGCTGGCCCTGCTGCGAGAGCCGGGTCTGGGCCTGGCCGACCGCCTCGCGCAGCTCTTTCACCCCCGCCATGACCGCCGACAGCGGGGCGAAGAAGGCCCCGATCTCGGCGGCGACGATCCGGCCCAGGGTGGTCTTGCCGGTGCCGGGTGGACCCCAGAGGATCACCGAGGACAGCCGCTTCTGCTCCAGGGCCCGCCGCAGCCAGGCCCCGGGGCCCAGCAGCTTGTTCTGGCCGACCACCTCTGCCAGCGTGCGCGGTCGCATCCGCTCGGCCAGCGGCTGGCCGCGTCGGTCTTTGCTCGCTGCGCGCTGGAACAGGTCCATCGATCGTTCGTTTGCGTTTGTTTGCGTTCGTTTGCGTGTTGGTTGCGTTGCCCGCTTGGCAGCCGGGACGCGTACATGTAACCCTACCAAAAGGTCCCCGAGCCATCGGGGGCTTTTCAACGCGGCCCCCAGCCTGCACAGTGGACGCTTGCCCGGACTTTCGGTAGAGACCCAGAGGATGCTTTTCCGCGCCCTGCTTGTGGCCTGCGTGTGCGCCGCGGCTTGGCCGGCGGGCGCGCAGGCCCCGGCCTCCAAGGGTCGCGCGCCGGCGGCCAAGACCGAGTCCAGCAAATCGTCGGCCACGACGGAAGGAACGCGCCCGGCCGCCGCTTCAGCGCCCATCGATC
>JBKPRZ010000523.1:0-20054 GCA_046734815.1 Myxococcota bacterium | reverse complement strand
GCGATCCGCAGGCGCCCCTGGCGGCGGGCCTCCTCGCGCGCCAGACAGGCTTCCATCCGATCGAGATCCCCGAGGGCGCCCCAGGTCTCCGCCGCCTGGGCATCGTCGCCGGCCTTCTCGTACAGCTCGGCCGCCCGGCGCAGCTCGCCCAGCCCGGCCAGCAACCCGGCCGAGGCGCGCAGGCCGCCGCGCTCGCGCTCGGTCAGCGGGTTGCGGTCCGCCCGGCGGGCCAGGGCCGAGGCCGCGTGCAGCTGCGCCTGCCGCAGCTCGAGGGCGGCCTCCTTGGCGTCGGCCTCGGGCAGCTCGCCCAGCGCCTGCAACACCGCCGAGAGGGCGCCCACCACGTCCTCGAGGGGCAGGGTGGGGGTGGCCGTGATCGACAGCAGCACCTCGAGGCTGGACCAGCGCCGATCGACGACCAGCTGGCGGGCCAGCTCGGGCAGCCGCCCGACGGCGGCGGCGGCCCGAACCTGCTCGAGCGACAGCGGCGAGCCTTCCTCCGACATCCCGGTCGAAGGTTACACGCTACACTGATGCCATGCTCACGCGCGTTCCGGTCGGGCAGGTGCGCTTCAACCTCCCGGGGCTGAGCGCCGACACCCGGGGTGCGGCGGTCGGTCGGGACCTGCTGCTCCGTTTCGGCACCCTGGACCGCCTGGTGGGTTTCCTGCGCCTGCTGAGCGCCGAGCGCACCCCCGAGGAGCTGTGGGCCGGTCTCCGCATCATCTACGCGCGCCCGGCCAGCGGCGCCCGCGAGGCCTTCGTGCGCGTGTCCAACCCGGGCGGGGCCGCCGCCGACCTGGTGGCCAGCACGGCCCGGCTGGCGGGGGGCGCGCCCTTCACTGGCACCGCCCACCACTTCGTCCCCACCCGCGACACCCGCTCGCCCCTGGGCTACGACGTCAGCGTGGTCTCCCACGGCGACGGTGACTTCACGCTGTACACCGACGACGCCGACCTGGTGTTCCGGGAGGAGGGGCAGCTGGCGCTCGAGCGGCTGCTGCTGCGGCTGGAGCTGCGCCGGCACGCCGGCGGCGCCGAGGCGGCCTGGCGCGCGGCCTCGCGCCGCGGGCCGGTCTACCTGGCCGTGCGCCGGGGTCTGGCTCCGGTGATGGTGGATTACCTGTTCCGGGGCGGGATCGAGGCGCAGGTGGCGGTGTGCGAGCCGCCGCGGAGCACGCCGTTTTCGGCCGCGCCGTCGTTCTGGCTGTTCCGCATCGCCGAGCTGCCCGGGCGCCTGGCCGGGCTGTGCACCCGCACGCCGGGGCTGGATCTCTACCTGCCCGTGCTCGACGACGTGCTGGTGGCGGCCGGCTACGAACATCCGATCCACCTGGCCAGTTGCCGGGCGTCTCTGCGCGCCGAGCGGCTCCTGCTGCTGGGGCCGCCGCCCCGCAACGTGACCGAGGTGTCGCCACGGCCCAGCTTTGCGGCGCTGGACGACGTGGTCAGGCTGCGCATCCCGCTCAAGGAGGAGCCGCGGGCCGCGCTGACGGCGCCGCCGCCCACCGGGGCGCTGGAGGTGCCGCTGCGGCTGGAGGTGGTGGGCAACGTCGCCGCCCGCCCGCGGGCGGCGCTGGTGCCGTGGTCGCGCGCAGCCTGGCTGCGCCGTCTGCTGTTCGCGCTTCCGGCCTCGGCGTTGCGCAGCTACCGCGTGGCGCTGGTCGAGGCGGGCATCCTGGTCGTGGCGGGTGACCGGATCGAGGGGCTGCCCTTTGGCCAGCTGCTGGAGGAGACGATTCCCGGCGTGTTCGTGCCCGTGGGGCGGCGGCTGCGGCCGGCACTGTCGGCCGGTCTGCTGGCCGAAAGGCTGGGTGTGTCCGAGGGCTCGGTCTGCGTGTTCGTCGAGAGCGGGCGGGCGCCGTTCCGCATTGCCCGCGACAGCTTCGAGGTGCTGGAGCGGCGGACCCTGGCCCGCGCGGACCTGCCCTGGTCGCCGCCCGCGGGCAAGCGGCCGGCCGAGCCCGCCAGCGGCAACCAGCCGACTCCGCCCGAGATCGAGAACGATCCGCTGGGTCTCTTGCCCCTGTGGGGCTGGCGCTCGTAGATGTTACGCCCGCTGGTGGGCCGCTTCCTGCTGCCGCTGGTGAAAGGCGGACAGGTGCACGTGGGCCGACCGCTGCACGAGCGCGCGGTGGCCGGGCTGGCGGCGGCCTGGACGGCGCCCGATCAGCGGCGGCAGGTCTACGTGCTCGGCCCCGACGAGCTGCGCGCCGCCGACGAGCTGTCCGCCCTGCGCGCGGCGGTCGGCCGCACGCTGCTGATCGAGGCCGGCGCGCCGAAGCTGGACGAGACCGCCATCCGCCTGGGGGCGTCGCTGCACAACGTGCTTCTGCTGTCGCATCCCGGCTTCGCCCTGGGCAGCGACGATCGCACCCGCACGCGCATCGCCGCGGCGGCGGAGCGGCTGGCGGACCTGGGGCCCCCGACCACCGCCGCCGAAGCGGTTCATCGGCACTCTCTGCTGGAACGGTTGCCCGAGGTGGTGCAGCCCGAACGGCTGGTGACCTACTGGCTGGGCAAGCAGCTGTTCGTCGGTCGCACTCCCCCCTCGCGGCTGCTGGCGATGCCGCGCCTGCGCCGGGTGAACGTGGAAGAGACGCGCCGGCTGTGGCTGCGCGAGGTGGGGGTGCCCGCCTGCGCGCGGGCCGCCTTCGGGGCGATCTCACGGGCCAGCCCGCTGGGCGAGGCACTGGATCCGCTCCGGCTCGAGCCGGCCATCTCCTGGGCGCGCATCTTGCCGATCTTGCGGTTCGCGCCTCTGGCCCGCCTGATCGCCGATCGCGTCATCGAGCTGGGTCTGGTGACCGCCGGAGGCGCGCTGGCGGCAGCGCTGTTCCAGTACGCCTCGGTGCGAGAAACGCCCGCGCCGTCGCCGGCCGGGGTCGCCTTCGGAGTCCGCTTCCTCGCGCACGCCTTGTGGCTCGAGACGCTGTTCGGTGGGGAGGAGTTACCCCCGGTGGGCGGAGACCTGGGGTCGTTGCTGGTCGCGGCCGCGGAGGTCGAGCCCTCGCTGGTCTTCCCACCCGATGTCAATCCCGGCTCCGATGCCGGGATGCGGGTCCGTCGCATCCTGGCCGGCTGGCGGGGCGCGGCGATGAGCGGTCAGAAGGAGCGCTTCCAGATTGCCCTGGGCGTGGTCCGCTGGGCGGCGAGCGGACGACCCATTCGTACCGATGGCGATCGCGAAGGCGGTTACGTAGGATGACCTCATACTCCTACACCGTCTCTCATCGGTGTGGCCCGGAAAGGCCCCCACCATGCATCTTCGATCGTTTCCGGCCAGCTGGCCGGCTCTGTTCGTCCTGACAGTCGTCTGCGCCTGCGACAGCAACTCGCGTGTTCGTTATCCCGTCTCGGCCATTCCTGGACGCGATGGTGGTGCCGCCCCGGCCGCGGTGGATGGGCCGCCCGGCGGCGGTTTCAATCTCCCCGATCCACCGGACGCGATGCCGGGCGCGCCCTCTGCCGATGCGCGCAGCTGCGGCCTCGAGATGTTCACGCTCGATCGGGTTCCACCCTCGTTGATGCTGGTGCTGGATCGATCCTCTTCGATGGGGCGCGCACCGGTGGGTGGACCGGCCGGCGCCACCCTCTGGTCCGAGACCCTGGCCGCGGTGGATGACGTGCTGAAGACCACCCAGGCCGGGATCAACTGGGGGCTGAAGCTGTTTCCGTTGCCCTCCGGCTGCCAGGTGGCAGACGCGCCCGAGGTGGCGGTGGCGGCCAACAACCACGACATGGTGATTACCCGCGCGAACGCGGACGGATACAACCGGGCCGGCCTTGGCGGCACACCCACCCCGGACGCGGTCGCACGTGCGGTGGCGTATCTGCGCACGCTGCCCGACAAGGGCGGCCGGCACATCGTGCTCGCGACCGACGGCGAGCCGAACTGCCCCACCTCCGCGACCTCGCCCGCGCTGGCGGTGCAAGCGGTGCGCGACGCCGTCGCCGCCGGTTTCAAGGTCTACGTCATCGGCATCGCCATCGATCCAGAAGGGGTGCAGACCCTGAATGCGATGGCGATGGCGGGCGGTGCGCCCCGCAACGATCCCATGTTCCAGTTCTATCCCGTCGGCAACCGGGCCGATCTCGGCGCCGCCCTCAACGCCATCGCCGGGCAGGTGGCAAGCTGCGTGTTCACGCTCAGCAAACCTCCGCCAGCGCCCGATTCGGTGAAGGTCACCGTGGACGGCGAGCGCGCGCCCGAGAGCGCGAGTGATGGATGGAGCTACACCTCCGACCAGCACACCGCCATCCAGCTGAACGGCAGCTGGTGCGACCGGGTGAAGGCCCGGCAGCAGGCCCAGGTGGACATCGTCCTGGGTTGTCCGGGCATCATCGTGCCGTGACCCTTTGAGCCGTCCCCCGGAGGACGTTATAGTTCTGCTGGGGACATGACGCCGATGGATCCATCTGCTCGCGTCGTGCCGCTTCCGGCCGACGGCGATTCCCTCCAAGTCGGCGCCAAGCTGCGCGAGGTGGGACGGGCGCTGAGCCAGCGCTTCCTGGACAAGGAAGAGCTGATCCGGCTGCTGCTGGTCGCGCTGATCGCCGGCGAGCACATGCTGATCGTCGGACCTCCTGGCACCGCCAAGTCGGCCCTGGTCCGACATCTGGCTCGCCTGATCGACGCGCGCTACTTCGAGTACCTCCTGACCCGCTTCTCCGAACCGAGCGAGCTGTTCGGTCCGGTGGACATCAAGGCCTTCCGCGAGGGCACCTACGTCCGGCGCACCGAGGCCATGTTGCCGGAGGCGGAGATCGTCTTTCTGGACGAGATCTTCAAGTCCAACTCGGCGATCTTGAACTCGCTGCTGGGCATACTGAACGAGCGGCGCTTCTTCACCGGCAGCGCCACCATCCAGGTGCCGCTGGGCTCGCTGTTCGGCGCCACCAACGAGATCCCGAACGACGAGGCCCTGGCGGCGCTGTTCGATCGTTTCCTGATCCGGGCCATGTCCGAGAACCTGGACAGCTTCCACTTCCTGGCGCTGCTGGACCGGGGCATCAGGGCGGAGGTGGCCCAGGCCACCGGGGCGGACGAGCGAATCGTGCCGCTGGTGTCGCTGTCCGAGATCCGGCGGGTGCACGGGCGGATGGATTCGCTGCTCCGCTTTCCCGAGGAGTTCCTGGCCCGCTACAAGGGCCTGCTGTTCCAGATCCGGGCCGAGGGGGTCAGCGTCAGCGACCGCCGCGCGGTCAAGCTGCTCAAGCTGTTCGCCGCCAACGCCCTTCTGGACGGCCGCACAGTGGCCAACGACGCCGACTTCTTCGTGCTCAAGCACATCTGGAACACGGTGGACCAGGCGCCACTGCTGAAGGACCTGGTGGGGCCGGTGCTCGAGCGCCACCACCGCGAAAATCCCGAGCAGCGCCGGCTGGGCGCGGCCAGCGTGGATCTGGACGCGGTGCTGTCCGAGCTGGGGGTGATCCGCTCGCTGTTGCTGGGCGGAGAGACGCTGTCCGACGTGCAGCTGTTCTCGCAGCTGCGCAACCTGCAGGATATTCGCGCGGCTCTGTCGACCCTGGGCAGCGAGACCGCCCGCCAGATGCTGGCCGAGGTGGACAAGCTGCTGGAGGGTGTCTTCGAGTCGTCGCGATGGACCGGCTGATCGGCCCGCGCCCGCCCTCGCGGCAGCGCCGGGCCTTCTCGGTCATCCGTGGGCCGGTGGAGAGCCGCGGCTCGCCCGAAGAGGCCCGGGCGCTGGCCGGCCTGTTCTCGGTGGATGCCAAGCTCGAGCGGGCGCTGACCCACGGCTTTCACAGCTACGCCGGCCGCCTGCACCCCTCGATCGCGCGCGGGGCGATCGGGCGTTTCCCCCCGCCGGGAGCCACCGTGCTGGACCCCTTCTGCGGCAGCGGCACGGTGCTGGTCGAGGCGCTGGTGGCCGGCCGCCGGGGCATCGGCATCGACGCCAGCCCGCTGGCGGTGATGCTGGCGCGCGTGCGCACCCGCCGCCTGCCCGAGGGCTGGCGCCGGGATCTGGTGCGCCGGGCCCGGGAGATCGCCACCGACGTGGGTGCGGCGGCGCGGGCCCGCCAGCGCCCGCGGCTGCCCCGCTGGGCGCCCCAGGAGCTGCCCCGGTTCCATCCCCACGTGGCGCTCGAGCTGTTCGGGCTGCGCGCGCGGGTGCTGGACACGCCCGACGACGAGCCCCACGGCCAGGCGCTGCGCCTCTGTCTGTCGTCACTGCTGGTGAAATTGATGCGCACGGGACCGCAGGCGCCCCGCGACGGCCTGGAAAAGCGGATCGCGCGCGGATTGCCCTCCCGCCTGTTCGCCGAGAAGGCGGAGGAGCTGGTGGCGGGGCTGGCCGAGCTGGCCCTTGTCACGCCCGAAAAGACGCCCGACAGCCAGGTGATGCTGGGTGATGCCCGCGAATATCCGGACCTGCCTTCCCGTTCGGTGGACCTGGTGCTCACCTCGCCGCCCTACGCCGGGGTCTACGACTACGCCGACCAGCACGCGGTCCGCTTCCGCTGGCTGGGGCTGGCCATCGACGAGCTCCGCGGCCGCCAGCTGGGCGAGCGGCGCCCCGGCGGGGCGGCGCGGGGACCCTGGCAGGAGGGCCGCCGCCGCTGGCTGGTGGAGATGGGGCGGGTGTTGCGACCGGGCGGGTCGGCGGTGCTGGTGGTGGGCGATGGGGTGGTGGCGGACCGCCCCGAAGACGCCGCCCGGGCGGTGATCGAATCCGCCGACGTGGCGGGGCTGAGCTTCGTGGCCTCGGCCTCGCAGGCCCGCCCGCCGCAGACGCCGGCCCTCAAGGCGATGTTCGGGCGCCAGGGACGCCGCGAGCACATCCTGCTGCTGCGCCGGCCGTGAGCCGAGCGCTCGGATGATCAGCGGATGATCTTCGCCAGCACCGCGTCCAGCTCGTCCAGCGAGTGGTAGTCGATCTCGACGTGCCCGCTGGTCTCGTCCTTCTGGATCAGCCGCACGCGCGTGCCCAGCGCCTGCTCCAGCCGCTGCACCAGATCGCGCGCCGCCGGCGAAGGCGGGGCGGGGGTGGCGCTGGTCGTCTTGGCCCCATTGGCCTTCTGGTTGAGCTGCCGCTCGCGGCGCACCAGGGTCTCCACCTGCCGCACCGACAGCTCGCGCGCGACCGTCTGGCGGGCCAGCCGCTCGATGGCGGTGTCGGACTCCAGGCCCAGCAGCCCGCGGGCGTGGCCCATCGACAGCCGCCCGGCGATCACCATGTCCCGCACGGCCGGGGGCAGCTTGAGCAACCGCAGGGCGTTGGCCACCGTGCTGCGGTCCTTGCCCACCCGGCCGGCCAGGGCTTCCTGGGTGTAGCCGAACTCGGCCATCAGGCGCTGGTAACCCTCCGCCTCCTCGATCGGGTTCAGGTCCGCCCGCTGCAGGTTCTCGACCAGCGCCAGCTCGAAGGCCCGCTCCTCCGCCACCTCGCGGACGATCACCGGGACCTCGTGCATGCCCGCGCGCTGGGCCGCCCGCCAGCGGCGCTCGCCGGCGATCAGCTCGTAGCCGCCGCCCGGGCGCCGGCGGACGATCAGCGGCTGGATGATCCCCTGCACGCGGATCGATTCGGCCAGCTCTTCCAGGCGTTCGTCGTCGAAGGCCTTGCGGGGCTGGTGGCGGGCCGGGTGCACGTCCTCGATGGCGGCCAGGTGCAGGCCGTCGCCGCGCGCGGCGGGCATGGTGAGCGCGGCGGCCCCCACCAGCGAGGTGGGGATGGCGGGGACGGGCGGCGGGGGCGGGGCCTCGGCGCGAGCGGAGGTCGGCGAGGCATCGGCGATGAGCGCCGCCAGGCCGCGACCGAGCGCGCGGCGTTTGCCGGTCATGCCATCGCTCGCCCACCGCGCGCGTTCCGCTGGACGAACTCGCGCGCGGCATCCAGGTAGCTCTTGGCCCCCTTCGAGCTCACGTCGTAAAGGAGGATCGGTTTGCCGAACGACGGTGCTTCGGACAGGCGGACGTTGCGCGGGATCGAGGTGCTGTACACCCGATCGCCGAAGTGCTCGCGCACCTCACCGGCTACCTGATCGGTGAGGTTCTGGCGCGGGTCCACCATGCACAGCAGGATACCTTCTATGGTCAGTCCCGGGTTCAGTGATTTGCCGACCAGGCCCACGGTGGCCTGCAGGTCCGACAGGCCTTCGAGCGCGTAGTACTCGCACTGCAGGGGCACCAGCACCGAGTCGGCCGCGCAGAGCGCGTTCAGGGTGAGCAGGCCCAGCGAGGGTGGGGTGTCGATGAGGACGTAGTCGTAGCTGGGCGCCACCAGCCGCAGCGGCTGGCGCAGGCGCGACTCGCGGTCGTCCAGGGTCACCAGCTCGACCTCGGCGCCGGCCAGGTCCTGCCCCGAAGGCAGAAGGTCCAGGAACGGCAGCTCGGTCTTGCGGATCGCCTCCAGCACCGGGCGGTCGCCGAGGAGCACGTCGTACACGCTGCCCTCTTCACTGCCCCGGCTGATGCGCGGGTGGCCCAGACCCGAGGTGGCGTTGCCCTGCGGATCCATGTCCACCAGCAGGACTTTGCGCTCGGCAACCGCCAGCGAGGCGGCCAGGTTCACGGCGGTGGTCGTCTTGCCGACGCCCCCCTTTTGGTTCGCAACCGCGATGACCCTTCCCATGACCGGGCGAAAGTACCTAACACCGACGCTGCATCTCTTTCAACATGCGCGGGGATTTCGCCGGGAAGCGCCGGGCCGGAGGGGCGGAAGATCGAGAAATTTGACGGCTTCGCGCCAGCTGTTTACATGGACCTACATGTAGTTCGTGAAACTACTTTGGAGGCCGCCATGAGGAGCAGCGATCGCAGCTACCGCAGTTTCGAGGACTTCGAGCGAGACGAGCTTCGCCGGTTCGAAGCACCCGGGGTCTCGGTCGACGACATGATCGATTCGATTTTCGGAAGCGAGTCCGACGCTGGACCAGGGCGATCGCGCGCCTCCGGTTGGGACGACGACGACGACGAGTGAGGCGGGTCCGCGCCCGCCGACCGGCCCATCCACCCGTCCTTGCGTCCGTTGCGTTCCGATCGCGATGGACTTACATGCAGCTCCCGAGCAGTTCGAGTATAACTTGCCGCCATGGCGAGCGAATCCCAACCGAAGAACAACTCGAACATCTGGCCCTGGGCGCTGGTGGTGGGGCTCCTCTCCGGCTTCGTCATCGGCCGGGAGCTGGGTCCACGCGGCGGGCGCGCCGAGAGCGCCGACGAGGAGAGCCGTCCCGCGATCGCGGCGGCGCCGTCGGCCGCTCCTGCGCCGTCGAAGATCTACCGGAGCGAGTCGGAATTCCCGGCGGGCTGGATGAAGTCGGCCGAGCTGACCGGCGTGGCCGGGCTCAGCTGGGACGGCCTCTCGGACACTCAGAAGGCCACGGCCATGCAGGCGCTCAACGAGCGCAACTGCGAATGTGGCTGCGGCATGGGCAGCGTCGCCACCTGTGCCAAGCGTGATCCGAACTGCCCGCGCAGCCCCAAGCTCGCCAAGCAGGTGGTGGATCTCGCCAAGACTGGCAAGGGGGTGGGGGAGCTGCTCGCTTTCCTGGACAAGGAGAACCCCAAGCGTGACAACGCCGCCGCTCCCCAGGCGGCCGCGCCGGCGCCCAGCGCGCGCAAGGTGGCCATCCCCGCCGGCAGCCCGCGCAAGGGGGCCCGCTTCGCCAAGGCGACCATCGTCGAGTTCAGCGACTTCCAGTGCCCCTTCTGCGGCCGGGTGACCCCGACCCTGAAGGAGATCATGGAGAAGTACCCCAAGGACGTGGCGCTCGTCTTCGTGAACCAGCCGCTGAGCTTCCACCCGAACGCCAAGCCCGCCGCCAAGGCGTTCCTGGCGGCCCATCGCCAGGGCAAGGCCTGGGAGATGCACGACAAGCTGTTCGCCAATCAGCAGGCGCTGCAGCCGGCGGACTTCGACAAATACGCGCAGGAGCTGCAGCTGAACATGGCCCGGTTCAAGAAGGACCTGGCCGACCCGGGCATCGACAAGCAGATCGCCGACGACCAGTCGCTGGCCAGCTCGGTGGGGGCCGACGGCACGCCCACCTTCTTCATCAACGGCCGCGAGCTGTCGGGGGCCCAGCCGGTGGGCCAGTTCACGGCGATGATCGACGAGGAGATCAAGAAGGCCGATGCCTTGCTGAAGCAGGGGACCAAGCCGCAGGATCTCTACGACAAGCTGGTGGCCCAGAACGCGGCCGCCGCGCCCGCTCCCGCGCCGGCCGCGGCCGCTGCGGCGCCCGCCCCCGGGGCCAAGGTCGACATCCCCATCGGTGATTCGCCGGTCAAGGGCCCGCGCACGGCGCCGGTCACGGTCATTGCCTTCTCCGACTTCCAGTGCCCCTTCTGCTCGCGGGCGGTGCCCACCATCAAGCAGATCGAGGACACCTACAAGGGCAAGGTGCGCATCGCTTTCAAGAACCTGCCGCTGCCCTTCCACAACAACGCCCAGGGCGCGGCCGAGGCGGCGCTGGCCGCCAACGAGCAGGGCAAGTTCTGGGAGATGCACGACAAGCTGTTCGCCAACCAGCAGCAGCTCGACCGCCCCTCGCTGGAGAAATACGCCCAGGAGCTGGGCCTGAACATGACCAAGTTCAAGGCCGCGCTGGACTCGGGCAAGTTCAAGAAGAAGGTGGAAGAGGACTCGCAGCTGGGTGCCAAGGTCGGCGCCACCGGCACCCCGACCTTCTTCGTCAACGGCCGCTCCATCGTCGGCGCCCAGCCGTTCGACAGCTTCAAGCCGGTGATCGACGCCGAGCTGGCCGGCAAGAAGTAGCGGCCAGAGGATCGGACTCGAGACTCAGGATCAAAATCGCTGAGACGGGATGTCGCTGCGATCCCGTCGCAGCACCTGCGTCCCCACGCCCCACATCAGCCGCAGCTCGTCCAGCGCCGCATCGCCCTGGTAGGCGTCGAGGCGGCGCTGGCCGTTGTCACAGGGGCTGGCTTCCAGGATCTCGAAAGACCGCTCGTACAGCACCACGTGGTTGCCCTTCACCTCGCCGGCCAGGTGGTAGCGGGTGACGATCCGGAAGTCCATCGAGTTGCTGCAGCGGTAGGCCTGTCCGTCGGTCGAGACCTGGCGGACCGCCCGGTCGTAGTAGCCGGACAGGCGGCTGCCGTCCTGCTCGAGGTGCCATTCCTCGCGTTCCTGCTTCTCGTCGCCGCCGCTCATGCGGCCCCGGTGTTCCCAGACCCACATGCCGCCCACGTCCATGGGCTGGTCGGCGTCGTTGCTGCTGCCGCCGTCGCGGTCGAGCGTGGGGAAGGCGGGCTCGCCGGTCCAGGATTTGTCGGGGCGCTCGAAGGCCAGCAGCTGCTGGGTCAACCCCTGCGGGTCCTTGCCGGTCCGGCGATACAGGGTCTGCCGGCGTCCCCCCTCGGTGAGGGTCAACATGTCCCCGCGCAGCTCGACCTTGAAGCGCGTGGGCGAGCGGAAGACCGGGCGGCAGGGCCCCTTGGCCATGGCGTCGCCGACCTCCTCGATCTCGATGCCCGAGCTCTGCACGCGCCCGCGCACGTCGAACCGCAACAGGGTCGAGAAGCGCGGCTCGCGGCTGCACAGGTAAGGACGGCCGTCGCCCGAGAGCATGGTCAGCTCGGCGACATAAAAGCCGTAGACCGCGGCGCCGTTCTGGCGCAGGTGCCAGGCCTGCCGCTCGACCCGGGTGTCGCCGGCGCCCAGGCCGTCGGCGATCTTGTCCTGGGTGAATCCTTCCCAGATGCCGGCGATAACCGGCAGGTGTGAGCTGTCGCGTCCGCTGCGCGCCCGCAGCCCGGCACAACCGGAAGACGCCGCTGCCACCGCTGTCAGAGTCAGCAACCCGTGACGGGCCGACCGGGGCAAGTTCATCCGAACCTCTCGCGCCTCACCGCTACAAACATAGCCATCGGCAGTCGCCCGCACCAGAGTGAGAACGGCCCGTAGAGGTTCAATCCGGCGGTGTTTTCTGGGTGTGCGACCGCCGCTCACACGTCAATCAGGAAATGCCTTCTGCAGCGCCGCCGACGCTGACTCCCACGCCTCCATCCGGCGGGTCAGTCGCTCACTGGCGTCGCGTTCCTGGTCGGCCAGCTCGTGAAGCTTCTTCCAGTCGCCGCCGTGATCGCCGGACAGCTCGGCCCGCAGCGCAGACAGCTCCTTTTCCAGACGTCCCACCTCCTCCTCCAGCGACTGCACCCGGCGCTCCATCCGACGCCGTTCGCGCTCGCGCTCCTTGCCGGCGCTGCGGGTGCTGGCGGTCGGTGCGGCCGGGGCCGGGCGCGCGGGCGGCTGGCTGACCGGAGGGGTGCTGTCGCGTCGGTCGCGCTCGCGGCGGTCACGCCAGTCCGAGTAGTTGCCGAGGTGGCTCTGAAGGCCGTCCCCCTCGAAGACCAGCAGGCGCCCGCACACCCGGTCCAGGAAGTACCGGTCGTGGCTGACCACCACCAGGGTGCCGGTGTAATCGATCAGCGCCTCCTCCAGCACCTCGCGCGCGGGAATGTCCAGGTGGTTGGTGGGCTCGTCCAGTGCCAGCACGTTGCGCGGAAACAGCATCATCTTGGCCATGGACAGCCGGCTGCGCTCGCCACCCGACAGGCTGCCCACGCTGCGGAAGGGGTCGTCGCCGAAGAAGCGGAAGCGGGCCAGGTACTGGCGGACCGCCTCCGGCGAGAGATCCGCACGCACCGAGCGGACCTCGTCCAGCAGGCTGCGCGATTCGTCCAGGCTGGTCAGCTTCTGGTCGTAATAGCCCAGCCGCACACCGGTGCCCCGGAGCACCTTCCCGGCCAGCGGCGGCAGCTCGCCCACCAGGGTCTTGAGCAGGGTGGACTTGCCGCAGCCGTTGGGGCCGACGATGCCGACCCGGTCGCCCCGGTATAGGTTGACCGTCACCCGTTCGAGGATGGTGCGGCCGACGTAGCCCACCTGGATGTCGGGCGCGCGGATGATCTCCTTTGACCCCAGCTCGCCGCCGGTGGAAAAGGAGAGGGAGATCTTGCCGGCCAGCTCCCAGTGGTCCTCCGGGCGCTCCAGCCGATCCAGCTTCTCCAGCATCTTGCGCCGGCTCTGGGCCTGCTTCGTCTTCTGCCCCGCGATGTTGCGGCGGATGAAGTCCTCGGTCTTGTCGACCTGCTCCTTCTGTCGCTCGTATTCCGTGCGGGCGCGCTCCAGGCGCTGGGCCCGCTCCTGCACGTAGCGGTCGTACCCGAACGCGTAGCGCACGAAGCGGCCCCCCTCCAGCTCGACGATCTCGCGGCAGGTGCGCTGGATGAAGGCCCGGTCGTGGGAGATGAGGACGAAGGCGCCGGCGTATTCCTGGAGGAAGGCCTCCAGCCGCTCGATGGCGGCCAGGTCCAGGTGGTTGGTCGGCTCGTCGAGCAGCAGGAGGTCGGGCTTGCACACCAGCACCTTGGCCAGCTCCAGTCGGCCGCGCTCGCCGCCCGACAGGGTGCCGACCGGGCGGGCCAGGTCCGACTCGGCCAGGCCCACGTCCGCCACCAGCCGCTTGACCCGCGACTCCAGCTCGTAGCCGCCGGCCGCGGTGTAACGCTCCTGCAGCTCGCCGTAACGGGCCAGCTCCCGCGGCTCGGCGGCCTCGAGCCGGCCCTCCAGTTCCACCATCTGGTCGTGTAACCGGCGAAGGTCGGCGAAGGGCTCGAGCAGGGCATCGATCACCGAGCCGACACTGTCCAGCGCCTGCGACTGTCGCAGGTAGCCCACGCTGGCCTTGCCCAGCACCCGGGCGTCGCCCCGGTCGGGCTCGATCTCCCCGACCAGCAGCTTGAGCGCGGTGGACTTGCCGGTGCCGTTGGGCCCCAGCAAGGCCAGCCGCTCACCCGGCCGCACCAGCAAGGATGCGCCGGTCAGGATCTCGAGGCCCGGATAGCCGAAGTGGACGTCGGAGAACTGGGCGAGGCTCAACGAACCAGAACGCTCAGCCGTTGGCCTTGGCGAAGGTGCGCATGTGCTCGGCCAGGATCTGGCAGCCCTCCACCGGCATGGCGTTGTAGATCGAGGCCCGGACGCCGCCCACCGTGCGGTAGCCCTTCAGCGCCACCAGGTCCTTGCCGGACGCCTCCTTGAGGAACTTCTCGGTCAGCTCCTCGCTGGGCAGCCGGTAGGTGACGTTCATGTGGCTGCGGGCGGCCTTGTCGGCGACGGTGCCGGTGTAAAAACCACCCGAGCCATCGATGACCTCGTAGATCAGGCGCGCCTTCTCGGCGTTGCGCGCCTCCAGCGCCTTGAGGCCGCCTTGCTTCTCCATCCAGCGGAAGGTCTCGAGCAGGACGTAGACCCCGAAGGTGGGTGGCGTGTTCAGGCAGCTCTTGGCCTCGGCCGTGACCTTGAAGTTCCACAGCTTGGGCACGCTCTTGGGGATCCGGTCGTAAAGATCCTTGCGCACGATCGCCAGGACGGTGCCGGCCAGGCCCAGGTTCTTCTGGGCGCCGGCGTACAGCAGGGCGGTGCGGGCCACCGGGTGCGGACGCGACATCATCTCCGAGCTGGCGTCCACGATCAGGTTGGGGTGGCCGGGCCACTCGACCAGCCGGTGACCGTGTACGGTCTCGTTCGAGCAGACGTGCAGGTAAGAGGCGTTCGGATCGGCGGTGAAGGGCGGGGGCCGATCGAAGTTGGTCGCCTCGCTGGTGCCGATGACCCGGATCTTGTCGCCGTGGGCGCCCTTGGCGGCGTCGGCCGCCTTCTTCGACCACTCGCCGCCCACCACGTAGTCGGCCGGGCCGTTCAGGAAGTTCATGGGGATGGTCGAGAACAGCTGGGTAGCCCCACCCTGCAGAAAAAGGATGTCGTGGGTGTCGGGGATGTCGAGGAGCTTCTTGGCCAGGGCGGTGGCCTGGTCGAGGACGGCATCGAACTCCTTGCCGCGGTGGCTGCACTCGGCGATGCCGAAGCCCTTACCCTGATAGTCGACCAGAGCCTGGGCGGCGGTCTCCAGCACTTCGAGAGGGAGCATCCCCGGACCCGGGGAGAAGTTGAACACGCGTTTTTTGGTCATGGGCTGGGCGAAGTGTAATCCACCACGGAACACAACACCTGTGGATTCGAGGGACGACCTGTACTAGAACACGCGCGGCGTTTTTGCCCCGACGTTTCTGGCGGCGTCGCTGCCTGCGGGGCGGGTTCTTGCGAGGTCAACTCAACCATGTCCGACATCAAGGTGCTGGTTTCCGACGATCTGTCCAAGGCCGCGGTCGAAATCATGAGCCAGGCCGGTTTCACCGTCGACGTGCGCACGGGTCTGCCGGCCGACCAGCTGAAGGAGATCATCGGCGCGTATCACGGGCTGGCGGTGCGTTCGGCGACCAAGGTGACCGCCGATCTGCTCTCCCGGGCCAGCAACCTGAAGATCGTGGGCCGCGCCGGGGTGGGGGTGGACAACATCGACGTCCCGGCCGCCACCGAACGCAAGGTGCAGGTGATCAACACCCCCTCGGGCAATGCCATCGCCGCGGGCGAGCTGGCCATCGGCTACATCTTCGCGCTGGCGCGCAAGCTGCCTCAGGCCACCGCCAGCATGAAGAAGGGCGAGTGGGAAAAGAAGAAGTTCATGGGCGTCGAGATCACCGGCAAGACCCTGGGCGTGATCGGCCTGGGCAGCATCGGCGCCAAGGTGGCCGAGCGCGCGGTGGGTCTGAAGATGCGGGTGCTGGCCCACGATCCGGTCTGGCCAGCGGGCGCGCCCGCGCCGGCCGGAGTCGAGCTGGCGGGCTTCGATGATGTGGTGGCCAAGTCCGACTTCATCACCCTTCACCTGCCGTTTCTGCCCAGCACCAAGAACCTGTTCTCGGCCGCCACCTTCGCGAAGATGAAGAAGGGTGCCTACCTCATCAACTGCGCCCGCGGCGGCATCGTCGACGAAAATGCGCTGTACGAGGCGCTGAAGTCCGGGCACCTGGGCGGCGCCGCCGTCGACGTCTTCGAGAAGGAGCCCTGCGGTCCGCTGCCGCTGTTCGAGCTGGACAACGTGCTGGCCTCGCCGCACGTGGGCGCCTCGACCAAGGAGGCGCAAGACAAGGTGGCCGTCGAGCTGGCCGAGGTGTTCGTCGACTTCTTCAAGGGCGGCAAGGTGCGCAACGCCGTCAACAAGGTCTGATCGACCCCACCGGCGGCCCGGAGGCCGCGCCCTCTCATCCATGCTCCGCCGTCCCACCCTTCGTTTGCCCGCCGGTATGCGGGACTTCGCTCCCGAGGCGGCGGCGGCCCGGCGGCGCATCGCCGAGAACCTGCTGGGCGTGTTCGATCGCTGGGGCTTCGCCCGGGTCATCACCCCGGCCTTCGAATACGAAGACGTGCTGGCCCTGGGTCTGGGCAGCGCCGGCCGGGCGGCGGCCATCCGGTTCGTCGAGCCGAGCTCGGGGCAGGTGGTGGCGCTGCCGCCGGACATCACCCCCCAGATAGCCCGTCTGATCGCCACCCGCTTCCGCGACGAGCGCGGCCCCTTGCGCCTGGCCTACGAAGGCACGGTGGTGCGGCTGGACCAGCGGGCTCGATCGCAGCGGGAGATCATACAGGCGGGCGTCGAGATGGCCGGGGTGGCTGGCTGCCGCGGCGACGCCGAGATCGTCGGCCTGGGAGCGGCGGCGCTGGAGTCGGTCGGTTTTTCCGACGGCATCCAGGTGACGATCGATCTCGGCCACCTGGGGCTGGCCCAGGAGGTCCTGGGCGGGCTGGGGCTACCCGAAGAGGGCCGCGAGGCCGCGCGGGCCCGGATCGCCAAGCGCGACCGGGCCGGACTGGCCGAGGTGTTGCGGTCGGCCCGCGGACCGCGGCCGGTGCTGGATTTCGCCGCGCTGTTGCCCGAGCTGAGCGGCCCACCGTCGGTGCTGGCCACCGCCCGCAAGCGCGCGCCCGCCCGACCGGTGGGGATCCGCCGGGCCCTGGATGAGCTGGCCGAGTTGCTGGCCCAGCTGGAGCGCGACCGCCTACCCGCCCGCCTGCACGTGGATCTGTCGGAGGTGCGTGGGTTCGACTACTACACCGGCATGCGCGTGCAGGGCTACGTGCCGGGCTGGCCCGAGCCGCTGCTGCAGGGGGGCCGCTACGATTCGCTGCTGGCCCGCTACGGCCGCCCCGCCCCGGCGGTCGGCTTCGCCATCGACGTGGAAGCCACCGCCGGCGCACTGGAGCTGCAGGAGGCGGCGCCGGCGACGGGCAGCAACGGGACCCGCACCAACGGGGTCCGCGATGGCGGGGTGCTGGTCAGCGGACCGGCGGAGGTGGCGCGGGCGGCGGTGGCCCGGCTGCGGCGGGGTGGCCGGCGGGCTGCCGTCGAGCTGGGCGGCTTGCGCGGCGACGAGCTGCGGGCCTACGCGCGGCGGTGGCGGTTCGCCGAGCTGCGCACGCTTTCTGGTCGCGAATCACGTCCGATGAAACGTCCGGTGAAAAAAAGATCCCCGGCCTCGCACGGAGGTCGGAGCGGAGAATAAACGAACATGGCAGTGGTCATAGTTGTTGGAGCGCAGTGGGGAGACGAGGGGAAGGGCAAGGTCGTCGACCTGATGACGGAGTGGGCCCAGGTGGTGGCCCGCTGGGGTGGCGGCGCCAACGCCGGCCACACCCTGGTCGTCTCGGGCAAGAAATACGTCACCCATCTGATCCCCTCGGGGATCTTGCGGCAGGGGGTGACCTGCGTGCTGGGCGAGGGGATGGTCATCGACCCGTCCAGCCTGGTCGACGAGATGCGCACGTTCCGGGCGGCGGGCTTGCTGTCGGGCCAGCAGGACCTGATCGTGGCCGGGCGGGCCCACGTGGTGTTGCCCCAGCACCGGCAGATCGACGCCCTCCGCGAGGCCCGCCCTGGCGCCATCGGCAGCACCAAGCGCGGGATCGGGCCCACCTACGAGAGCAAGGCCGCGCGCACCGGCATCCGGGTGGAGGACCTGATCCGCCCGCAACGGTTGCGCAGCTGCGTTCAGCGGTACCTGGAGTCCACCGCCCCGGTGCTGAACGAGCTGGGGGCGCCCACGCCGGACCTGGAGGCGATCTGCGCGGAGTACAACGCACTCGGCGAGGAGATCCGTCCCTACGTCCGGGACGCGTCCCGCTACCTGCACGACAAGATCCGCGGCGGGAAGAACGTTCTGTTCGAGGGCGCCCAGGGCGTGCTCCTCGACCTGGACCACGGCACCTATCCCTACGTCACCTCCTCGTCGACCACAGCGGGAGGCGCCTGCGCTGCTTGTGGGGTGGGGCCCACCTACATCGACGACGTGGTCGGGATCGTCAAGGCGTACGCTACCCGGGTGGGCCACGGACCCTTCCCCACCGAGCTGACCGATTCCATGGGCGATCGGCTGCGCACAGTGGGCGCCGAGTTCGGCGCCACCACCGGCCGGCCCCGCCGTTGCGGCTGGCTGGACCTCCCTGCGTTGCGGCTGGCCGTGCGACTGTCTGGCATTCAGCACCTGGCTCTTACAAAATTGGACGTGCTGGCCGGGTTGGACGTGATCAAACTGTGTGTGGCGTATCGACTGCGCGGAAAATTGGTGGACGAGTTGCCGGTCGACGCCGAGGACCTCGAGGCCATCACTCCGGTCTACGAGGAGCTGCCGGGCTGGGCCGCCGACGGGCCGGTGCGGCCGCGGTCGCGGGCCGACCTGCCGGCCGCGGCTCAGCGGTACGTGGATCGCATCCGCGAGCTGGTGGGGCTGCCGTATTCGCTCATCTCCGTCGGACCGGGGCGGGAGGAGACCATCGTCGAGCGGGAGCTCTTCGGGGGCGGTGGCTGAACGGTCGTCGGTCGTACCGGCGCGCGCGGGACTTCACATTGTCTAACCTGTTGAATTCCTTCTCTTTCTGCTTGCGCGCCAGGACCGCGGTCGGTAAGCTGCGGCAGGCTCCGGAAAACGCCGGCACGCCGCCGGACGAGGGTCAAAGCGAATGAAAATCGTTTGCGAAGCCTGTCAGGCGAAATATTCGATCGCCGACGACAAGGTCCGCGGCAAGGTCTTCAAGATCCGTTGCAAGAAGTGCAGCCACGTCATCGTGGTGCGCGGATCGGGCGAAGTCGCGACCACGGGCGCGGCCGCGAACGAGTTCTCGGCGGCCCCCGCCTCGTCGCCGGATCTGGCGCTGGATGCCGGCTGGCACATCGTCGTCGACGGCGAACAGGTCGGCCCGCTGTCGGAAGCGGACGTCCGCGCCCGCCTGTCCCGCAGCGAGATCACGCCGGACACGTACATCTGGCGCGAGGGTCTGGCCGACTGGGTGAAGATCTCGACCCTGTCCGAGTTCTCCGGCGCGGAAACGGCCAGCCCGTTCCCCGAAGGCCGGGGCGAGGCGGGCCTGTTCGAGGCCGATGGGCCCACGGCGGTGGCGCCGCCGGTGGCCGATCCGTTCGCCACCGCCTCGCCCAGCGGCAGCGTTCCGGCCATCGCCGAGCTGTTCGCGGCGCCGATGGCTGGCGCGGACAACGCCACCACCACGGTGTCCAACTCACCGGCCTACGCCGCGTTCGATCCGTATTCGGCCAGCGAGGCCGCCGCGCGCGGGGGCGGCAGCAACGGCAGCCACGCCGCCATGGGTGGCGTGGGCGTGGTGCAGCCCGGGTTGACCGGTCAGCGTCACGAGAACTCGGTGCTGTTCTCGCTGGCCAACCTCGAGGCGCTGGCCAAGCCGCCCTCGCCCTCGATGGCCATGCCCCGCAGCAGCGCCTCCCCGGTGTCGACCACCACCACCACCGAGGGCTCGGGCCTCATCGACATCCGGGCCATGGCCAACATGACCCTGGGCGGGGCGACCAAGGCCGACTCCCGCGGCGACGACCTGCCCGCGTTCAGCGCGCCCCAGTTCTCGCCAGTGGCGCCGGTGCTCCTGCCCATGGGGTCGACCGGGACTCCCCGCTGGGCCATCGCCGTGCTCAGCGTGCTGGGCCTGGCCATCGTGGCGCTGGGGATCGTGGTGGTGAAGATCTTCACTTCGCCGCCGGCCGCACCGGTGGTGGTGCAGCCGGCGCCGGCGCCCGTCACGCCGCCCCCGACCACCGTCAAGGCGCCGCCGCCTACGCAGCAGCCGCCCGCGACGCCGCCTCCGGCCGCCAACGAGACCTTGCCGCCCCGCGAGCCCGCCGCGGGCAAGTCC
>JBKPRZ010000522.1:0-13953 GCA_046734815.1 Myxococcota bacterium | reverse complement strand
GCCTTGTCGGCGCGGCCGGCGTCGTTGCGGCCGCCATCGGCGCGGTTGCCGCCGGTTCCCGACGAGCCACCGGTTCCGGCGGAGCCCCCGGTTCCCGACGAGCCGCCGGTTGACGCCGAACCGCCACCGGAGCCACCCTTGCCCGCGGCGCCACCAGCGCCACCGGTGCCGCCGGAGTCGGATCCGCCGCCGCAACCTCCCTGTGCGGACAGCACAAGGATCGCGAGGGAAGACGCAGCCAGGATGATTCGCCTCATGTCACCTCCGGGGGGCGGTCGGTTGGCGGGGCAGCCGCGTACTTATTGACTGCCGTTCACCGGGCCGCAAGGAAAAATCGATACCGCGCTACTCCAGGCGATCCACCGCGTGCAAGCGCACGCGATCGCCCGGGCGGATCAGGAACGGCTCGGAGCGCTGGGGGTCGAACAGCGGAGCGGCGGTGCGGCCGATGATGCGCCAGCCGCCGGGGCTGACGGTGGGGTAGATGCCGGTCTGGCGGCCGCCGATGCCGACCGAGCCGGCGGGCACCGCGGTGCGGGGGGTGGGCAGGCGCGGGGCCGCCAGGCTGGGGTCGAGGCCGCCCAGGAACGGAAAGCCCGGGCGGAAGCCGAGCATGTGGCACAGGTACACCGGGGCGGTGTGGCGGGCGATCAGCTGATCGAGCGTCAGCGCCTTGTCGGCCAGCAGCGCTTCCAGATCGGGCGCGACATCGGGGTGATAGCGCACCGGGATCTCCACCAGGCGTCCGGGTGGCGGCGGGAGGGCGGCGCCGGCGAGCAGGGCGCGCTCGACGGCGGCCTGCACCTCGGCGTGCGAGGTCAGCAGCGGATCGAACACCACCAGCACCGAGGTGTAGCCGGGCAGCACGTCGGTCCAGCCCGCGGGCCAGCCGCCGGCGTCGAGGGCCGCCAGCGCGGCCATCACCCGTTCGAAGGTGGTGGGGTCGAGGTCTTCGGCGAGCCGCACGCGCAGGGCGGAGTCACCGGCGGGCGCGATCCCGAGCGGCGGGCGGGTGCTCACGCCTTGCCCGTGGCCAGGCCCAGGCCGCCGAGGAACGCGCGGATGGCTTCCAGCAGCCGGGCGTCCCAGTCGGCCTGCGAGCCCGATCCGCTGGTGGCGCGCTTGCGCACGGCCAGCGAGTGGTCGCCGCCGTCCACCACGAACAGCTGGCTGGGCGCGCGCATCTGCGGGCGGACGCGTTCCAGGTCGTCGAGGGGACAGAGGGCGTCGCGCGCACCCTGCAGGAAGAGGATCGGGGCCGACAGCGCGCGCAGCACCTCGTCGCGCAGGGCCCCGCTCCCGCCGCGCAGCGGGTAGCCGAAGCAGATCAGGGCGGCGGGGATGCCGGCGCTGGCTGGCTCCTGGGCCAGCTCGACGGCCAGATGGCAGCCCATGCGCGAGCCCATCGACTTGCCCGCGAAGACCACCGGGCGGTCGCGGCCCAGCCGCTTGCGCGCGTCCTCCAGCGCCTCGCGGTGGGCGGCCAGCAGCACCGGCGGCCGGTCGGGGGATTTGCGTCCCGCCTTCATGTACGGGTAATCGAAGGTGGCGACCGCACCCAGGGTGCCCAGCCGCTCGGCCCAGCGGCGCATCCACTCCGAGGCCGACGGCGCCCCGGCACCGTGCGCGAACAGAAACAGCGGCGACTCCCTGGCCATGGGCCGGCATCATACGTCGCCGGCGCCTTTACCGCCGGACGACCTCGAGAGCGGAGAGCCACAAGGTCGCCGACCGCGGGCGTTCGGGCGGGCAGATGGCGCTCAGCTCGATCGCGACGGGGGATCCCCTGCCGGCGAGCGGTACCTGCACGGGCAGGGTCTCGCCGCGGGCGGTGGCGGCAACCAGATCGGCGGCGGCGATGGCGGCGATGCCGAAGGAGAAGCGGCAACCCGCCAGATCGGCGGCGGTGGTGGAGGGCGGCGTCAGATCCAGGCGCGCGCGCAGCAGGTGGCTGCCGGCGGCCAGCGGCAGCTGCGTGCGAGCGGCGGCGCGGCCGGCGGCGTCGTGACGATCGAGCGCGAGCCCCACGCCGTCGTACACGCCGCGCACGGGCGACAGGGCATCGCTCGCGGGCGCCCACAGGCACAGGTGGGGCTGGCCCTCGATGCGGCAGACGTGGGCGGCGAAGCGGTGACGCTCGCGCAGGTGCGCGCCGATCGCCTTGCAGGCAGGCCAGCCGACCAGGAGCACGACGATCGCCACCGCCATGGCAGCGACTTCGCGCTGCCTGATCGCCAGCGCGCGCAGCCAGCGGCGCCCGCCATCGGCGGTCTGCCGTGCGCCGTCGGTCCTCGCGACGCTCAGCACACCGGCGGCGATCGGGAACATCAGCACCACGATGGGCAGCTGGTAGCGGACCTCGGCGAAGTAGAGAGCGTACATGCCGACCAGAGCCAGCTGGATGGGCACCAGCGAAAGGACGTCCCGGCGGCGGCGGGCGACCGCCAGGCCGAGGGCGGCGAAGGTGGTGATGGCCAGCGCGATCCAGAAGGCGTCGGTCCAGGACTCGATCCCGGCGCGGTGGCTGTCGAACCAGGCGCGGGTCGGGCCGTCGCGCAGGACGCCGGCGCGGTAGAGGGGCCAGTAGAGCAGCGGGCGCTCGTTGTCGAGCAGGCGCTCGGCCTTCAGCGCCACCAGGCCGGCCGCGTAGGCCGGGGAGAAGGCCGACATCGTGCGCGCGAGATCATAGGCGGCGCGGTCGGCCTTGCGGTGCGGCTCGGCCAGCAGGGTGTAGCCGGTGACCTCGCGGAACAGGCGGTTGAGCGAACGGGAGTAGCGGCCGTCGGTGTCGGGGTTGGCGCCCACCAGGGCGGTCAGTCCGCCGTGGCTGTCGGTCAGCATCCACTCGCCGTAGCGCAGGCGGTTTCGCAGCACCCAGGGTGACAGCACCAGGAACGCGATCAGCGCGCTGGTGCCGGCGCGCGCGAGAGCCTGCCGCCAGGTGGCGCCGGCGGCGCGGAAGTGGAGGATCGAGAAGGCGGCCAGCGGCACCGCCACCGCGCGCACGTAGGCCGCCAGCCCCATGCCCAGGCCGAAGCCGATCGCGGCCCACCAGGGGCGCGGCCGGGCCCAGCGCACCAGGGCCCAGACCGCCAGCAGGATGAGGATGGCCGCGGGCATGTCGGTGCCGGTGACGCTGCTGACGGCGATCCCCGCCGGCCACAACGCGTAGGCCAGGCCGGCGGCCAGCGCCTCGCGCGGGCCCCACAGCGCGGCGGCGATCCCGTACACCGCGCCGGCGCCCAGCGCGGCCAGCAGCGCGCCGAGGACGATCTTGATCGCGAGCAAGCCGCCGCCGAGCGCCATCACCCCCGCCGCCATCAGCACGTAGCCCGGCATGTACACGAACTCCGGGTCCAGCCGCCCGTGCTCCAGCACGTGGGCGGCTGACTCGAGGTACATGGCGAAATCCCCGACCGGCCTGGTCGGAACGAGGAGGACCCACGCCACGCGCACCACCGCCGCCAGCGCGACGATCGCGACGGGAGCGACGAGCGACCGCCTCATCTACGACCGCGTCCCCTCAGTCGTGCGGCGAACACCGGCCGGCATCAGTGGCGTTCGAGCCAGCGGAGGGAGAAGACCTCCTCGGGGAACTTGACGCCGAACTCGATCTCCTTGAACTCCAGGCGGGTGACCGACTCCTTCTTCACCTGGTCCTGGATGGTCATCTTCGTCGGGAACTTGCGGCCGCCGGGGAAGTCCTTCACGTCGGACATGGTCCAGGTCTTGAGCAACATCCCCGACAGCGCGTACAGCTCCTGGCGGAGCGGCACGAAGGTCTCCTTGTCGATCCAGCTGACCCGGCGCGGGTAGGTCACGGTGTCGTCCTTGGCCTTCAGCTCCAGCTTCCAGCACGGTCGGCCGTCGGTGGTCCCCTCGCCCGCCACCGTGGCGGCGTAGCGCTTGCGCAGCTCGCGCGAGGCCATCATGTCCTCGTACGACAGGTCCGAGCCCATCATCCCCTGGCGCAACATGTGGCCGGAGATCTTCTGCACCTTGTCCACCGCCGGCAGGTAGATCCACAGCTCGTCGCCCAGCTTGAGCATGCGGGTGCCCTTGTCGCGCGGCGGAGCCACGTATTCGACCGCCGCGTCCTCCTCGCCGCGGCCGTAGCTGACCATCTCGTAGGTGCGCGTGCGGCGGCCCTCGACGGTCATCAGCGTGCGCGTGCGCCGGGCCTGGAAGGTCAGGTTGTGGTCCAGCCGGTCCAGCACCTGCTCGGCGGTGGGCGGCGCGGCGCCGGCCGCGGCCGTGGCGGCCAGCCCCGCGGCCAGCAGCGCGGTGAACCCGGCCGTCGTCGTCCAATTGCTCCAATCGGTCTTCATGGATCGTCACCTCCCCGAACGCATCGCGGATACGGGCGCAATGCTGGCCGCCCGCAGGGCCGGGATCAAACTGCCCACCAGGGCCATCAGCAAGCCCAGGGCGAATGCCGACACCACGATGTCGCTGGTCAGGTCGCCGCGCACCACCTCCGAGAACCCCAGGTTCACGCTGGAGGCCGTCCGCTCGCCGATGCGGATGCCGTGGGTCTCGAGCCACCAGGCCGGATAGACACCCAGCCCCACCCCCACCAGGCCGCCCACCACCGAGATCACGATCGCCTCGCCCACGAACAGCGCCACCGTCCCGGCCCGCGACAGGCCCATCGCGCGCAGCACCCCGATCTCGTGGGTCCGTTCCAGCACCGACATCATCATGGTGTTCCAGATCCCCAGCGCGGTCAGCAGCACGAAGATCCCCACGATCACCACCTCCACCCCGCGCACGGTGCTGGCGATCGAGTGCCAGGGTTCGCGGTCCGACCAGGCCTGCACCGCCAGCGCCGCGGTCTGCGGGTCGGAGGCCAGCGCCGCCTTCACCGCCGCGGCCAGCGCGGGCGCGTCCTGGTAGCGGCGGCCGTAGATCAGCAGCTCGGTGGCGCCGCCGGCGATGTCGGCGAGGTACTGCAGGCGCGGCAGGGGCACCAGCACCTGCCGGTCGAGCAGGCCGCCCGCGCGCACCACCCCGACCAGGCGGCCCTTGATCGGCGACAGCGAGCCGTCCTGGGTGGTGCCCAGCAGCACCATCTCGTCGCCCACCTGGGCGTGCGCCTGCTCGACCACCCGGGCGCCGGCGATCACCTCGTCCTCCGCCCCGGAGAACCAGCGGCCCGCCACCAGCTTGTCCCGCGCCTCCATCCGCTCGCGGAAATAGGGCTCGCTGCCGCCCACCGCCGCCGCGAACACCTCGCCGATCTCCTCGCCCACCGACACCGTCACGCCGGTCACGATGCGCGGCTCGATCCCGACCACCCCGGGCAGGCCGCGCAGCTTGCCCATCAACGGCGCCACCGCGGGCAGGTTGTCGGCCAGCGGCAGCAACTCCTCGCGGGCGGCGAAGGCGGGCGCCACCACACGGACATGGCCGCCCAGGGCGGCGGTGCTGGCCAGCAGCGAGCCCGAGGCCCCGCGCACCCAGCTGAGCGCCACCAGCAGCAGCGCCACGCCCAGCACCACCATGCCGGTGGTCAACAAGGTGCGCGCCCGCCGCCGCAGGGTGTTCCGCATCGCCAGGCGCACGGTGGTGCGGATCATCAGCTGGCCCTCACCGCTTCGGCCGGCGGCATGCGTGAGGCGACGCGGGCCGGGTACAGCGAGGCCAGCACCGCGATGGCCACCCCCAGTCCCACCGTCGCCGCAATCACCGCGAACGACAGCCGCGTGTACACCAGCGCCGAGGCCGACAGCCCCGCCCCCACGCCCTTGTCGAACAGCGCCGAGAAATCGATCGGGTGGCGCGCCCACCAGGCCACCAGGGAGCCGCCGATGGCCGCGCCCATCAGGCTGCCGGCCAGCCCGATGAAGACCCCCTCCAGCACGAACAGCCCCAGCACGCCCGCCTCGGTCATCCCCAGCGAGCGCAAGGTGCCGATCTCCCGCACCCGCTCGTGGGCCGCCATCAGGATGGTGTTGGCGATGCCGAAGGCGGCCAGCGCCATCAGGATGAACATCACCAGGTCCAGCGCGCGCCGGCGGATCTCCTGCAGCCGCACCAGCTCGGCCGTCTCCTGCCGCCAGGTGACCGCCTCTGCGTCCGGCCCCAGCGCGGCGGCCAGCTGGGCGGCGAAGCCCTCCGCCTGCTCGCGGTCGCGCAGCTTGACGGCGATGTGGCTGGGCTTGTCGGTGGCGACCAGTCGCTGGGCCAGCGCCTGCGGCACGAAGACGCCCAGCACGTCCAGCGCCGAGTTGCCGGTGTTGACCACCGCACTGACGGTGACCTCCAGCGCGTTGATGGCGCCGCGGTGGGTGCGCACCTGCAACACCAGCCGGCTGCCCGTTTTCAGCGCCAGCAGGCGCGCGACCCGGTGGCTGACCGCCACCTCGTCCGCCGCCGGCGCGGGCCAGGTGCCGATCCTCTTCCAGGTGCCGCGCGGGAACACGCGCGGGTCGCGTTCCGGGTCGTAGCCGATGCCGACCACCCGCAGCGAATCGGCCCCGCTGACCGCCACCGGCGCGAACAGCGTCCGAGGCGTCCAGGCCACCGCCTCGCGGTCGAGCAGCGCACGCACCGCCGGCGTGATCGTCAGCAGCCGGTCGATGGGGTGTTGCCCCAGCTGGGTGGGATAACCCGCCGGGCGGGCCAGCACGTGGCCGACGGTGCCGTCGATGGCCGACACGATCACGTTCTCGGTGAGGCCGCCCAGGAACCCCTCGCCCAGGATGAACACCCCCACCCCCGCGACGATGGCCACCATGGTGAGCAACGTGCGCCGCGGGGCACGCAGCAGGTTGCGCGAGGCCAGCCGCGCCCGCCCCATCAGATCTTCTCCATGCGACGCTGGTCGCTGACCACCTTGCCGTCGCGCAGGGTGATCACGCGGCGGCCGTGGGCGATCACCATCGGATCGTGCGACGAGAACAGGAAGGTGGTGCCCAGCTCGCGGTTGAGGCGGGCCATGGTGGCCAGCACCTGCTCGCCGTTGTCGGAGTCGAGGTTGGCGGTGGGCTCGTCGGCGATCACGATGAGGGGCTTTTTCACCAGGGCGCGGGCGATGGCCACGCGCTGCTGCTGGCCGCCCGACAGCTCGTTGGGGCGGCGGTGCTCGAGACCGGCCAGCCCCACCTGCGCCAGGGTGGCGGCGGCAGCGGCCCCCGCATCCTCCGGGCGGCGCGCCAGCTCCAGCGCCAGCTCGACGTTCTCGCGCGCCGACAGCACCGGGATCAGATTGAAGGACTGGAACACGAAGCCGATCTTGTCGGCGCGCAGGCGCGACAGCTGGCGCGACGTCAAGGTGCGGGTGGGCCGCCCCTGCAGCAGCAGCTCGCCCTCGCTGGGGGCGTCCAGACAGCCGATCTGGTTGAGCAGCGTGGTCTTGCCCGAGCCCGAGGGCCCGCAGAACACGGTGAACTCGCCCGGCTGGATGGTGAGGCTGACGTCCTTGAGCGCGGTCACCCGGCCCGGGCCGGAGCCGTAGCTCTTGCTGACGTCGCGGATCTCGCAGATGGGTTCCATGGCGGTCTCTCCGGCACCGTTCGTCAATAGCTCACCCGGCTCCAGACGGTGACCACCGCCGCCGGCACCAGCCCCGACAGATCGACCGCCGCCACCGTGCCGCCGGGCAGCGGCAGCGACAGCTGCAGGTCTTCCGGGCGCGGCTTGAACTCGCCGTGCCCCCACACCGCCAGCGGCACCTGCGCCGACGCGGCCAGCTCCAGCCAGTCGCGCAGGGCCCACGTTGCCGTCGGGATCGCCACCGCCGAACCGTCGTTCAGGTTCTGCAGGAAGCCGAAGGTGGCGTTCACCTCGGCCGAGACGGCGAGCGCCCCGCCCAGCAGAAGGTAGTCGCGGCCGGAGGTGAACGGCGCGAACGGATCGGGCGGCGGTGGTGCGAAGACCGGCAGCAGCCCTCCCCCACACTGGGGCGCCGCCCCCCGCAGCGCGGGCGCGCGCATGGGCGGCGGTGGCCCGGTCTGACCGGCGCCGTTGCGGTAATACTGGGCGAACACCAGCAGCCGCTCCAGCACCGGCCAGGAATAGTCGATGCCGGTGGCCACCTCGGCGTGGTGCCCGGGCCCCAGCAGGTAAGCGCCCTCGAACCACCAGCCCACGCCGAGGGTGCCGCGCAGGTCCAGCCCGGCAAGACCGGTGTCGCTGTCGCCGCGCCAGGCGCCCGAAAGCGCGATGTCGGTGCCGGCCCAGCGCTGGCGGCCGCGGGCAGCGGCGCGCACGCGGTGAAGGGCGTCGTCGACCGCCAGCACCGCAGACAGGTCGCGCGACTCGCCCAGCGGCAGGTTCACCCGGGCGGCGTTGACCCCGCGGCGCGGGCGCCACGGCTCGGCCAGCAGCACCTCGGGGAAAGGATCGGTCGGATTGAAGAACTGCGCCGAGCCCCAGTTCAGCGCCTGCCGCCCCAGCCGCAGGTCCAGCACGCCGGCGTACAGATCGAGGTACAGCCGGTCCACGTCCAGGTAGTCGTGGGCGTTGTCGATGTGCAGGGGCCCGTTGGCGTGCTGGGGCCAGCGGCACATGGCCATCTCCAGCAACGGGCCCAGCTCGCTGGCGCGCAGGGTGCGCTCGACCTCGTCGGCGGGATCGCGCCCCTGCACCAGCCCCGCCTCCACCGTGGCCACCAGCTTCAGCCGCGGCGTCAGCTCGGAGCTGAAGGTGGGACGCACGCGCTCGACCAGCTGCCACAGCCGCCCGCTGGCCCCCGGCGCCGCCGCCGCGCGCACCTCCGCGAACCCCGGCGTCTCGACCGCCGCCCCCGCCGGAGCAGCCAGCGCGATCAGCGCCAGGGCACAGACACGAACCTGGATCGCTCGCAAACTCGCGCGCCCGGGCTAGCGGAACTTGTCCTGCATGGCCTTCAGGCCGGGGATCACGTTCATCAGGTAGTCGTAGGTCGGATCGAACCGCTGCAACAGCGAGCGCTGGTGCCGGCCCACGATGATGGTGAACACGTAGGCTTCGTGCCCCGGAGACGTGACCGTGGGGTGATAGCCCGACTCGAAGGCGAAGGTGTCGCCGGTGCGGATGATGTGGGCGGCGGGCTCGGCGCCGCGGGCCTGGTCGGGCGACGGGTACCACAGCTGCGCGCCGAAGCCGGTCTCGGGGCGGTAGCGGTAGTGGTACACCTCCTGGAACTCGGTCTCGACCGGCGGCTGTTCCTGGTCGTGCTTGTGGGGTGGGTAGCCGGACCAGCAGCCGGGATCGGCGCGCAGCTCGCTGACCAGCAGGTTGCCGGCGCGGCCGGCGGCGTTTTGCCCCAGGATGTGAAAGATGCGCCGGCGCGAGTGGGTGTCGGCCGAGCCGACCTCCACCATCTGCACCGCTTCGGGCTCGATCCGGAACGGCGCGAACGACTGCCCGGTGCGTCCGCCCGCCACCGCGATCTCCGCCGGACCGCCGCGCGCGATCACCGACACCTCGGCCCCGGTGCCCGCGTACACCGAATCGGCCGGCCCCGACCAGATGTCGGGCCGCCGGCCCACGCCCGCGAACGCCTGCCCGCCCACATTGATGTCAGCCCGCCCCGACAGCACCACGAACACGGTCTCGAAGCCGGGCTCTCGCACGCGCGCCTGCTGGCCCTCGGCCAGGCGGAGGAGATTGAAATAGCAGAGGTCGACCGGAGGGGCCCCGGCGGGCAAAATCGGGCGATCGGCGGGATGGTTGTCGTTGGGCTTGCAGCGAACCAGCGTGGGCATGGGCCGGCAGACTACCCCAACCCGCCGCGCGCCCCATCTTTCCGGTATGGCAACGCGGCGAGCAATCTGGAGCGGGTCGATCAGCTTCGGGCTGGTGAACATCCCCGTGCGCCTGTACACGGCGACGGTTTCCCACGACATCGGCTTTCACCAGTTCCAGGCCAAGACCGGGCAGCGCATCCACAACAAGCGGGTGGCCGAGCGCAGCGGCCGGGAGGTCCCCTTCGAGGACATCGTCAAGGGCTACGAGGTGGGCAAGGGCAAGGTGGTCCTTGTCGACCCCAAGGAGCTCGAGGCCCTGGAGCCCAAGCGCACGCGCACCATCGAGATCGAGCAGTTCGTCGAGCTGAAGGAGATCGATCCGATCCTGTGGGACGCGACCTACTACGTCGGGCCCGAGGGGTCCCACGGGGCGCTCAAGTCGTACCACCTGCTCCGGCGCGCGATGGAGGAGGAGGGCAAGGTCGGCATCGGGCGCTTCGTGATGCGGACCAAGGAGTACCTGGTCACCGTGCGCCCGTTCGACGAGGGCCTGGCGCTGGAGACGATGTTCTACGCCGACGAGATCCGCGATCTGGAGGACGCTGCCGGCGCGCCCGGCAAGGCCACCGTCTCGCCGGGCGAGCGGGCCATGGCCAAGCAGCTGATCCAGGCGATGAGCGCGCCGTTCGATCTGAAAAAGTTCAAGGACACCTACCGCGACCGGGTCAAGGAGCTGCTGGAGAAGAAGGCGCGCGGCGAGGAGATCGTCTACGAGGAAGCGCCCGCCGAGCCCGGGCCGGTGGTCGACCTCATGGAGGCGCTCAAGGCCAGCCTGGCCGCCGGGTCGCCGGGGCGACGCGCGCCCGCGCGCGCCCGCAACGGACACGGCAACGGTCACAAGACCGCCAGCAAGGCCGCCCAGGGCGGCAGCCACAAGCCGCCCGCGCGCAAGGAGAGCCGCCGGCGCTCCCCCGCGCGACGCGGCCGCGGTCACTCCCACGCCGCCTGAGCGCGCGCACCGGTTGCGGTGCAGCCCGCGCAGGCTTTGCGAGAACGACCGACTGGTCGATCGTTCCTCTGCAGGAAACCCCTGCGTTCACGCATGATTTGCGTACCCCAGCGCAGAGTGACGTACCTGTCGTGCGTGTTCCTTCTTAAGGAGTCCTCTTGCGACCGAGGTCGCACTCGTAAACAATCAGCGAGATGTTTGCGTCCCGCGCGCTCTGGGTCGTGGCGCTGGTGGTGGGGTCGGTTTCGGCGGCAGGCGGTGCGGCGCAGGCGAACGAAGTGCGCTGCTCGGTGCTGCGCTACGCCTTCCAGCCCGAGTGCTTTCAGCCGCCGTGTCCCAGCATCAAACGCAAGCTGGGCGACCGGCTGGATCTCGGCCCGCAGATCGCGGTCTGGGTCGAGACCGCCGACCGCAGCCGGTTCATCGACACGGTGATGGTCACCAACCTGACCGCCCGCCGCGGGGTGGCCAACCGGCCCGGCCTGTCCACCTTGCCGTCGGGGCCGAAACACCCCTACGGCAAGCGGTTGATGGCGCTGCCGGTCTGGGCCTGGGCGCGCGGCAAGCTGTACCCGCAGGTGGTGATGCAGGACGGACACGAGGAGTGGATGGGCTTTCACGAGTCCACCTCGACGCCCGATCCCTATTATTGCCGGCCCATGGGCGTGTCCGAGGTGGACGTCGACGCCATCAGCTGTCCGACCAAGGTGTTCAACAGCTCGAAGGGGCGGCTGGCCAGCGACCTGGCTTCGGTCCCCTACCCGCCTCGCAACGACCTGATGGTGTTCACCGAGCGTGACTGCGACACCCCGCCGATGGCCGGCGCGCCCTGCACCAAGAGCTCCGAGGGCTTCAAGAGCATGAACGACCTGGACTCGGTCGCCGCCGCGACGCCGCCGTTCGAGCAGCTGTTCGAGGGGGAGTGGCCGGTCGCCGCGCAGCTGCGCACCGACGGCGAATATGCGCTGATGGTCGAGGTCAACCGCGAGTTCGATCAGAACCCCAGCTACCGCCCGGCAGCCCATGAGGACCGGATGCTGAGCATGAATGGCTTCACCCAGACCGGCATGGCCAACAACCTGGGCCAGCCCTCGGTGGTGTACCGCGTGCCCTTCCGCATCGACGGTTCGATGTCCTACGGCGCCACCAACGGGATGGTCGGTTACGGCGCGCCCGACGGCGCCAACGGGACCTTGCACGCGCCCGACGCCACCATCAGCGGCACGCCCGGCTCGGGCTACGGGCGGCTGCGCAGCGTGGCCCCGCCCTGGGCCGAGGGGATGGGCAGCGCCAGCCGGGTGTTCGTCCACCTGGAAGACTGCGGCGAGCCCAGCGCCACCACCACCGAATGCACGCCGCTGCCCGCCTCGCCCGCCGCGGTCACCGACATCGACGTGATCGAGACCGGCGCCACCAGCGCGGTGTTCGAGTTCCGGCACTCGGCGGCCGAGGGCAAGCCGGTGGGCAGCTACGACATCCGCCTGCGCCAGGGGCGGACCGGCAGCGAGGAGAACTTCATCGAGGGCGTCCCGGTCAGCAAGGTCGAGCCGCAGAAGCCGGGGACCATGGCGATGGTGCAGCTGCGCGAGCTGAAGCCGCTGACCGAATACGTGGTGGGCGTGCGCGCGCTGGGCCGCTGCGGGACCCAGTCGATCATCGCGCAGAAGTCGTTCACCACCAAGGACCTGGACTTCAAGCAGCTGACCGGCTGCTTCGTGGCCACCGCCGCCTACGGGTCGGCGCTGGCCCCCGCGGTCCAGAGCCTGCGGGCCGTGCGTGACCAGGCTCGCAAGCGCAGCTCGGTGGCGGCAGCCATCGTCGACCTGTACGAACGGTCCAGCCCGCCGGTGGCGGCGGTGCTGCGCGGGAGCGACGCCGCCCGGGCGGTGATCCGCCAGCTGCTGGCGCCCGCCCTCTCGGCCAGCGAGAGCCTGGTTCCGGGTGTAAAGTAGCGGGCGTGAAACGGTACCTGCTCGCCCCCGCGCTGGCCGCCGCGCTGCTGGCGGCCGCCTGCGAGGACCTGCGGCAGTTCGCCGACGAGTGGAGCGGCCCGATCTCGCGCGACCCGCAGCTGCAGCACGGGTTCGCCGCGGGTTCGGTGCTGCACGGGCGCATCGCCAGCGTCGGCCGCGACGGCATCGACATGACCATCGCCCTGCCCGGCCAGACCGCGGCGCTGCGCTTCGAGCCGATCCGCCGCGCCTCGGGCGACGTGCTGGCCGAGGTGCACTTCGCCGGCGAGCCGCTGCGCACGTTCTTCGGCTTCGTCAGCCCGCCCGACGAGCCGCCCTACCTGACCGTGGTCTCGCTGTATTCCGAGGACCGCGTCGAGGTGCGGCTGATCCGCGGGCCAGACGAGGCCTACGCCGTGTTCGCGCTCAGCCGCGTGTTGATGCCGAAGTAGCTCCGCGCGCGATCAGTGGTGATGCGCGCCCGCGGGGGCGGCTTCGCCCGGGCCCGGCGGAGCCGCGCTGGTGGGAGCGGAGCTCCAGGGCAGCGGTTCGGGTGTGTGGGCCGGGTCGTCGAAGCCCGTCATCGGCTCACCGCGGGTGGCCCGATCGCCGCCCAGCGTGACCGCCTGCCGGGCGAGCCCGGCGCCGTAGCCGGCGCCATGGGCCGCCGGCCCGGCCTTGTGAACCCGACAGGACGGGCCGAACACGGCCAGCCCGCCCAGGACCAGAGCTGAGATCAACGCGCGCTTCACCCCCCTACTGTGCGGCTTGTGCACGCCGAAGACAACCAGCGCGCCTCCGGCGCTCGCGGGGGCTGCAGCAGCCCCCCACGGACCCCCCACAGACCCTTGGAGGTGGACCGGCGCAAGCAAGCTTGCGCCTCCAGTGTGCTTGGACTCGCTCCCTCCGGTCGCTCTGGCATCGCGACAAAAGGCAGGGCCGGTCGAAAGCCGCGCTCGGTAGGCGTTCCAGCACAGGCCAGGATTGCTGCCGAAACTTGCTGCGTTCGTAGCCGGGCTCCTGGTCTGGATCCGGGGAGGGGGCTCGGGGGAGGGGGCGCGAAGCGCCCTCTTCCCCGGCGGCGAAGCCGCTCTAGCTCTGGCGGCCGCGCGGGTCGGCGAACAGATCCAGCTGGCGGGGCGGCAAGGCCCGGCCGGGCGGGCGATCGAACCGGGCTCCCGGGGCCGGTCTGCCGGACTGGGGTGGGAGGACCGTGCGGGCCCCCAGCGCGGGGCTGGCGGCGCGCTCGTCGGCCAGCAGCGCCGGCAGCGACGGCAGCGGGCGGCCCTCGCCGGCGGCCTCGGCCAGGCGGCACTGC
>JBKPRZ010000521.1:0-5372 GCA_046734815.1 Myxococcota bacterium | reverse complement strand
GCCTCCGGCGGGCCCTGGGCGGCCGACCTCGCACCGGCGATCGACCGCCCAGGCGCCCGAGAGCCAGAGGATGACCCCTCCGAGTTTCACGTCTCGCTTGGACGGGAGGGGTATCGGGCGCAGCGCCGGAAAGTTGCGCGGGGAGACGCCGGGTGAACGCACCCGGGTGGGGCAAACGGTCAGGCCACCCGGTGAGCGGCCTTCTGCGCGCGCAGGGCCAGCTCCATCGCCAGAAAACAGTGCGCCTGGGGCATGGCGGTCTCGGTGCGGTTGATGACGTCGTCGACCAGACGCTGGCCGTAGGGCAGCGCCTCGTTCTTGCAGTCGATGTAGCGGGTCTCCTTCTTGTCCACCAGGAACAGGTGCTCGCCGCCGGGGCGGCCGCCGATGTCCGCGTTCTTGCGGACCTCGATGAACCCGTCGGTGCCCAGGATGTGCAGGCGCCCGTCGCCCCAGGTGTTCAGCCCGTCGGGTGTGAACCAGTCGACCCGGATGTACCCGCTGCCGTGATCCCCGCGCACCATCGCCTCGCCGAAGTCCTCCAGTCCGGGATGGTCGGGGTGGGCCAGGTTGCCCACCTGGGCGCTGACGATCTCGGCCTTCGTGGACCCGGTGAGGTAGAGGAACTGATCGAACTGGTGCGAGGCCAGGTCGCACAGCACGCCGCCGTAGCGTTCCTTGTCGAAGAACCAGGGCGGCCGCGTCTTGGGGCTCAGGCGGTGCGGGCCCATGCCGATCATGTGCAGGACCCGGCCGATGGCCCCGGCCTTGACCAGCTCGCCGGCCTTCACGGTGGCCCGGTTGTCGTGCCGCTCGCTGTACAGGATGGAGTAGATGCGTTTGGTCCTGGCCTGCACCCGGCGCACGTCGGCCAGCTGCTGCAGGGTCGTCATGCCCGGCTTGTCGGACATGAAGTCCTTGCCGTGTTGCATGGCCGCGATCGCCAGCGCCGCCCGCTCGCTGGGGATGGCCGAGCTGGCGATCAGCTGGATCTCGTCGGACTCGAGGATCTCGCGCTCGCTCGCCGCCCGGCGCGCGTGCGGGTACTTCTTGGCGAACGCCTCGGCCAGGTCCGGCTCCTTGGCGAAGAACGCGATCAGCTCCCCTCCTCCGCGCGTGACCGAATCGACCTGACGGTAGATGTGCGAGTGGTTGATTCCGATCACGCCGAAGTGGATCCGGGGATTCTGCGGGAGGGTGGAACCCCCGGTGCTGCCGGGCTGCTGGGTCGCCATTCAGGAACTCCTTGGACCGGCGGCATTGTACTCACAGCCCGCTTTTGTGCCGGGGATTGACACGAAAAGGTCGCTGGGCTGACTCTAATCAGGTTGTGGCTAGGCTGAGACTTACGCTGCTCGCCATGGCGCTCGCCGCGGCCCCGCGCGCCGCCGCCGCCCAGCCCGGCGAGGAAGCCGAGAACCCGCCCGAACCGACGACCGCGGAATCGGCCGAAGCGGCAAGCGCGGCCACGAAAACGGTTCCGAAGACTGCGGCATCAGCCAGCAAGACCGCCAGGATTCCGCGCATGCAGGGCCACATGGTCCCGGACGCCAAGCTCCGCAAGCGGCTGCCCCCGCCGCCCTCCGGCAACATCCACCTGCACAACGTCTACCGCCAGGAATCGCTGAAGCTGAACATCTTCAACCGCGATGGCTCGTACAACCTGGAGGCCCTGCGCGCCCTGTCGCAGCTGCTGCGCTGCAAGCGCACCGACACCGCGACCTCGATCGAACCGCGCCTGTTCGTGATCCTGTCGCACGTCTACGACCACTTCGGCGAGCGTCGCATCGAGGTGACCTCCGGCTACCGCAACCAGGTCCGCACCACCAGCAACCATTTTCGCGGATCCGCCACCGACATCCATCTGCAGGGCGTCTCGCCCAAGGAGCTGAGCGCCTTCATCGAGAGCCTCGACTCGGGCGGCATGGGCGTGGGGCTGTACCCGCGCGGCGGCTTCGTCCACGTCGACGTCCGCCCGCCACCGAGCTACCGCTGGATCGACTACTCCCCCACCGACCCCGACGATCCCAACCGCCGCCCACCCGCCGGCTGGAAGCTCCGGAAGAAACGCCTGCAGACCTGATCGTTCAGCGGGGCCACATCCAGCCGAACGCGCCCGCCTCGATCAGCAGGTAAACGCCCACCAGGATCAGGCCGAAGGGGCGAAGGGCGGTCGCGCGAGCGGAGCGGACAGGGGCCAGGGCCGCCGACCCGATGATGGTGCCGCTCGCAACGGCCGCGATCTCCGCGAGGGTGTGGGTGGCGAACAGCGGGATGAGCACGGCCAGCGGGTCCATGCCGCCGGCGATCGACTGCCGGAGGATCGACCGCACCGATCCGTCGGAGAGACCTGGGTCGGACGTTGGCGAGCGGAAGCTGGCGGTGAGGATCTGGCGCAGCCCGCGCAGCAGGGGGAAAAAACCCGCGTAGGCGATCAGGCCGATGGGCACCGGGGTGGCGGCGATGGCGACGAGCAGCGCGACGGCGACCAGAACCACGGCAGCCAGGCTCCGGCCCACCATCCGCGGGCCGTTCCCTTCCGAGCTCGCGGAGCGGAGGTTCGCGGGCTGTGGCAGCGGCGGGCCGGGCCAGGCGGCGACCAGGGCGGCCAGCGCGAACGCGAACGGACGGAGCGGGTCGACCATGGCCGTCAATCGTCGGTGGTGCGGGTCTGAACGCGACGCGCGCGGCACGTCGTTCCCGGTTCTTCTTCGCCGCATCCGGGCGGGCGCGCCGGCATGACGCCGATATTGTCACGGCGCCCTTTGGTATGTGATCAGCTGTCCACTGGTCCCGAAGGAGGACGGATGAACCGCCCTAGCCCATCGACCCGCTGCTGGGTCCTGCCGCTGGCGCTCGCGCTTCAGGCGCTGGCCTGCCGCAACGAGCTCGCGCCGCCCTCGGCGACCTGCGCCTACGGCAAACAGCCGCACGCCATCGGCACGTCTTTTCCGGCCACGGACGGCTGCAATACCTGCGCCTGCGTGGAGGACGCCGTGGTGCTGTGCACCGAGAAGGCCTGCGCCGCCGACGCCGCCCCGCTGGTCAAGCCGGATGCCGCCAGCGACGCCGCGGGGGTGGTCGCCGACGCGGGGGCTCCAGGCCCGGACGGCGGGCGACCGGCGGACGGAGCGCCGGCCTGCGACTTCTCGGCGGCTTACGAATATGGCGACATCGGCGGGCTGCGCGCGTTCGTCGAACGCACCATCCTGCAGCCGGGCAACCAGTACACCCACCTGCGCCGGACCGTGGTGGGCGCCCCGCCGCTGGCCTCCTGTTCACCGCCCCTTCCCGCCTGTGGATCGCCCCAGGTGATCACCGCCTCCGACGTCCAGTTGCGCGACCTCGCCGACCCGGACGTCCGTGCGGCGCTCGGTCAGGCCACGCCGCCGCTCTACGGCCGCGACACGAGACCGGTGGACGGCACCGTCTTCGAGCTGGTCCGCGACGACGGGCGTGGGTTCCTGGTCGGGCAGGAGTGCCAGGGCAACTCGGGCCCGGGCACCTGCCGGGCGATCCCGCGCGGGATCGCCCAGCTGGTCACCCGCCTGCGCGACCTCGACCGCCAGCAGCTGCGCGCCGAGGAGTGCCGCGCCCTGCGCGGGATGCCCTGACGATCAGGGCGTGACCGGCTTGGTGGTGGCCGGCGTGGTCGGCTGCGCGGCGGGGGCCTGCGCGCCGGTGGCGGGCGCCGGCGGCGGCGTCGAGGGCGGCTTCACACCCGACTCGGCCGCCGCGCGCAGGAAGGCCAGCGCCTTGGGAGCGTCGGCGTCGTAATCGTTGGGGCGGCCCTCGATGCTGATGCCGCCCTGGTACTTGCTCTTCTTCAGCGCGGCGAAGAAGGCCGAATAGTCGTATTCCTCCGACGACAGCGGGAAGCGCCGGCCGTTGGGGTTGGCGATGTGGATGTGCTTGATGGCGTTCTTCGCCGTCACCAGAATCGAGGGGTCCTCCTTCTCCAACGACAGGTGATAAAAGTCGACCATCAGCTGGAAGTTGGGGTGGTTGACCGCCTTGACCCACTTCAGCCCCTCGGCGGCGCTGTTGATGGTGTTGGTCTCCTTGGTCTGCAGCGGCTCGACCGCCACCACGATGCCCCGCTTCTTGGCCTCGGGCGCGATCCGCTTGCCGAAGTCGACCAGCTGCTTCCAGGCCTCGTCCTTCGAGTAACCGTCGGGCACCTTCCGCGCGGCGCCGCTGCCCAGGACGATGATCTTCAGACCCAGCTTCTGACCGCGCTCGAAGGCCTTGCGCACGTATTCGATCTGCTTGTCCTTGTCGATGTCCGGACCGACCAGCTTCAGCTCCATCGGGATGAAGTTGTTGCCCACCGGCGTGGCAATCCCCACCGCCTTGTGCTTCTCGAGCAGCTTGGCGAATTCCTCGTCGCTCAGACGGGCGAAGTTGCGGACCAGCACCTCGGCGTAGTCGAAGCCGGTCTTCTTGGCCTTCTCGAGGTCGTCGGTGTTGTAGCCGATCTTGATCTTGCTCCCGGCCGCGGCGGCGACCGCCGGCAGACCGAAAGCGAGGCCCGGGACCAGGCCGAAGACCAGCAGGGCGAAGGTGCTGAGGGGCCGACGCGTTCTGCGGGGCTGGTAGTCTGTCGTCATGGTGGGCGAGAGTAGCACCCGACCATGGGGATCGGGTGCTCGTTCCCGCCTCTCGCGGTCAGCCTGCGTCAGGGCTCACGTGCCCTCGATCGGAATCTGGCGCGGCCCCGGGCCAGTGGGGCTGGGGGCGCGATCCACCACCACGTCGCGACCCCGCGGCACGCCCACCAGGGCGCCGGCCACCGACGAGGCCAGGCCCAGCAGGAGCCCCAGAAACACCGCCCACAAGGCCTTGCCGGTGCGGTCGGCGGCGGTCAGCGCGGTCCGCCGCAGCTCCTGGGCCTTCTGATTCCAGCGCTGCTCGATCTGGCCCGCCAGCTGCTGCGCATCGGCCTGGCTCATCCCTGTATTGCGTGTCAGCGCGCCGATCATCACCGAGCGATCGAAATGTCCCGACTTCAGCGAGCCGGAGACCGCGTCGCGCGCGGCCCCTTCCAGCTGACTGGCCGTGACCGCCGGATGACCCTGGCTGGTCAAGCGCTGGTTGACAGGCGCCAGCAGAGCATCGCTGTCGATGCCCATCGCGCTCAGGCTCGACCCGGCGCCGGCTGCCGCCTCGGCCCCGGCGCCGATGGCGGCGATGCCGGTGCGCACCGTGGCCGCCAGCGCCATGGAGACCAGCGTCGCGCCCAGCAAGGTGGTGAGCCCCCAGACCACCAGACCATGGATCAGACGCGTGCCCCGGTCCAAGAAACCGGCCGTGTACGATGCCACCAGTCCGCCCACGAACAGCGCGATCAGGGGCGCGATCACCGACCAGAC
>JBKPRZ010000520.1:0-5489 GCA_046734815.1 Myxococcota bacterium | reverse complement strand
GTCGTCGGCGCCCGGAACAGCGCCGTCACCAGGCGCAGCGGGCCCTCGGGGGCCTGGTCGGGCGACACCAGCTCGGGCAACACCCGCCAGGGCGAAGCCGGCTCGATGGCCACGGCCGTCGGGTCGGCGCCCGGGTCGCGGTACTCCGGATAGAACCAGTGCACCTCGCAGGCCGAATCGAGGGCGAAGGCCATCAGATAGACCGTCCGCGGACCGCCGTTCACCACCCGCACCGCCAGCGCGTCGCTGGGTCTCAGCGTCCGCCCGGACGGCTCGACCATCCGTCCCGTGCGCACCAGCAGCAGCTCGGCGGCCGGGGCAGCGGGCGTGGTGTGACCGCGCGCGGTCAGCCGTTCCGGAACGGCCGCCTCGCGCGTGCGCCCGTGCAGCAGCACGGCCACCGGGGCCACCAGCAACGCGGCCGCCGCCGCGAAGACCGGCGCTCGCCAGCCCGCGGGCAAGCCCAAGCGCGTGCGCAGGGGGATGACCGGCACCCGCGGATCCATCCGGGCCTGGACCCGCGCGCAGAACGCGACGCCGTCGTCGGGCAGGGCCCGGGCCGCCTGGTCCAGGTCCGCCAGCAGCGCCGCCACCTCGGCGCGCCGGCGCTGGCACGAGCGGCAGGCGCGCTCGTGCTCGGCCAGCGCGCGGCTCTCGTGCACCTTCAGCTCGCCCAGCTGGTCGAGCAGGATGGTGTCCTCGGCGGGGCAGGGCAGGGTCACAGGGGGCTCCTTTCCGACGGCGCCATCAGGGTGCGCAGCCGCTTGAGGGCGTGGAACACGCGCGAGCGGACGGTCTGCTCGGGCCGCCGCAGCACCTGGGCGATCTCGTCGTAGGGCAGCTCGGCCGAGAAGCGCAACCAGATCGACTCGCGCAGCTTGACCGGCAGCTGGGCGACCAGCGCCTCCAGCCGACGGCGACGCTCCAGCGCCAGCAGGTGATCCAGCTGGGTCGTGTCCGGATCCACCTCCACCTCGGGCGGGGGCGAGGCCTCGCGCCGCCGCCGGCGGAGCGCGCTGATGCATTGGTTACGGGCGGCCGTGAACAGGAACGAACGGAAACGTGCCCGCCCGTCGTAGCGGCCGCGGCTGCGCCAGATCTCGACGAACAGGTCCTGGGCGGCGTCGTCGCCGGCCACCTGATCGCCCAGCATCCGCGCGCAGAAGGCCCGCACCGGTCCCTGGTGACGCCGCACGATCTCGTCGAAAGCGGCCGACACGCCCAGCGCAGCCATCCTCATCAGCTCGTCGTCCGAGCGCCGGGGTAACTCCTCTGCGCTGGCCGGCCGCGGGGGGGCCAGCACGATGACATCGGCGCTCACCATGCCTAGTGAACGCCAGGTCGGGCGGCGACGTTTAAATCTTCGCCATCAGCCGCTCCCGGCAGCGACGGCGATCACATCTATCAGGCGGCCGGCTGGGTGCTGGCGATGAAGGCGCGCAGGCGGGGATAGACGCTGTCGCGCCAGCGGTGGCCGCTGAAGATGCCGTAGTGCCCGGCGTTGTCGACGGCCAGGTGGTGCTTGCGGTCGGTGGGGATGCCGGTGCACAGCTCGTGCGCGACCCGGGTCTGCCCCAGGCCCGAGATGTCGTCGCGCTCGCCCTCCACTGTCAGCAGCGAGGTGGTGATCGCCGCCGGCGTCACCGGCTGGCCAGACACGCGCCACAGCCCGCGCGGCAGCAGGTGCTCGTGGAACACGACGCGGATGCAGTCCAGGTAATATTCGCCGGGCAGGTCCATCACGGCGTTGTATTCGTCGTAGAAGTTTCGGTGGGCGTCGGCGTGGTCCTGCTGGCCCCGCACCAGGTCCTGGAAGAAGTTCCAGTGCGAGCTCACGTGACGGACCGGGTTCATGGCCAGGAAGCTCGCGTGCTGCAGGAAGCCCGGGTAGACGCGGCGGCCCCGCCCGGGATAGCTGGACGGCACCACCTGCAGAAGGTGGCTGTCGAACCAGGTCAGCGGGCGGCTGAGCGCGAAGTGGTTGACCTGGGTGGGATTGCGGCGCGTGTCCAGCGGGCCGCCCATCAGCACCAGGCTGCGCGGCTGCGCCTGCCCGGCGGCGGCCATCAATGACACCGCGGCCAGCGCCGGCACGGCCGCCTGGCAGATCGCCACCACGTGCAGGTTCTGGGTGCCGATCTGCTGCATGAACCCGCGCAGGTAAGCGACGTAGTCGTCCAGAGTGAATGCTCCCTCCGCCGCCGGGACCCGCCGCGCATCGATCCAGTCGGTGACGTACACCTTGTGGCCGTGCAGCAGGGTGCGAACGGTGTCGCGGAGCAAGGTGGCGTGATGACCGGAGTGGGGCGCCACCAGCAGCACCGTCGGCTCGCGCTTCATCGCCGCCACGATGTCGGGCTGATCGCTGTAGCGCTTGAACCGGAGCAGCCGGCAGAAGGGCCGCGCCTGGATGTTCTGTTCCAGCACAGCGACCCGACTGCCCCGCACCTCGATCGAGTCGATATCGAAGCTGGGCTTGTCGTACTGCTTGCCCAGTCGGTACAGCAACTCACAGCCGGCGGCCACGGGGGCCGCGCCGGGCAGCTGGGACAGCCAGCCGGGCGCGGAGAACATCCGGGCCCCGAGCCGCGCCAGGTCGGACGCCGGATCCATCACGGCGCGGTTGAGCTCGTGGACATTGTACAGCACGTCTAGGACCTCTCTACCGTGGGTCGTTGGCACCACAGCCGACAGGGATTATACCGCTGTCGCTCGAAGGACATAAGGCCTCTGGTGGACAGCCCTCGTACCTACGTACGAGCTGTGCGCACTGACGCGGGAGTTATCTCGCACAGACGCGCGAGTTATCTCGCACACGGACGCGCGAGCTCGCTCTTCGCCAGCTCTCTCTTACTGACGGAATGGCTCGCGCGCAGGCACGCAAGCGTTGCGCGCGCGCGGCAGCCTTCAACGCGCCGTCCAGCCGCCGTCCACGACGATCGCCTGCCCGGTGATGTTGCGGGCGGGCGGGGAGATCAGAAAGCTGGCGATGCCGGCCAGCTCGTCGACGGTGATGAACACGCCCTTGGGCATCGGCTCCAGCATCACCCGCGCCACCACCTCCTCCTCGGACAGGCCGCGCACGCGGGCCTGGTCGGCGATCTGCCCCTGCACCAGAGGTGTGCGCACATAGCTCGGACAGATGGTGTTGATCGTGATGTCGACGCCCGCGGTCTCGAGGGCGATCGCCCGGGTAAAGCCGAGCAGGCCGTGCTTGGCGGCTACATAGGCGCTCTTGTAGGGGCTGGCCACCAGGGAATGGATGCTACCGATGTTGACGATCCGGCCGAAGCCACGTTCGCGCATCCCCGGCAGCATGGCCGCGGTCAGCCGGGCGGCACCCGTCAGCATCACCTGCACCAGGAAGTCCCAGCGCGCGATCGGAAACTCCTCCAGGGGAGCCACGTGCTGCAGACCCGCGTTGTTCACCAGCACGTCCACCGGCCGGCTGATCCGTGCCAGCGCGCTGGTCACGCTGTCGTCCGAGGTCACGTCCATCTTCAGTCCCTCGGCCGAGCCGCCCCGCTCGCGGATGCCGGCGGCCACCCCCAGGCAACCCGCTTCGTTGACGTCGCTCACCACCAGGTGATGACCGGTGTGCGCCAGCTCGGTGGCCAGGCCGGCGCCGATGCCGCTCGCCGCGCCGGTGATCAGGATTGTGTACATGGGCTCCCCTCGATCGGCAGCCTACCAACTCCGGGGGCGGCTGCCCTTCAGGCGCGCGACGGACAGGGTTGCGACCAACTATCGCCCACGCGTGGCCCTCGCCGAATACGGGCATGACGTACTTGTCCTGCGATCGCTCCGTCCATAAAGTGGCCGCACCAAGCAATCGTCATTGCGCAACGGAAGCACCCAGGCGTCGGTCGGTTTTCCAAATGACGATTAATGATTGGAGAATTTTCGCAACAGTATTGCGAAATATTACCTGACGGGAGGTCCACATGCTCGACCAGATGATCGACAATTTCAGGAAGGCCTCGGAAGCATCCCTGCGGCTCCAGCAAGACCTCATGAGGCAGTTCACCCAGCAGTGGATCTACGCCCAGCCCGGCGCCACCAGCGCGTCCACCGACTGGGGGCGGGCCTACCAGAAGCGCCTGTTCGAGCTGACCATCGACACCTTGAACCGGCAGCGCGAGTCGCTGGATTCGGCCTACCAGGCCGGGATCCAGGTGCTGGAGCAGGCCTCGCAGGCCGCCGAGGCGCGCTCGCCCGAGGAGCAGCGGCGCAAGGCCGAGGACATCTGGCGGCGTCTGTTCGACTCCCTCAAGAGCCAGCAGGAGAGCCAGTTCCAGGAATTCCAGAAGTGGACCGAGAAGTCCTTCGAGTTCGCGCAGGGTGCCCCGCGCGAGCCCGGGCAGGGTGCCCCGCCGCCCGGCTGAACCGGCCGGGCGCCATGACCCCACCTCGTGACCCGCCGTCAGCCCCTCCCCCCGATCCCCTGCTCGCCCTCAGCGGCCTCTGGCTGGAGCTGTGGCGCCAGGCCGTGGTCTGGGGGCCGGGGGGGCTGGCGGCGGTGGCCGCCCTCCTCGACGCCCGCCAGCTGCAGCGACGCTGGCTGACCGATCTGTCTCGCGCGGCCGACAAGGCCCTGCGGACCCCCGCGATCCTCCAGCTGACCCGACATGCCGTTGCCGCCGCCGCAGGCGCTCCCTCCCTTCCTCCGTCCCGGCGCACACAGGAGACCCCCCATGGCGACAGTCCTCCCGGTTCCGATTGACTCGATCGTCTCCGGCTTCAGCCTGCTCGGCAAACGCGCCTTCGTGACCGGCGGCTCGCGCGGCATCGGCCGGGCCTGCGCCCTCACCCTGGCCTCCGCCGGCGCCGACGTGGCGGTGGGCTCCAGCTCGGCGGGCGCCGCCCTGGCCGACAAGGTCTGCTCCGAGATCACCGCCAGCGGCCGGCGGGCCCGGGCCTACTCGTTCGACGTGGCCAACCGGGGCGAGGTCGAGACCATGTGCGGCCGGGTGCTGGAGGACTTCGAGGGCATCGACATCCTGGTCAACAACGCCGGCGTCACCCGCGACGGCCTGTTCCGCAAGATGGACCGCGGCGCCTGGGACTCGGTGATCAACACCAACCTCAACAGCGTCTTCGACATCACCCGCTGCTTCATCGACGCCATGGCCCTGCGCAGCTGGGGCCGGGTCATCAACATCTCCAGCATCGTCGGGCGGATCGGCAACTTCGGCCAGACCAACTACGCCGCCGCCAAGGCTGGCCTGATTGGCCTGACCAAGGCGCTGGCCCGCGAATACGCCCGCAAGGGTGTCACCGTCAACGCCATTGCCCCCGGCTTCATCAAGACCCGCATGCTCGAGCACGTACCCGAGGAGGCGCTGCAGGCGGTGATCGATCGGACCCCGGTGGGCCGCTTCGGCGACCCGATGGAGATCGCCGCCAGCGTCCTTTACCTGGCCTCGCCGGCGGCGGGCTTCGTGACCGGCCACGTGCTGGACGTCAACGGCGGCATGGCGATGTGAGCG
>JBKPRZ010000519.1:0-12756 GCA_046734815.1 Myxococcota bacterium | reverse complement strand
GTGCAGGCCTGGTCCTGGACCGGCACGCTGGCCCAGCTGGGTGCAGCCGCGCTGCCTCCCGACCGGGCGGCCGCAGGGCTGCCGGTGCTGCTGGTGGTGGGCGAGGTGGTGTCGCTGGCCGCCGAGCTGGCGCCCCTGCTGGCTGCCCACGACAATGCAGGCGCGGCCCGCCGCGGGGGGTTACGATGACGGCCGTGGTGGAACCGGGACCGAAGGGCCAGGCGTCGGCTGTGCCGGCGGCGGACGTGCCCGCCCTGGAGACCATCGGCCTGACCAAGCGTTTTTCCCGAGGCGGAGCACCGGCGGTCAGCCAGGTGTCGTTCTCGGCGCGGCCGGGGACCATCACCACCTTGCTGGGGCCGTCGGGCTCGGGCAAGTCAACCGTACTGAGGCTGATCGCCGGGCTCGAGCACCCGGACGCCGGCCGGGTGATGATCGGCGGTGTGGACGGCACCGACATCCCGCCGCAGAGGCGCGGGGTGGGCTTCGTCTTCCAGAGCTACGCCCTGTTTCCGCACATGAACGTGCGCCGGAACATCGCCTTCGGACTGGAGATCCGCAAGCTGTCGCGGGCCGAGATCGACCGCCGCATCGACGAGCTGCTGGCCACCGTCGAGCTCGAGGGCCTCGGCCACCGCCTGCCCCGCGAGCTGTCGGGTGGGCAGCGCCAGCGGGTGGCCTTCGCGCGGGCGCTGGCCACCGAGCCGCGGCTGTTGCTGCTGGACGAGCCCTTCGGAGCGCTGGACGCGCAGGTGCGGGTGTCGCTGCGGGCCTGGCTGCGCCGGTTCCACGAAGAACGGGCCCACGGCGGCGAGCACCCGCCCGTGACCACCGTGCTGGTGACCCACGACCAGGAAGAGGCGATGGAGCTGGCCGACACTCTGGTGGTGATGAACCAGGGGCGGATCGAGCAGCAGGGCCCACCGAGCGCGATCTACGACCAGCCGGCCACGCCGTTCGTGGCGCGCTTCGTGGGCGGGGCCAACCTGCTGCGCGGCTCGGACGGCGGCGAGGTGCGAGCCTTCGTGCGCCCGCACGAGGTGAAGCTGAGCAAGCTGCCCGACGCGGGCGACGGCGCCGCCTCGACCGACCCGGAGCGCGAGCCGGTGTCGCTGGCCCGGGTCGAACGGCTGGCCTTCGTGGGCGCCTACGTGAAGGTGACCCTGGGGCTGCCCGACGGCGGAACCCTGTCGGTGGAGCTGACCTCGGCCGAATACGCCGCTCTGGGCATCCAGGAGGGCGACCGGGTGATGGCCGATTTGCAAGAGGCGAAGATCTTCCTGGGGGATTACACAATCTGATCACCATGCCAAACCCTGCGGGCAAGGCCCTTTCCAGCGTGGTCGACACCACCGGCGGCACACCGCTGGTCGAGCTTCTCCGCATCGGGCGTGACCTGCCGGCGCGTCTGTTCGCCAAGCTGGAGGAGCGCAATCCTTGCGGCAGCGTCAAGGACCGGGTGGGCGCGGCCATGGTGGCGGAGGCCGAACGCACCGGGCAGCTGGCCCCGGGAGCCACCATCATCGAGCCCAGCTCGGGCAACATGGGGATCGCGCTGGCCTTCGTGGCCGCCTCGCGCGGCTACCGCCTGATCGTCACCATGCCCGAGCGCATGTCGACCGAACGGGCGGCGCTGCTGCGCTACTTCGGGGCGGAGGTCGTCACCACCCCGGGCACGTTGATGCGCGATGCGGTCGCCCGGGCGGACAGCCTGCGCCGGGAGATCGCCGGGGCGGTCAGCCTGGGGCAGTTCACCAACCCGGCCAACCCCGAGGTGCACCGGCGGACCACCGCCGAGGAGATCTGGCGCGACAGCGGCGGCGCGGTGGACCTGTTCGTGGCCGGCGTCGGCACCGGCGGGACCATCACCGGCGTGGGCGAGGTGCTCAAGGCGCGCAAGCCGGGCCTGCGGGTGGTGGCGGTCGAGCCGGCCAAGGCGGCGGTGCTGTCGGGCGGGCCGGTGGGCAACCATCTCATCCAGGGCATCGGCGCCGGGTTCGTGCCGCCGATCCTGAACCGCAAGGTGATCGACGAGGTGATCACGGTCAGCGAGGACGAGACCTTCACCTGCGCGCGCCGGCTGGCCCGCGAGGAGGGGATCCTGTGCGGGATCTCCAGCGGCGCGGCCCTGGCGGCGGCGCTGACCCTGGCGCGGCGGCCGGAGAACGCCGGCAAGGCGATCGTCCTCGTCCTCCCGGACAGCGGCGAGCGTTACCTGTCGACGCCGCTGTTCAGCGAGCTGGTGCGCGGGAAATAGCTCACGCGGGCTCGACGAAGTCGAGGTCCCGGCCGAAGGTCTCGGGAAGGGCGTAAAGAGCGATCAGCGCGATCAGCAGGGTGCCGGCACCGACGAAGAGGGCAGCGCGGGTGATGCCCAGCGAGCCGCGCAGACTGCCGAAGACCAGGGTGAGCGGCACCACGGCGCCCCGGACGAAGTTGGGGGCGGTCGTGGTGACGGTGGCGCGGATGTTGGTGCCGAACTGCTCGCTGGCCATGCCGACGAAGACCGCCCAGTAGCCGATGGCTACCCCCATGCCGAAGCAGACGGCGTAAAAGATCGGGAGCGAGGTGGCGGCCACCGTGAAATACAGGGCCAGAAAGAGGGCGGTGGCCAGGATGAAGGCGGCCAGCACCTTCTTGCGGGTACGGAACAGCTGACTCAGAAGACCACTGCCCAGATCACCCAGCACCAGGCCGGAGTAGACCGACAGCACCGCGTTGGGGGCAGAGGGCGGCTCGGTCATGCCCAGGGCGCGGCCGATCTCGGGGGCGAACGTGATCGGGATGGCGACCACGTACCAGATTGGTACGCCCACAAGAATCACGGACAGGTACTTGCGGGCGCGAGACCAGCTGGCAAACAGGCCGAAGAAGTGGCCGCGGGACACGTCGCGGGCGCGCAGGTTCTGGAACAGGCCCGACTCCATCACCCCCAGCCGCAGCACCAGCAGCGCCAGACCCAGGCCCCCGCCTATGAAATAGGCGTTTCGCCAGTCGGCATGTTTGCTCACGAACACAGCCACGAGCCCGCCGCAGATGCCCACCGACGCCACGATGGCGGTTCCGAAGCCACGCGTCTCCCTGGGCATCGACTCGCTGACCAGAGTGATGCCGGCGCCCAGCTCGCCGGCCAGCCCCACCCCAGCCAGGAACCGGATCAGCGCGTACATCTGGATCGTATCGAGTCCCCCGCCCGTCCAGGCCGACAGCTTGTCGGGCGCGCCGTTGGCCAGGTTGGCCAGCGAATACAGGATGATCGACCCGAACAGCACCGACAGCCGCCCCCGTCGGTCCCCCAGGATCCCCCACAGGATCCCGCCCACCAGCATCCCCAGCATCTGCATGTTGAGGATGAAGATCCCGCGCTCGAACACCGCCGCCCCGTGGACACCCAGCCCCTCCAGGCTCTTGACCCGCACCACGTTGAACAGGATCAGGTCATAGATATCGACGAAGTACCCCAGCGCCGCCACCAGCACCGCCAGGTTGACGGCCCCAGCGCGACGGGAGGATGAGGACGAATCGGTGGGGCTCATGGGTGCAGGCATCGCCCGCATCGGCGAGAGGTGTCCTCGCCTAGTTCCCCTCGAGCTTCAGGCCTTCCTTTTCCAGCTGGGGGCGTAGATCGGAGGCGTCGCCGACGATGGCCACCACCTCCTTGCCCACGCAGGGGCCCATGATCTCCTTGAACGAATCGCGGGTGGTGCGGGCCAGGTTCTGCGGGTAGTTGTCCCAGACCTCCAGCGGCCAGTTGTGGTTGAGCGCGCTCAGGATGGCGTTCGCCTGCGCGCCGGCGCTGGCGAAGCCGGCCATGAACTTGCGACCGGTGTCCCAGCGCGAGGTGAGAAACAGCCGTTCGTCCAGCGATCCGCTGCCCAGCTCGCGGATCACGTCCAGCAGCCGGCTGATGGACTTGCCCACCTGAGGGTTGACCACCGCGCCGCTGAACAGCAGGTGCGAGGCGTTGCCCACCTGGGTGGAAACCTGGGCGTTCACGCCGTAAGTGGCGCCCCACTGCTCGCGCAGATACCAGGCCCGTTCGTTGGCCGCCGCCTCCAGCACGTCGTAGGCCGGCATGTTGTCGGGGACCAGGTCCGTCAGCCGACAGCCCATCGTCACCGTGGCCTGGGTGGCCTTGGGCCGATCCACCAGGTAAATCTTGCGCGTCGACGGGCCCGGTGGCGTCGGTGGCGGCATCATCGACCCGCCGCCCGCACCCGCCGTCCAGCGGGTGAGGTACTTGTCGGCCAGGCTCCACACCTCGGACGGCTCGATGTCTCCGTACACCACGGCAGCGCCGTTGTCCGGTCGCAGATGGCTCTGCACGAAGGCCTGCGCGTCCTGCAGGCGCATGCTCTTGAGCATCGCCGGATCCACGAAGGGCCCCTCGCCGTAGGGGTGATTGGGATAAAGCTCGCCGAAGAACTTGCGTCCGGCGATGAACTCGGGCCGCTTCTCGGACCGCTTGAACACCTTGCTCTGGGTGTCGAGGAACCGGGGCAGGAACAGGAACGACTCGTCGTCGACCTCCCGGCAGCGCACGTTGTCCGCCAGCACGGCCATCGCGTTGGGCAGATTGCCCGACAGCACCGTGACCGAGGAGGTCGAGGACGTCGCCCCGGTGGCGGTGCCGATCCGACCGCCGACCGGTCCCAGGCTGCCCGATTCGTTGCACCGGGGCCGGGCCACGGCCATGGCCAGGCTGGCCGCGCCCACCGGGCGGGTGGTGGCGTTGCCGCCCCGGAGCCCCAGCTGGATCTGGGCCACCGGCGCCCCTGGCCGGGAGACGGCATAGACCTCGAGGCCGTTGGCCAGCTTGTGGTGCGGGATCTTGGCCAGCTGCGGGGAGCGGACCATCTGCAGCAGCTTCTCGCTGCTCAGCTCCTGCGTCTGTCCGATGGTGTCGCGCCCGACGTTGTGCTCGTTTCCGCCGCCGCCCGGGCTCGCCCCGCCGCCACCGCCGCCGCCCAGCAGCCGGGGAATGTCGTCGGTCTCGGGCTCGAAATACACCGAGACCGCCCGGTCCCGGGTCAGCCACTTGAAGGCGAACTCCGCCACCTCGCTGGGCTTGATCGCCGCCAGCTCGTCGAAGTTGTCCTTGAAGTACTGGTTCCGGCCGGTGGCGATCATGTATTCGGCCAGCTGCACCGCCCGCCCGGCCGGGTCCGCGGCGCCGAGGACCATCGAGGTGGCCGAGCCCCAGCGGCTGGCCTCGGTGACCGCCCGGCCCAGGTCCGTCGACCAGGCGTTGACCAGGATGTCCAGCAGCCGCTTGCGCGCCTTTTCGGGGTCGGCCCCCGGCTTGAGGTCGGCCTGCAACACCATCACCGAGCCGTCGGCCAGGGTCTCGGGAAAGGCGCCCACCCCCTCGATGTCGTCATCCTCGCGCACGTCCAGCTCGCCCAGCGCCAGGTTCAGCCGGCTGGCCGCGAACCTCGCCACGCCGTCCTTGCCCCGGTAGCCAGGGGGCAGCGACCAGGCCACCAGCAGCTCGGGCTGGGTGACCGGCCCCTTGTGCCTCTGCAGCTCGGTCTTCTGCGGGGGCGGGACCTCGGGGGCCTTGCGCTGGGCCAGGCGCGGGCCAGGCGGCAAGGTGGGTCCCTCGGGACCGCCGCCCGGTGCGAACAGGATCTCGGGCGGCCACTGACCCAGCAGCTGCTTGATCCGGTCGGTGTCGACGTCGCCGATGATGACCATGACGCAGTTGTCGGGTCGGTAATAGTCCTTCACGAACTTGCGGGCGTGCTCCAACGTGGCGGCGGTGAGCGATTCGTGGGTGCCCACCACCGGTCTCGACAGCGGGTGCCCGGGCGGAAACAGCGCCTGGAACACCAGATCGAACTGCTTGCTGCCGACGGTGGTCTCGCCCCGCTGCCGCAGCTCGTTTCGCACCACCTCCCGTTCGGTGGTGAACACCTGCTCGGTGACACCGTCGATGGTGCGGGCCAGCCGCCAGGCCTCGAGCTGCAACATCATCTCGAGGTTGTCCTTGTGGGCGGTGTTGAAATACACCGTCATCTCGTTGTTGGTGAAGGCGTTGAAGTCGCCTCCCATCCGTTTGAGGTAATCCCAGAACTGCTGGTTTCCGCCGCCCGGGTGCGAGCGGAAGGCCAGGTGCTCGATGAAGTGGGCCAGCCCCTCGACGCCCTTGGGATCGCCGCTGCCGCCCACCCCGAAGGCCGATACGGTGGTGACGACGGGCGCGCTGTGATCCTCCTGCACGATCACCTGCAGGCCACTCTTCTGCGGCGAGACCCACATGACGGGCTCGTACGATTTGGCCTTGGCTTCGTCGGGCAGGGTGGTCGCCGCGCAACCGGCGCCGACCAGCACGGTCAGCGCCCCGGCAAGGACAGCTTTCATCACGAACCTCCTTGCGAAACCTTGATGCGTCCCAGAGGCTGCAGCTGCGTCTCGGCCGACAGTTCCTGGTACGAGAGCACCGGCATGTTCGGGAACTCGGACTCGACCAGGCGCTTGACGTAACGGCGGATCTCCGCGCTTGTGAGGATGACCGCGTTGCCGGCGGTGATGGTGCGCCCCACCGCTGCCAGGATGTCCCGGGACAGCTGTGGCTCCAGCGCCAGGTAGCTGCCGGTGGCGGTCTTGTGGATCGACTCGCGGATGGTCTCCTCGATCATCGGATCCAGCAGGTATACCGGCAGCGCCCCGCTGGGGCCGGTGTATTTGGCGGTGATCTGCCGGCGCAGCGCCGCGCGCACGTGTTCGGTCAGTGCCACCGGATCCCGCTCGGCCGGCGCCCACTCGGCCAGGGCGCCCAGTATCTCGCGCAGGCCGCGCAGCGAGACGCCCTCCTCGGCCAGGCGCTTGAGCACGTCGGTCAGCAGCACGGGCGTGACCAGCTTGGGCACCACCTCGCGCACCAGCGCGGGGTGCGTGCGCTCGAGCCCGTCGATCAGCACCTGGGTCTCCTGGATGCCGATGAACTCGTAACCGTAGCGGCGCACCAGGTGAAACAGGTGCCGGATCACCACTTCCTCCGGCCCCAGGGTGTTGACCCCCGCCGCCTTGGCCCGGGGCATGTCGGCCGGCAAGATCCAGGCGGACTGCCCGCCCTCGGGCATGGTCCCGGGCTGGGTGCGGAAGCCCAGCTCGCTCAGGCGCTCGGGCGTCTCCAGGGCCATGCCGCCGCCCACCAGCAGCTCGCCCTTGCCCATCACCACCTCCTGCAGGCGGATGGCGTAGCCGTTCGCCCCCAGGCTGGTGATCCCCGGCCGTACGCGCACCGCCGGCAGCGGAATGCCGAACTCGTTGAACACCCGCTCGCGCAGCAGCGGCAGCAGCTCCTTGACGAAGCGGCCGCCCTGACCGTCGGAGTTGAAGGCGTTGCCCAGCGCCGTCGACAGCTCGAGTGCGATCGGCGTCAGCACCGGCGAGGGCGGCTCGTTCTTGCCGCCGGCGGGCTTCTTCTCCGCGCCGGCCGGCGCACCCGGCGTGGCCTCGGCGCGGGCGCCGGGCGCCGGTGCGGCCTTGGCCTTGTCGGCGCGCATGAGCCGCCAGGCCACCGTCCACAGCAGGCCAGAAAGGATCACGAACGTCAGCGAGGGCATGCCGGGCACCAGCGCCAGCAGGAGCAACATGGTGGCGGAGATGGCCAGGGCCTTGGGCTGCCCCAGGATCTGGCTGCCGATGTCCGACCCCAGGTGCCCGCCCTCCTCTTCCGAGGCCACCCGGGTCACGATGATGCCGGCGCCGGTGGAGATGATCAGCGCCGGGATCTGCGCCACCAGGCCTTCCCCGATGGTCAAGATCGTATAGGTGTGGGCGGCCTGGCCGGCGTCCATGCCCCGCATGACGATGCCGATGATGAGGCCGCCGATGATGTTGACCAGCAGGACGATGATGCCGGCGATGGCGTCGCCCTTGACGAACTTCATGGCGCCGTCCATCGACCCGAAGAACTGCGACTCGCGCGACAGCATCGCGCGCCGGCGGCGGGCCTCGTTGTGATCGATGTGCCCGGCGCGCAGCTCGGCGTCGATCGACATCTGCTTGCCGGGCATGGCGTCCAGCGTGAAGCGGGCGCCCACCTCGGCCACGCGTTCGGAGCCCTTGGAGATGACGATGAACTGGATGATCGTGAGGATGAAGAAGATGACCACGCCCACCACCAGGTTGCCCGCCACCACGAAGTTGCCGAAGGCGTTGATCAGGTGGCCGGCGTCGGCCTTGATCAAGATGAGACGGGTGGCCGACACCTCGATGGCCAGACGGAACAGGGTGGTCAGCAGCAGCAAGGTCGGGAAGGTGGCGATCTTCAGGGCCTCGCTGACGTAGATCGCGACCAGCAGCAGGGTGACCGCGCCGGTCAGATTCACCGCGATCAGCATGTCGAGGATGAACGGCGGCAGCGGGACAATCATCATGCCGACGATCATCACGACCACCGCGGCCAGCCCGATGTCCGCGTATTTGCGCATGAAACCGCGCACGTCGCCCTGTTGCAGCAGGGCCGCGGCGCCTTCTGCGTTTGGTCGGCTCGCCATGTCGCGGAATATTCGAGAGCGCCGTCCGCCCCGTCAAGCGTATTCCGTAGCGGGACTTCGCGGCGGGCCGGGGTGCCGATCAGGCGTGACCGTACAGCGGGATCGCGCGTTGACCCACGCCACACGCCGTGCGCTGCCGGGCGACGGCAGCGCGGGCGATCGCGCGATTGGTCGCCGACGGCTCAACAGCCGCGCCCGCGTGGCCACCGCAGCGAACACGGTGAGAAATGCTCGCTGACAACATCGTTTTCGTTCGGCAACCGGCAAACCCACCACAACAGAAGGGAGCGAACGCCAGAAACACAATTGCGGGGCACCGGCGGCCTGCCCGCAGCGAGCGAAATGTTTAAATGATCGTAGTCATCAATCGAGGAATCGATGCGCTTACCGATCTTCCTCGCGTTCCGGGCAAAATCGGCTTTACTTTGCGATCGAAAACACCGATTCTCCCGTGGGGTCACAAATGGCAAGGACATCTTCCTCTCCCGACTCGAATATCCGTTCTCTGGTGGACGATTTCGTCGGACGGCTGGTTTCGGCCGTCGAGGCCGACGCCACCAGCCGCGCTCGACAGATGGTGATCGCTGCCGTCGGTGGGGGAGCGCTGCCTCGGCGTCGTGGCCGCCCTCCGAAATTCGCCGCCTTCTTAGGGGTTACCCCCGTTCGCCGCCGCCCCAAACAGCTGTGTCCGGTGCCGGGCTGTAACAACCCCGCCGCACCGGTTTTCGGTATGGTTTGCGCCAAGCACAAGGACGTGCCCAAAGCGACGATCAAGAAGTATCGGGAAGCGCGTCGGGCCGCCAAAGACAAGGGCTCCGCCCGTTCCAAGAACGGCAAGTCCGCCAAGTAACGCACGTATCGAAAAGCCGCCGCTCCGGTACGATTTTCCGACGGCGGGAACACCGGCAGGGCTCTTCTTTTGGTCTGCTGGCGAGCGAGCCGGCGGAGTCCGTGGCGCTTCTGTTCAGCGCGGCCAGCAAACCGGGACCGCCCGTGCGGCGGTGGCTGATATCAATTCGCGCCCAATCGGGTGGCCGTCTCCGGGCGGAAGCCTGTCCGGCTCGCCCGCGCCGACGTGCTAGACCAGGGGCTTCCCATGCTCCGCAGCATCCGTTCGCACGATCCGGACTACCCGTCCACCCTCGCCCTGCTGGCGCGCCGCGCGTCCGAGCTTCCCGCCAGCATCGAGCACGCGGCGGCGGACATCATCCGGCAGGTGCGGCATGCGGGCGATCGCGCGATCATCGAGCTGACCGCCCGCTTCGAGGGGCGCTCCCTGCAGGCGCTGGAGCTGGCGCCCGAGACCTGGCGTGCGCAGGCCGCCACCGCCGCGCCAGAGCTGCGGGCCAGCCTGCAGCGGGCGGCCGACCGCATCCGTGCCTTTCACGAGCGCGAGCGTGAAAACGGACCCCGCTCGTTCGAGCACGAGGCGGACGGCATCCGCCTGGGCTCGCGGGTCTCGGCGCTGGCCCGGGTGGGGCTGTATGTCCCGGGCGGCACCGCCCGCTACCCCTCGACCGTGCTGATGACGGCGCTGCCCGCGCGCGTGGCGGGCGTGAAGGAGGTGGTGATGGTGACGCCGGGCCCGTCGGTCGAGACCCTGGCCGCCGCCGAGATCGCCGGGGTGGATCGGGTGTTTGCCATCGGTGGCGCGCAGGCCATCGCCGCCCTGGCCTACGGCACCGAGAGCGTCCCGCGGGTGGACAAGATCGTCGGTCCGGGCAACGCCTACGTGGCGGCGGCCAAGCGTCTGGTGGCCGGCGACGTCGGCATCGACATGGTGGCCGGCCCGACCGAGGTGGCCATCGTCGCCGACGCCAGCGCGCACCCGGCCTGGGTGGCGGCCGACCTGCTGGCCCAGGCCGAGCACGATCAGCTGGCGGTGCCGATCCTGATCGGCATCGGCGCCGAGGTGGTCGCGCGCATCGAGCAAGAGCTGCAGGTGCAGCTCGCCACCCTGCCCCGCCGCGCCTTCGCCGAGCGCGCCCTCGCCGACCAGGGGCTGGCCCTGGTGGTCGACGACCTGGATCAGGCGCTGGAGGCACTCAACCGCATCGCGCCCGAACACGCAGGGCTGGCGATCGACCGCGCCCGCCCGCTGGCCGGTCGGGTGGTGGCCGGGGCGGTGTTCGTGGGCCACCACGCCTCCGAGGCGGTGGGCGACTACCTGGCCGGTCCCAGCCACGTCCTGCCCACCGGCGGCAGCGCCCGCTTCTCCTCGCCGCTGGGGGTGGCCGACTTCCTCAAGCGCACGTCCACCATCGAATACACGGCCGAGGCCCTGGCCGGGCAGGTCGACGACATCGTGCGCATCGCCGAGGTCGAGGGGCTGTCGGGCCACGGCCGGGCGGTCCAGATTCGCAACAGCGCGCACGGCCCCAGCAACGCCCCCGAGCCAGCTCTTGACATCACCCGCCGATGAAATAAATTACCCCGCTCGCCTGGAGACCCCCATGTACGCCGTCATACGCACCGGAGGAAAACAGTACCGCGTCGCCGCGGGTGAAACCCTGCGGGTGGAGAAGCTGCCCAACTCCGCCGGGGACAAGCTGACGTTCGACTCGCTGCTGTTCGCAGACGACGCCGGCAAGATCCAGGTGGGCAACCCCCTGGTCAGCGGGGTCAAGGTCGAGGCCGAGGTGGTCGAGCAGGGACTGGGCAAGAAGATCGTCCTGTTCAAGTACCGGCGGCGCAAATCGTACCGCCGCAAGGGCGGCCATCGTCAGCCCTTCACCGCCCTGCGGATCACGGCCATAAACGCCACCGACAGCGGCAAGAAATAGGCGGAGAGCGCACACATGGCACACAAGAAAGGACAGGGCAGCTCCCGCAACGGCCGCGATTCCAACGGCCAGCGCCGGGGCGTCAAGCGGTTCGGCGGTCAGCTGGTCAAGGCCGGCAACATCCTGGTCCGTCAGGTGGGCACCGTGTTCCACCCCGGTCCCAACGTGGGCATGGGCCGCGACTTCACGCTGTTCGCTCTGGTGGAGGGCACGCTGAGGTTCAGCGAGTCCCGCGGCCGCAGCGTGGTCAGCGTGGAACGGGTGGCGTCGCCGGCCAGCCCGGCCAGCCCGGCCGCCGAGTAGACCCGGGCGTGGCAACGAGGATCGACTAGGCTGAGCTCCGGCGCGTGTCCGCGTTCGTCGATCAGGCTCGGATAAAGGTCCGCGCCGGCGACGGCGGCAACGGCGCGGTCGCGTTCCGCCGCGAGAAATTCGTCCCCAAGGGCGGACCTTCGGGCGGAGACGGCGGCAACGGCGGCAGCGTGATCCTGCAGGTCGACGAGGGCCTGTCCACCCTGCTCGACTACCGCTACCGCAGCGAATACCGCGCCCCCTCGGGCCAGGACGGCGCCAACAAGGACATGTACGGCCGGGGCGGCGACGACCTGGTCCTGCGGGTCCCACCCGGCACCCAGGTGTTCGACGACCTGAGCGGCAAACTGCTGGCCGATCTGCGCGCGCACGATCAGCGCTTCGTGGCCGCGCGGGGCGGCCGCGGCGGCCGCGGCAACATCCACTTCGCCACCGCGACCGATCAGGCGCCCCGCAAGTCCGAGCCCGGCACGCCAGGGGCGGAACGGGTGCTGCGGCTGGAGCTGAAGCTGCTGGCCGACGTGGGCCTGCTCGGCTTTCCCAATGTGGGCAAGTCGTCGCTGATATCCCGCATCTCCGCCGCTCGCCCCCGGATCGCCGACTACCCGTTCACCACCCTGGTGCCCAACCTGGGGGTGGTGCGGCTGTCGGGCGATCGCACCTTCGTCGTGGCGGACGTGCCCGGTCTGATCGAGGGCGCCCACGAGGGCACCGGCCTGGGCGACCGCTTCCTGCGCCACCTCGAACGCACCCGCCTGCTGGTCCACCTGCTGGAGGTCAGCCCCGATCCCGAGCGCAACCCGCTGGCTGACTATCAGATCCTGCGCAAGGAGCTGGCGCTGTACGACCCGGACCTGGCCGCCCGCCCCGAGATCGTGGTGCTCAACAAGATCGACCTGCCCGACACGCGCCAGCAGCTGCCGGGCCTGCGCGAGGCCTTCGAGCGGCGCAAGCTGCCCGTACTAGCTGTAAGCGCGGTCACAGGAGAAGGGGTTCCGGATCTTCTGGAAGCGCTTTGGAAGCAACTCCGTCCCCCCGCGCGTCCCGCGGTGCTCCCGCCCCCGGTGAGTGATTCACCGGACGGACCGCCGCCGCCGGAAGCGGACGAGCCGGCCCCTCCGGACGAAGCGGCGGCGGCTGGCCTGCCGGCAGAG
>JBKPRZ010000518.1:0-3320 GCA_046734815.1 Myxococcota bacterium | reverse complement strand
TCAACTGGACCGGGGGCGGCCAGGGTGGCGACGGGCAGGTCCGCGTGCGCATCGACATCGACCAGCACGGCAGCTCGCCGGTGGCGATGGAGTGCCGGGTGGAGGACCGCGGTTCACTGACCGTCGACAAGACGCTGATCGCCAGTCTGATGTCCTTCGGGGTGTCGGGCTTCCCGACCGGCACCGTGGTCCGCGGTACCGACGATTCAGTCGAGGCCGGTCCGGGATGTGTGGGGCTGGCCGTGACTTCCACGGCCACGGTGGGGCTGAAGGTGGTGGGCCACATCCCCTGCAACGCCCGCAAACCGTGTCCGGAGGGACAGACGTGCGATCTCCGCAAGGAGACCTGCTACTGACGACCGCCGGGATCTGTCCTCGAACCGAAGCTGGAGAGTCCCATGATGACGATGACGATGGCCCTGTGGATCCTGGCCGCGGCCGCGCCCGCGGCCAAACCCGATGTATTGGCTGATTCCACCAAGCCACTCGCCTGTGAGACCCCGGACGAGATCATGGCCGGCCAGCCGCTGGTGCTCCATTGCGCGGCCCGACCGCAAAACGACCGTCCGGTCGTGGTGCTGGTTCATTTCAGGCCGGCCGGACAGGAGGACTTCACCACCGCTCCGACGTTGCGCACGCGCAAGGGCTGGTACACCGCCACCATCTGCGCGGAGATGCTGGGCGAGGGTCCCGTGCACTACTACGTCGAGGCGCTGGACAGCCGGGATCAGGTGGTGGCCACCAGCGCCGAGCCCGCCAGCCCGCACATCCTCACGGTGATCGGCGGACGCCGCCACACGCGAGCCGCGGCGGTGACGGGCGGCCGCGCGGGGGGAGACATCGATCCCCTGGCGCACCTCCGGGCCGAACGGGAAGCCGCGCTCACGTCGGCCGAAGCGGTCGGTCGCCGACGTCCCGGGCGTCCGTTCCTGGCTCTGGGGGTCGGCTGGGGATACGGCTGGCACCCGCCGGGCCCGCTCGACTTCCGGCGCGACTTGAAGGCCTCGGCGGGGACTGCCACCGCGGGGCGCGTGGTCCTCACTCCGGAGATCGGATACCAGCTGAGCGACGCCGTCTCGCTGGCGCTGCAGGCGCGCGTCCAGCTGATCGGCGCCAGCGGTTCGGGTGACGGCAGCCTGGGCGCGCCGGCGCGCGGAGCCTGGGCGGTCATGGGCCGGGGCAGCTACCATCTGGGCACCGGCCGGGCGCAGCTGGTCGCCTCGGCCGTGCTGGGTGGCGGGCAGGGCTTCCGGCTGGTGGTGGACCCGCAGCCCCAGGCGGGACTGCTCCGCAACGACAGCGTGACCGCCGGACCCGTGGTGCTGGGACCCGGTCTCGGCGCCATCTACCACCTGGGTCACCACACCGCCCTGCTGGCCGATCTGCGGATGCTCGCCGGCCTCCCGCACTTTGCCACCATGTTCGACCTCAGCAGCGGGATCGCGGTCGCGTTTTGAAAGTGGGCGGCTCGGGCGGGACAGCTTGGCACTTCGTTTTCCCAGTGTGCTCAGCAAGGCCCATCGATCACCAGATGAGGCCGCCGGCGGTGATCGATCATCCGCGCTGGACGCTACATCAGGACTGATGAGGTCCGGGCAAGAGGCTCGCCCCAACCGCAGCGCGGCGGTGGCCGATCCGCTGGCGCCCTGGCTGCCGGCGGCGGCCGCCGGGGACCATGCCGCGGTTCATGCGGTGCTGGCGGGCGTGGCGCCCGCCGTTGCGGGGGTGGTGCGGTTGATGTTCGGTTCGAAGACGGCAGAGGCGCAGGATGCCATCCAGGAATCCCTGGTCGCGGTCCACGCGGCCATCGGTCGCTTTCGCGGCGAGTGTCCCTTCGTCGCTTATGCCCGCCGCATCGCCGCGCGCGTGGCCGTGACCGCGCGCCGGCGGCACGCCTCGGAATCGCTCGCCAAGATCACCGCGGAGCTCGACTCGGCCGCCCCGGCGGACGACGAACGGATCATGCGGGAACGCCGGCTGCAGGCGCTGCGCGCCCTGCTGGACGAGCTGCCAGCGGGACAGGCGGAAAGCCTGGGCATGCGGGTGGTCCTCGGCTGCTCGCTGCCCGAGGTGGCTCAGGCCACCGACGTGCCCGTCAACACCGTGCGCAGCCGCATCCGTCTGGCTCGCGAGCACATCAGAGCGCGGATCGAGTCGGACCCACGGCTGGCCGCCCTGTTCGAGCTCGAGCTCCTGAGGGCGCCATGAACGTGAGCCAGCTGCATCCAGAGGAGGCGCTCGACCTGTACGAGGCGGGTCGGCTGGGGGCGCGCGAGATCGAGGCGCTCAAAGCGCACCTGGCCCGTTGCCCGAGCTGTGCGGCGCACGTGCAGTGGCGATCGGACGTCCAGGCCACACTGACTGAATCCAGGAGCGGCGCCGCAGAGGCGCGCCGGATGGCGGCGACGGCGCTGGCACGGCGAGGTATCCCCGCCCCGGTGCACGCGGAAAATGGGACCAGGAGCCGGCCGCGCATCAGGTGGGCCGCGATCGTCGCGATCTCCCTGGTCTCGGGCGCCGCCTCGGCGAAGTTCTGGCCCTCCATCGAACGGATCTGGCAACGCCTGAGCGCGCCCGCTCGACCGGCGGTACCGATACAGCCGCAGCCGCCCCGGCGCACCGCCTGGCAGGCCCCGCCCTCCCCCTCCGAGAACCAGCCGCCCGCGCCCGTCGCGCTTCCGAGGGCCGCGGAGGCAGCACGGCCATCGTCCCGGCCCTCGCCAGCCGAGGCAGCGCGGCCGTCTGCCGGCCCTCGCCGGACCGGCGCTTCCGCGGGGCCTGGCCGGCGGGCCCCGCTCGAGGATCTTGCGCCGGGAGCGCCTGGCCCGTCGCCGGTCGGACAGGTGGAAGCGCCCCCACCCTCTCCAGCGGATCCTCTGCCTCTCGATCGTGCTGCCCCGGCGCCGGCGCCCGTATCGGCCGCGCGGCTGTTTGCCGACGTCGCGCAGGCCCGTCGCGCGGGCTGGCTGAGCGAGGCACACCAGGCCTACGACCAGTTGCTGGCCCGCTTCGCCGGTTCGCGGGAAGAACGCGCCGCCGGCGTGCTGCTGGGGCAACTCACGCTGGAGCGGGGTCAGCTGACGGACGCGCTGGCGCGCTTCGAAGGTTACCTCGCCACGGATCCGGACGGCGCCCTGGCCGAAGAAGCCCGGCTCGGGCGGGCGCTCGCGCTCGAGCAGCTGGGCCAGCGCGACGACGCCCGGCGGGCCTGGCAGGAGCTGCTCCAGAGACATCCGCGGTCGGTCCACGCCGGGCGTGCGCGCGCCCGTCTGGAATCGTTGCAATCCCAGGCTCCCGCCCGGCAGGACCAACCCCGGTGA
>JBKPRZ010000517.1:0-13019 GCA_046734815.1 Myxococcota bacterium | reverse complement strand
CGCTGGTGTCGGGCGGACCGGGCGGCGGCTGCGGCTCGGTGCGGGCGGGCGCCGGCGGATCGATCTGGGCGGTCTCGGCCGGAGGCGGGATCGGCGCGGGATCCGGTTCGCGCGGAAACGACGCGTGCCCCTGCGCGGCAGGCGCGGGCACCAGCAAACCGAGACCCAGCAGCGCGGGGAGGAGCCATGGCCCCGAAACGCGCGGTCTATCGAATCTCATCGGGCGGCTCAGGATAGCCGCGGCTCGGTCGGAAGGTCCAGGATCACGATCGTCCCGCGACGCGGATTCGACTGCACCGTCACCTCGCCACCGGCTTTTTTCACGGTGTTCAACACCGCGTCCATCCCCACGCCGCGACCCGAGACGTCGGTGGTTGTGGGAGCTGTAGAAAAGCCGGGCCGGAACACCAGCGCGATCGCCTGCTCGTCGGTCAGCGCGCCCGCTTCGGCTTCGGTCATCAAGTTGCGGACCACCGCCTCCAGGCGCATCCGCTTGGGATCGATGCCGGCGCCATCGTCCTCGACGTGCAGGCGCAGGCGCGTGCCGGTCATGCAGGCCCTGACCGCCACCCGTCCGACCGCCGGCTTGTTCCGCCGCATCCGCACCTCTTGCCGCTCGATGCCGTGATCCAGCGCGTTTCGCAGCAGGTGGGTGAGCGCGCCTTCCAGCACGTCGCACAGCGAGCGATCGATCTGCAACTCGCCGCCGTCGGTCTCCACCGCCACGGACTTGCCCAGCCGTTCGGCCAGCGCGCTGACAGTGGCGGGCAGGCGATCGAACAGGCGGTGCAATGGCACCGCGCGCAGGTCACCCAGCATGCGGGCGGCCGAAGCCGTGCGCTCGTGCCAGGTCTGCAGGGCGGGCAGCTCGCGCGCGAGATCCGCCAGGCCGTCGCGCACCGCCAGGATCTCCCGGCTCACCAGGGCCAGCGCCGAAGCGTCGACTTTCATCGTCGCCGCACGTTCGGGACTGTCGGGTTCTTCTGGCGCTGCCCCCGCCGCCGCGGCCGGCGCGGGCGCGGCGGTGGGACGTGTGCGAAAGTCTCGCACCTTGTCGGCATAGGCCTGCTCGGTGGCCTCGGCAGGCGCCGCTCCCTCGCCGGGCAGGTGGCAGCGCAGCGCCTGGGTCAGGAGCTGGGAGCCCTCGGACAGCAGCGCCTGCTCGTCGTGGCCGGCCAGGCCGCCCGCGCGGCGGACGCCGTCGAGCACCTCCTCCAGCAGGTGGGCCAGCTTGCGCGCGCTCTGGAATCCGCCGAAGAAGCCGGCGTTGCCCTTGATCGAGTGGACCAGCCGGAACAGGTGGTTGACCACGCCGGCCTGGGGCGTGCCCCCCTGCAGCTTCAGGATCCCGAGGTCCACCTCGCGCAGCGATTCCAGCGCGTCCTCGACGTATTCGAGCGCCAGCCTGCGGTCACGGGGATCCTGCGCGCCCACCTGGCCTCCTCGTTCACAGCTGCGATCGCTGCAGCAGCACGTCCCGGATCCGCTCGATCTTGGCCAGGCAGCTGCGCACCTCCTGGCTCAGCGGGGTCAACGATTCGAACGGCTTGAAGAAGCAGTTGCTGGCGCCGGCGGCGAAACCCTCCATCAGGTAATTCATGCGCACCTGCCCGGTCATGAGGATCACCTGCAGGAAGGGGTTGCGGGCCTTGGCCGCGCGGAGCAGCCCCACCCCGTCCATCTCGGGCATGAGGATGTCGGTGACCAGCACACCGTAGTCGCCCGACTCCAGCTCCTGCAGCGCCGTCAGCGGATCGGTGAGACCGCGGGTGGAGAACCCCTCGCGATTCAGGTGCCGGCAGACCGAATGCACGATGCTGGCGTCGTCGTCCACCACCAGGATCTTCTTGCTGCCGTCGTCCAAGAGGTGGCCCCCGGTGCGCATCGGCGGATGCGCCGCGGACCTGTAGGCACCCCGCTCCTAAGTTTGCTGGGGGCTTCCACCGAACTGATGAAATGGGGGGATTCGATGAACGGGCAGGACGGGCAGGACACCAGCAAGGACCTCATCCTGGTGGTCGAGGACGACGCCAACGACGAGTTCCTGACCCTGCGCACCTTGCGTCGGCTGCGCCTGGCCAACGAGATCACCGTCCTGCGCGATGGCGGCGAGGCGATTGATTTCCTGTTCCAGCGCGGGGCCTACGCCGGCAAGCCGCTGCCTACCCCCCGGCTGATGTTGCTGGACCTGAAGCTGCCCAAGATGAACGGGCTGGAGGTGCTGAAGGCGGTGCGCGCCGAGCCGCGCTTCCAGGAGCTGCCGGTGGTGGTGTTCACCTCCTCGTCCGAGGACCCCGACATCGCCGCCGCCTACCAGTACGGGGCCAACAGCTATGTCACCAAGCCGGTCGACCACGAGAGCTTCATCAAGGCTGTCACCAACGTGGGCCTGTACTGGATGATCACCAACCGCCTCCGTACCTAGAGGGGTCGAGCGTGTCTGAACGTCCGGTGGTCAACTGGAAAGATCCCGTCCGGCTGCTGCTGATCGAGGACTCGGCCGACGACGCCGAGCTGGTCCAGCGCGCGCTGACCCGCAGCGGCTTCACCCTGCAGGCGCGGGTGGTGGACGACTCGCACGCGCTGAGCCGGGCGCTGGAGGAGGACAGGTTCGACCTGGTGATCTCCGACTACCAGCTGCCCCAGTTCGACGGGCTGGCGGCGCTGGCCATCGTGCGGCGGATTGACCAGGACCTGCCCTTCATCGTGGTCTCGGGGCGGGTGGGCGAAGACGCCGCTGTCGACGCCGTCCGCCGGGGGGCCAATGACTACCTGCTCAAGCAGAACCTGACCCGCCTGCCCCTGGCGGTCGAACGCGAGCTGCGCGAGGCCGCCAGCCGCCGCGACCGCAAGCATTACCGCGAGCAGCTGGTGGTGACCGAGCGGATGGCCATGGTGGGGACCCTGGCCTCGGGGCTGGTGCACGAGATCAACAACCCGCTGGGGTCGATGGTGGTGAACCTGGGGTACGTCGACGACACCCTGGCCCAGGCCCGCGGGGCCACGCCCGACCACGTGCAGGCGCTGCTGAATGAGCTGATCGAGCCGATCGATCAGCTGAAGACCGCCTGCAAGATGGTGGCGACCATCGCCTCGGACGTGCGCACCTTCGCCCGCTCGACCAGCGCGCAGGAGGGCGACAGCTCGCTGCAGGAGGTGATGAGCTCGGCCGAGCGGGTGGCCCGCTTCTCGTACCGCGGGCGGGCCCGCTTCGTCTGGGACCTCGAGCCGGTGCCGCGGGTCAAGGGCGATCCCGGCTGCCTGGCCCAGGTGTTCCTGAACCTGTTTCTCAACGCCGCCCACGCCATCCCGCAGGGCGATCCGGCGTCCAACGAGATCCGGGCGACCTTGCGGCGGGCGCCCGACGGGCGGGTCTGCGCCGAGGTGCGCGACACCGGGGTGGGCATGCCGCCCGAGGTGCTCAGCCGCGTGTTCGACAACTTCTTCTCGACCAAGGGGGGCAAGGGCATGGGGCTGGGGATGACAATCAGCCGCTGGATCGTTCAGGCGGCCGGGGCCGAGATGCAGGTCGAGAGCGTGCAGGGGCGCGGCACCACCTTCCGGATCATGTTCCAGCCGGTGTCGGCGCAAGCGGAGGTGGCGACGGGGGGAGTGGCCGGTGCGTCCAGGTCGGCGCTGGGTTAGCCGGGCCTGCGCCCTGCTGCTGGTCGCCCGGGCGGGCGGCGGACGGGCCCTCGCCGCCCCGAGCGAGAACGACGACATCGAGAACGTCAGCCTCGAGACCCTGCTGACCGCGCCGGCCGACGTCTGGATCGCCACCAAGACCGAGCAGAAGAACCACGAGGCGCCCGCGCTGGTCACCATTCTCACCCGCGAGCAGATCGCGGTCTGGGGCTATCGCTCGGTGGCCGAGGCGCTGGGCCATCTGCTGGGGTTCTACGTGGTCGACGACCACACCCTGGCCAACGTGGCGGTGCGGGGCATCTCGGGCGGACTGCACGCGGACAGCAGCATCGTCAAGGTGCTGATCGACGGCCACGCGGTGGCCTTCCACGCCACCGGCGGCAACTGGCTGGGGCCCGAGCTGGTGCCGCTGTCGGCGGTCGAGCGGATCGAGGTGGTGCGCGGGCCCGCCTCGGCCCTGTTCGGGGCGGACGCCTTCCTGGGGGTCATCAACATCAAGACCCGGTCGGGCAAGAGCCTGGGCGGAGCCAACGCCTGGCTCAGCGCCGGCCGGGCGGGCGGGCGGCCCACCACCGACGTCGACGTCTCGGCCGGGTTCGAGCGCGGCGACCTGGACGTGATGGTGGCGGCCCGGCGCAACGACCAGGACCTGTCGGGCCTGGCGCTGCCGGCCAGCTCGCCGGCGCCGTCGCTGCCGCTCGACAAGCGTGACCACCGGGTGGCCGACGGGGTGCAGGGCAGCTCGACCTCGGTGATCACCCGGCTGACCTACCGGCCGCGGGCCAGCACCACCCTGGGTGCTTTCGGCTACTTCTCGGCGCTGGACCGGGCCGCGCCCTTCGCCTCGCTGGTGCAGCTGGCCGACAACCGGGAGGTCCAGTCGCAGCTGCGGACGGGGCTGATCTGGGAGCAGCAGCTGGACGCGACCCGGCGGCTGACCGTGCAGGGCTCGGCCTTCAGCGGGCGCGCCGGCGCCGGCAACAGGCTGGAGGTGGGCAGCGACTTCTATTACGTGAGGCGGGCTTTCGGCTTTCGCGGGGCCGACCTGGACGCGCAGCTGGAATGGGTGCCCGAGTGGGGCCAGCCCGCCGAGCTGCGGCTGGTGGGCGGGCTCAGCGGGCTTGTCGACGACGAGCAGCTGCCCTCCCGCATCGGCGTGATCAAGCAGTCGACCGACGAGCTGCAGGCCGGTCAGGAGCTCGAGCCGGTGTCGATCCGCCAGGGGCGCAAGACCTTCGTCAACGCCGGCGCTTACCTGCAGCTGATGGCCGCGCCGCTGTCGGACTGGCTGAAGACCACCGGCGGGCTGCGCTACGACTGGCACAACGTCTACGGCGGCCAGATCAGCGAGCGGGTCGGTCTGGTGGCCAACCCGATGGACCGGCTGCACGCCAAGCTGCTGTACGGCAGCGCCTTCAAGGCCCCCTCGCCGCTGCTGCTGTACGCGGTGCCGTCGTCGGTGGGGGACGTGGTGGGCAACCCCGAGCTGGAACCGCAATACGTGAAGACGGCGGAGCTGCAGCTGTCCTGCGAACCGCTGGACGTGCTGGAGCTGTCGAGCAACGTGGCCTACAGCATCCTCACCAACAAGACCGAGTTCGTGCAGCAGGAGATCAACAAGGTCGCCCGCAACGTGGCCCGGGCCCAGACCCTGTCCTGGGAGTCGCAGGCCGAGCTGAAGATCCAGTCTCTGTTCCGCGCCCACCTGGGCCTGGAGCTGCAACGGACCGTCCGCCGCACCGGCCAGGAGGACTACCCGGCCGAGGTGGTGGGCACGCCGGGCGGGATCTACCCGAACTTCATCCTGCGCGCCGGCGCCGCCACCCAGCCGACCCACTCGCCGGTGCGGCTGACCGTGCAGGCCTCCTACGTGGGCGCGCGCCGGGCCAGCGACACCAACATCCTGCTCAACCGCGGGCCCTACCAGCTGCCGGCTTACCTGCTGCTGGAGGCGGGGCTGGCCACCATTCCCATCCGGCTGCCCCACCTGATTCACCAGGAGGTCAGCTTCGCGCTGCACGGCAAGAACCTGCTGGGCGCCACCGGGCCGGCCCCCGGCTTCTCCGGCGTCGACTACCCGCTGGCCCCCCGCACGCTGTTGCTGCAGATGAACCTGTCGCTGTGAATCTCAGCGACAGTCGCCGGACTTGAGGATGCCGCGGAAGGCTCCCCCGGTGATGGTCCACCACTCGGTGTGGGCGTCGGGGGTCTGCCCCTGCTTGTCGAACACCGGCGTGGTCAGGCCCACGTAGCGGATCTCCTTGCCCGCGGCCAGCGAATCCAGCCCCTGGCCGACGTCGTTCCAGCCGATGGCCTCGCAGTCGGCGGGCAGCGCGCCGCTGCCCACCCCGCAGCTGGTCACCGCCACCACGTGTTCGCTCAGGTCGGCGTGGGCGGGGATGACGCCATTGCGGGCCATGGCCCGGCCCAGGGCCAGGGCGGTGATGGCGCCGGCGTCGAAGAACGGGTAGGCGTCGTCCAGCGGCTTTTCCCCCCAGCGCGCCCGGAACGCCTTCTCGAAGTCCGCCCGGCCGCCACCCACCGTCCCCGGCGCCACCCCGTGCGCGCCTTCCAGAGCGCCGCGCGGGATCGAAGCGAGGAAAGCGGGCGTGTGCAGCGCCGGTGCCAGGTACCAGCGACCGGGGTCATGCAGCTTGCCCGAGGCCACCAGGGCGTGGATCAGCGACGAGCCCGAGGCCGGCAGCGCCGCCAGCACGTAGGCGTCGGCGGACTCCAGCTTCTCGACGATCGAGGCCAGGCTGTCCTCGCTCCAGATGGGATCGGTCGGCAACACCAGCTTGGGCATCCCGTAGGTCAGCCCCAGCTCCCAGGACAGCCAGCTGTTCTGGCCGATCGGGTTGTACAGCAGCAGCGGGTTCTGGCGGCCGTCGGCGCGCAGCTGGGTGACCAGGTCGCAGGCCACGCGCACGGCGCTGGGGCCCATCACGAACCACCAGTCCGGCTTCCACAGCGAGTCCGACGAGGTGTTCAGGCTGGGCAAGATGGCGGTGCGCTCGCGCCGATCGGGATCTTCCTGGCTGCGCAGCACCTGCGCGAACTGGGCGATGAGGTCGGTGGTATCGGGGCCGATGAAGGTGGCGACCCCCGCGTCCAGCAGCTCGCGCGCCGGCTGGTCGATCAGCGCCGGCACGCTGCCGGTGTCGCGCGCCACCACCCGCAGCGGCCGCCCGCCGATGCCGCCGGACTGGTTGGCCTGGTCGATGGCCAGGCGCAGGGCCCGCTCGGAGTTCACGCTGTTGCCGGCGGCGTAGCCGGAATACGACAGCAGCAGACCCACCCGGATCGGGTCCCCGGTCGGCGGCTGCGTCTGGCAGGCCGCCCCGGCGAGCAGCAGACCCACCCCCACCGACAGCCGCGCAAAGCCGGTATACGACACACCGACATCATCGGGCGCTCGGGGCGGCGGCTTTAGCGGGTCAGGCGGCGGCGGGGGCCGGGGCGGGGGCCGGGGCGGGGGCAGAGACGGCCGGGACCGAGGCGGGCAGGGAGAAATAGAAGCTGGCCCCCTGGCCCACCGTCGACTCGGCCCAGACCGAGCCGCCGTGCTTCTGGACGATGCGCTTGACGATGCTCAGGCCCACGCCGGTGCCCGGGAAATCGGTCTGCCGGTGCAGGCGCTGGAAGACGCCGAACAGCTTGTCGGCGTATTGCATGTCGAAGCCCGCCCCGTTGTCGCGCACCAGATAGGCCGGGCCCTGCTCGGTCTGCAGGTGGACGATCTCCACCTGCGCCTGGTCGCGCTTGCCGGTGAACTTGAAGGCGTTGGAGATCAGGTTGACCAGCACCTGCCGCAGCAGGTTGGCGTCCCCCTGGCAGGGCGGCAGGTCGCCCAGGGTGACCTCCACCGTGCGGCTGGCCTGCTGGGGGTCGTTCTGCAGCTCCTCGACGATGCCGCTGGCGAGCGCCCGCATGTCCACCCGCTGCACGCCGATGGCCGCCCGGCCCACCCGCGACAGGTTCAGCAGGTCGTCGATCAGGTTGGCCATGTGCTTGGTGGAGGTGCGCATGCGGGCAAACAGGTCACGCGCGTCCTGGGGCAGCTGCTGGCCGTGGTCCTCCTCGATGATCTGGGCGTAGGCGTCGATGGCCCGCAGGGGCGCGCGCAGGTCGTGCGAGACGCTGTAGGTGAACGACTCGAGATCGGCGTTGGCCTGGCGGAGCTCGGCGGTCCGTTCGCGCACCCGCTGCTCGAGGTCCTGGTTCAGGCGCTCGAGCTGCTGGTAGGCGACGGCCAGGTCGCGCACCATGCCGTTGAAGGCGTCGGCCAGGGTCTCGACCTCGTCGCCGCTGCGCACGTCCACCTGCACGTCGCGCTCGCCCACCGCGATCCGCCGGGCCGCCACCGTCAGCACGTTGATGGGCGCGGTGATCCGCCGCGAGGCCTGGCGGGCCAGCATGAAGCCCACGCCCAGCCCCGCCACCGCCAGCAGGGTCAGCAGCGCCACCGTGCGCGCGGTGGCCACCCGGGCGGTCGAGCGGGCCCGGTCGATGGCCCCGCGCAGGCGGCGGCTCGACAGGCCGTAATAGATGGTGCCCAGCACGCCCTCCTCGCCAGCCCCCGCCGCCGCCCCGGCCAGCACGGGCGCCGAGAACTCGAACACCGGCTCGTCCTGGTAGTCGACGGTGCGCAGGCGGGTCTGGGGCCGCGGGCTCCAGCGGCTGTTCACCTGCAGCCGCCGCCAGCCGTCCGACGGGGGGCCGGCCCGGTCCGCCGGTGCGTCGGGGGCCACGTACACCCAGGGCTTGCCGTCGGCGGCCAGGAACAGGCCGTAGACCACGTCCGCCTCGCGCTCCTTGGTAGCGCGCACCAGGTTGGCCACGTCGCCGAAGGCGTTGTCGGTGACCAGGCTGCGCAGGGCAGCCGACTGATCGCTGACCAGGCTGATGCCCTGAGCCTCGATGCTCGAGCGTATCTGGGCCTCCATCTCGGCCAGGGTCTGCCGCGACAGCCGCATGCTGTAGCCGGCGACGATGGCCAGAGTGCTGGTGGTGACCAGCAGCAAGGTGGTCAGCACGGTGCGGACCAGCTTGGTGTGAACGCTGCGCGCGCCCAGCAGCCCGAACAACGCCTCCCAGCTGACGCGGGTCGGCCGCCGTTCGGAGCTCGGGCGTTCTGCCATCACCGCCTTGCCGATCGTCCGAAGACGGCGGCACCTTTAGCGCGTGTAGCGCCCGCTCGCACCCGGGGGAGGGGGCGCGCAAGCGCCCTCTTCCCCGTTTAGCGCGGACCCAGGCCGTAGACCCGGTCGAACAGCGCCTCGACCAGCAGCACGATGGGCGCGGTCAGCAGGGACACCGCCAGCGATCCCCACAGGGTGGGGCCGTTGCGGCTGCGGTCGGGCACCGCCGGCGCGGCCACGGGCCGGATGCCCGGGTGGCAGACAGCGGCGCCCGGCAACGCGTAGGCCACCAGCGAGGCGGTGTGCAGCAGCCGGCCAGCCAGGGGCGAGCTCTCCACGCCGTTGGTCGCCGCCCAGCCGATGTCGGCGCCCAGGAAACAGAGGATGGAGGCCAGCATCAGCAGAAACGCGCCGTTGAACAGGCCGCCGCTCAACAGCAGACGCACCATCAGCGCCAGCACCACCAGATCGCCCAGCGGATAGGCGGTCACCACCACCCGGTTCAGGAAGGTGACGCGGGCCTCGGTCTGCGGCGAGATGATCGTCTCCCAGGCGATCACCCCCATGGCCACGGTCACCATGGTGCTGATGGCGGTTCCCAGCACCACGCCGATGCCGTCGTGCTCCTCGTTGCCGCTGCGGCGGTACACCAGGATGCCCAGCGCGGTGATGAAGCAGGGGAAAAACCCCAGGTAAAACAGGTCGGCGGGGTTGCCGGGAGCGGTGGGCAGCGACAGCTCGGACAGCACGCGCTCGACCAGCAGGCCCGACGCGTTCAGGAAGATGCCGCCGGCGAACAGCACCCAGATCGCCCGGCCAGGCAGCTGCTGACGGGTGGCCCCCACCAGCACCCAGACGGCGCCGATCCATCCCACCGCGACCTGCACGCCCACACCCCAGCGACCGGGGGCGCCCATCAGGAAGGCCAGGATCAACACTCCCTGGATTCCGCCGTACAGCGCGAAGACCCGGGAGCTCACCTGCAACTGCATCGGTGGGCCCGGCCGGCGAGCTTGAGCGGGTTGGACCGGCGGGCGGCGTTCACCAGCCGGGGCGTGCAGTGCGACCGCGAATCGGCCGATGACGAAGCGCTGATCCATTGCGACGCAACCGACCCAGCCCCACCCGGCCCGACCCGAGTCTGCTCGGGGCCTGGGCGTTGGTGCTGGCCGCGCTGGCGCTGGACGGCGCCTGTGCTCCCCCGTCCTCGATGCGGGTTGAGACCAGGCCCCGGGCCGATGCGCCGCTGCTGGATCCGCCGCGGCAGCCCGGGCGGCCGCTGCTGATGCTGGCGATGCCCATCTCCGAGTCGTTCCAGAGCGTGCGGAGCGGGTTGATCCGCGAGCTGGGCGGCGGCTTCGATCTGGTCACGTTCGCGGTCAACGAGCGCACGCCCGTGGCCGAGTTCGCCGATCGGGTGGACCACAACAAACCGGTCTGCCTGGTGCTGATGGACAACCCGGCCCTGGCGCTGTACCGCCAATACGTGGACAGCCGGCCCCCCGGCCGGCCCGCCCCGCCGGCGGTGGTGGCGATGACTCCGTTCTTCATCGAGGAGCTGCGCCGGATCAAGAACACCACCGGGGTGGCCTACGAGATCCCGGGGGTCACCGCCTTCGTCAAGCTGCGCTCGCTGATCGCCCGGCCGCTGCGGCGGGTGGCGGTGGTCCACCGGGCGCGCTTCCACGAGTTCATCGAACGACAGCGGCGCCTGGCCGCCCGCGAGGACATCGAGCTCGTGCCGCTGCAGGTGGGCACCAACCCCGCGGTGGCCGAGATCCAGGCGGCCATCGCCCGCGCGCGCGACGCCTCCATCGACGCGCTGTGGGTCCTGCCCGACCGGCGGCTGCTGCGCAACGCCGCCTACATCAGCGAGGTCTGGCGCCCCGAGATCCAGCAGTTCCACGTGCCGGTGATCGTGGGCCTGAAGACCCTGGTCGCGCCCGGCGCGCAGTTCGGCAACTTCGCGGTGGTCCCCGAGCACGAGGAGCTGGGGGTGCAGACCGCGCGCCTGATCCAGCGGGTGGCCGAGTCGGGCTGGCAGGCCGACGAACACCCGGTCGAGCTGCCCCTGTCCACCCTGACCATCGCCAACCTGGCCAGCCTGCGCGAGCAGATGGGCCTGCAGGAAGACGCCGCCAGCCGCGTCGACGAGGTGGTGCAATGAGGGCCCGGCCCACGCGCCGCCGCCTGCTGGCCTGGCTGCTGGCGCTGGTCCTGGCGCTGGGCAGCCGGCCGCCAGCGGCGCAGTCGCAGAGCCGGCCGCTGCTGTACGTCTACCTGCAGAGCGAGGCCAAGTCCTCGGTGCTGGAGAAGGTGCTGCGCCAGCAGCTGCCCGATCTGGAAGTCATCGTCTTCGGACGCTTCCGCGACTTCGAGGAGGCGCTGACCCGGCGCGGCCCCGACGGCGTCCTGGCCATCCAGCCGCTGCTGGCCGCCCTGAACGTCCCCCCGGCGCTGCAGGGCATGCGCGGCGACCGCGACTGGGAGCCCTACGTCCTGATGGCCGAGGAGAGCGGGGTGCAGAGCCCCGCCGCCGCCTCGGTGGTGGGCGTGGTGGACCTGCTGGGCCGCAACGGCACCCAGCAGCTGGCCTCGCGCCTGCTGGGCAACCCGACGGTGGAGTTGCGGCGGGTGACCAAGCTGGAAGACCTGCTGCCGCTGCTGCAGTTCTCGGCCGCCCAGGCGGTGCTGGTGCCCAGCGCCTCGGCCAAGGGCTTCTCCGAACGCAGCCGCTTGCGGCTGCGCGTGCACCCGCTGCCCGACGCCAAGGTGGGTCTGCCGGCGGTGGGCGTGATGAAGGGCGACTCGCGCGCGCTGCTGATGCGGGCGCTGCAGAACCTGGACGCCACCGCCTACCGCATGCTCGGGGTCGAGCGCTGGAGGGCCCGATGAAGCGGGCGCTCTCCCCCACCCGCCGGCTGCTGCTGGGCGCCTGTGCGCTGCTGCTGCTGGGCGGCTGTCGCGCGGCGCAGACCCCGGCGGGCGGTCATCGGCAGCCGCTGCGGCCGGCCCTGATCGATCCACCCCGCCACCCCGGCCGGCCGCTGCTGCTGCTGGCCATGCCCGACTCGCCGCCCTTCCAGGTGGTGCGCCGGTCGTTGATCGACGAGCTGAGGGGCGACTTCGACTTCGTGACCCTGCTGGTCTCGCCGCAGACCCCGCCGGGCGACTTCGCCCAGGTCATCGAGCGGCAGCGGCCTGTGGCGCTGGTGGTGATGGACAACCCGGTGCTGTCGCTGTACCGGCGCTACCTGGGCAGCGCGCCGGCCGGGCGAAAGGTGCCGCCGGCGGTGACGGTCATGACCTCGTTCCTCGACCAGCTGGGCGACCTGCGCAACGTCACCGGCGTGGCCTACGAGGTGCCGGGCGTGACCGCCTTCGTGCAGCTGCGTTCGATCATCGCCAAGCCGCTGAAGAAGGTGGCGGTGCTGCACCGGCCCCGCTTCCGCCGGCTGATCGAGCAGCAGGCGGCCCTGGCGGCCAAGGAGCAGATCAGCCTGGCGCCGTTCGAGGTCAGCAACAACCCGACGCCGGCGGAGATCCGGGCCGCCCTGCGCCGGGTGCGCGAGTCGCCGGACATCGACGCGATGTGGGTGCTGAACGACAACGGGTTGCTGCGCGACGCGGAGTTCCTGGCCGCCGCCTGGCGGCCGGAGATCGAGCGCTTCCGCGTCCCGCTGATCGTCGGGCTGCCCAGCCTGGTGGCCAGCGAGGCCCAGTTCGGCGACTTCGCGGTGGTGCCGGACCACGAGGCGCTGGGCGTGCAGACCGCCCAGCTGATCATCAAGCTGTCCGAGTCGGACTGGCAGGTGGACGGCCACCCGGTCGAGCCGTCGTTCTCGACGTTGACGGTGGCCAACCTCAAGCGCCTGGCCGACCTGGCCGGGCTGCGCCCTGGCGCCGAGGAGCGGGTGGACCTGGTGGTGCATTAGGCAGAGGCATTGATGCGCCGATCTGGCGGTGATGGCGGACAACTTTCTGGCACCGCCGCCGACAACCGATCCAGGAGTCGACGATGCGCGTGGGAGACAGCGACATCTGGGCCTCCGGTCAGGAGCCGGAGGCAGCGAGCAGCGAAGCGGATTGCGCGCCGGTCGAGGCGCTGTCCTCCGACGGCATCGAGAGCGAGCCACCGGCCGCCGCGCCGGGCCCCGCCGCGCCGGCGACGTCGACGGGCGCGCCGCTCACGTCGACGGGCGCGTTGCTGGCCCCGACCGCGCCGTCCAGCCC
>JBKPRZ010000516.1:0-3439 GCA_046734815.1 Myxococcota bacterium | reverse complement strand
CGACCGGGCTGCCCGCGTCCGGCCCGGTCAGGCTCGGCCCGCTCAGGCTCACCCGGTCGACCGCCTGCGGCTGGCAGCCCGCGACCGCCAGCCAGAGCGCCAGGAGCACCGTCAGGGCCGGTCGATCCGGCGACGCGCGCTCTGGTTTGTCGGCTGCAGCCCCAGCAAGCGGGTGCACATTCCCTCTCGCCAGCCTAGTGGCCCGCCCCCCCACTTCCGGTCCGCACGCGCCGGCGGCATGACGTAACTTTTACCCGACGGCGGGAGACGGGTTTCTCGGCTATGTCCGCCGTGAAAACATCGACGCAGGTCGCCCACGGGTGGGAGACTATGCCGGGCGCGGGCTCAGCGGGGAGCCGGCGACGGGCAGCGCGCCAGGCTTGGGAACCACCGGCGAGCCGAAGCGGTGCGTGTACACCCGCGTGAGCTCGGCGCCGAACAGGAAGACCTGCGACGTGTAATAGATCCACACCAGCAGCAGGGCCAGCGATCCCGCCGCCCCGAACGGCGAGGCGACGCCGGCCTTGCCGAGATAAAGACCGATCAGAAGCTTGCCCAGGTGAAACAGGATCGACGTGATCAGCGAGCCGACCCAGACATCCCGCCACGCGATCTTCACATCGGGAAGCAGCACGAACAGCGTCGCCATCAGCGCCGCGACCACCACCAGCGAAACGCCGTAGTTCAGCAGGTAGGCGACGACCAGCCACCCGGGGATGAGGTGACGGAGCCGATCGCCCATCGCGGCCAGCCCGGCGCTGAGCACCAGCGACACCAGCAGCAGAAAGCCGAACGCCAGGACCACACCGAACGACAGCAGTCGATCGCGCAGCATTCCCTTGATCCCGCGCCCCGGCTTGATGGTGACCTTCCAGACGATGTTCAGGTCGTCGTGCAGCTCCATCAGCACGCCGGTCGCCCCGAGCAGCAGGGTGGAAAGGCCGATCGCGGCCGCCACGATGCCGGCCGTGGGCTCGCTCGCCCGGGCGATCATCGTCTCGACCAGCTGCGCGGCTTCCCGACCCAGCAGCCCGCTCAGCTGGCCCACGATGCGCCCGCGGGCGGCGTCCCGCCCGAACACCAGCCCCGCTATCGCTATGACCACCATCAGCAGCGGAGCCAGGGAGAACACCGTGTAATACGACAGCGCCGCTCCCATCTTGGGCGCCTTGTCGTCGCTCCAGGCCTGGAACGTCTCCTTGAGAAGACCGGGCGTATCTCGCAGCCGCATGATCGTCCTGCCTTTCAGGCAAGAAGGTAGGTCCTTGGCATGAGATGATCCATCCATGATCCACGACGACATCACGCAGACCATCGGTCGCACCCCGGTGGTGCGGATCAACCGGCTGGCCCCGGCGCACGTGCAGATGTACGTGAAGCTGGAGGCCGCCAACCCGGGGGGCTCGGTCAAGGACCGACTGGCCCTGGGCATCATCGAGGACGCCGAACGCAAGGGTCTGCTGAAGCCCGGACAGACCGTCGTCGAAGCGACCTCCGGCAACACCGGCATCGCCCTGGCGATGGTCTGCGCGGCCCGCGGCTATCCCTTCGTCGCCATCATGCCCGAGTCCTTCTCGGTCGAGCGCCGCCAGATCATGCGCGCCTTCGGCAGCAAGGTGCTGCTGACCCCGGCCGCCGAGCGCGCGTCGGGCGCCGTCCGCCTGGCCGAGCGGCTCGCCGCCGAGCGCGGCTGGTTCCTGGCCCGCCAGTTCGACAACCAGGCCAACCCCGCCTATCACCGGCAGACCACCGGCCCGGAGATCCTCGCCGACTTCGCCAGCATGCGCCTGGACTACTGGATCACCGGCTGGGGCACCGGCGGCACCCTCACCGGCGCCGGCCAGATCATCAAGCGCGCCCGCCCCGACACCCGCATCATCGCCTGCGAGCCCGCCGGAGCGGCTCTGCTGACGGGCCAGGAATGGAAGCCGCACAAGATCCAGGGCTGGACCCCCGACTTCGTTCCCTCCGTGCTCGATCGCGCGATCTGCGACGAGGTGATCACGGTTCCCGACGAGCAGGCCATCGCCACCGCCAGGGACCTGGCCCGCCGCGAGGGCATCTTCTGCGGCATCTCCGCCGGCGGCACCTTCGCCGCCGCCCTCGGCGTCGCCCAGAAAGCCGCGCCCGGCAGCGTGCTGCTGGCGATGTTGCCCGACACGGCCGAGCGCTACCTGTCCACCGTCCTGTTCGAGGGCCTGCCCACCGGATCCGAAGAAGTCTGAAGGCGCCCGACAGTTCGGGCGCCTTCCTCCTCACGACGGCGTCAGAACGCGCGGCAGATCGGCTCGAGACCGTCGACGTAGGTCCCCGTGCGGATCTTCCAGCCGACCAGCAGCTCGCCGGCGGCGCACTGGCGCGTCGCCTTGGTCCCGACCGCCCGCCCGCGCAGCGCCAGCGGCGACACACCCGGCGAGCCCGCGAACCAGGCACCCGGGTCCGCGCACAGCCCCCGGACCCCGTTCACGCCCGAGTCCTCCTTCCACACCTCGACGCCGACCAGCGCCTTGCCATCAGCGCAGGTGGCCTCCTCGGTGTAACCGCCGGTGCCGCCCCAGGCCGGCATCATGTAGGGATAGTCGTCGTCCACCGACGTACGCAGCTGCGGCGAGCAGCCCGCGCAGGAGGTCACCGGCATGCACTTGCCGCCCAGGCGATCCACCCGGTCCCCGGTGTGGAACGTCAGCCCCACCAGAGCGGCGCGGCCCGCGCAGGTCTCGAAGGTGGCGGTGTTGCCGCCGGTGCCGCCCGCGTAGTCGAGCCGGTGCTGGACCACGGCGTCGACGTGATCGAGCGCCTGGCACTCGAGCTCGATCCGGTCGACGACGTTGGCCGCCTTGCCCTTGATCGCGCGCACCGCCATCCCCGCCGGGCAGCGGCGCACGAACGGGTGCCCTCCATCGCCTCCGGCCAGGTCCCGCCGGGTCGAGGCGACCGAGCCGTTCCGCACCGACGCCGCCGACGCGCACAGCGCCCCCACCCGATCGTTGACGCTGGCCGCGCGCCCGTACAGCCCGACCAGCACCTCCCCCGCCTGGCACTCCAGCGGCCGCGCCTCGCCCCCATCACCCCCGGACAGTCCGGTGCGCGTGATGGTTCCGTTGCCATCCGGTGCGCGACAGGACAGCCCGATGGCATCGACGTAGGTCCCCGACCGCACATGGACGCCCATCGCGATCAGCCCCGCCGGACACTGGTTGTAAAACCCGGTCCCGCCCGCCCAGCCGGTCGGCGCCAGCCGCGTTTCCCGCTGGAGGTCGTCCCGCCGGGGCCCGTTGCCGACCAGCTTGCCCTCGTTCGAGATCGCGCGCGAGCAGGCCTCCAGCTGCTCGTTGATCGTGTAGCGGTATTCCAGCGCCTTCAGGTAGTCGAGAGACGGCGAGCTGTTGTTCATCGGGTGCTGGTACCCGCGGTTGTGCGCCACCTCGTGCCCGATCAC
>JBKPRZ010000515.1:0-20274 GCA_046734815.1 Myxococcota bacterium | reverse complement strand
GGTTCGGAGCCAGCCTGGCCATAGCGACCAGCGGATAAGCGACCACCCCGTCGCGCCCCACCGCTACGAGCAGACCACCTTCGCGTCCTCACCCGAGCGGCCCTCGCGCGATCACCCACGCGGTATGAGGCCACGTAACGGCAACAGAAGGAAAATCAGTCGTAAGTAGTTAGAAACACTGTGGAGGCGCCGGGTACTGCCCCCGGGTCCGGAAGCGCTCGGGACAGGACGCTACGTGCGTATCCGGCGATTTAAGTCTCGTGGTCGGGTTGGCCCACCGGCGAGGCGTCCCGAACACCAGCCTTCCCTGAATCTCGCGATCACGCCGGAAAACTCTGCGTGATCACCAGCCCGCGAAGTCCCCACTTCCCGAGGCCGCGGACGCATCCTCGGGTCGTGGTCTAGCTAACGCTGTTTAGGCGGCCAGAGCGAACGCGTTGTCGTTCGCAGATGTGGTTTGCCCGTTTTTTACGAGGCCTCGGGCACCTCGGCACGCGACCTGAACTCTACGTCCCCCGTCGAGCCTGTTTCGCCCCCCTATCTTTCGTTTCAACTTTCTACAGTAAACATCGGCGAGCTTGCATCAAGGGCGGCCGCTCACTTTGCGGCGCGGTCCTCCCAGTAGAACACCGTGATGGCCAGACAGTGGAAGGCCTCGTCGGATGACTGCGTGACGATCGTGTCGACCACCTGGTGTGCGGGATGTTCGCGGATCCACGCCGTCACCTTTTCACCGAGGTTCTCGCGTTCCTGGGCCATGGTCGCGGAGAAGACCTTGACTCCGTTGAACTTGGCTGTGGTGTGGTTTTGATTCTGTGACATCTCGCTTGCTCTTCCTCCCGGTCTTCACCGGTCTGGGCGGCCCACTCCCGGCTACCCGCAGGCCGCCGTACACCTGTGGGGACCGGGCTTTTCTCCGCCGGTGTTTGCTGTTCTCCCTATAACAATGTTTCCCGCCTCACGGCAATCCCCTGGCCACTGGGCCAGCGGTCAGCCGCGGCATTCCGAGCCCGGCGAGACAGGACCCTCGCGCTGCAGATGTTCCGGCTCCCCGCGCACCCTGACACCCTCCTTCCCGGTCCCCGGTCGAACATCGCGCCTCGAGCCGCCCCGTCATCGGCGACGGTTTTATATTACCGCGTTCGCCGCCCCGTCAACGGAGTCGGCGATGTTTTTTCGCGTTAACTCGATTACGAAACATACGAACGCCTACGTGCGGCGTACGAACGTGATCGACCGCGGCGGGCGCGGGATCGTTGCCCGGGCGTGCGCGGGCGCCTGGCCCGCCGCGTTCACGCGGTCTCGATCGCGGCGGCGCTCTCGTGCGCGCGGGCGGCGGCGGCCGCGTCGCCCAGCGGGCCTTCGTACAGACGGCCCAGGCCGTGCCACAGACGTGCGCGCAGGACCGGGTAGCGCTCGGCCAGGGCGGCGATCAGCTTCTGGTACAACTTCTCGGCCAGCTCGGGTTCGTCCCCGTCGAGATAGATGCCGACCAGCCGGTCGATCGATTCACCCTGCTCGGGGCGCAGGGCCAAGGTGCGCTCCAGGTGCACGCGCGCGCCGGCCGCGTCGCCCACCTCGCACAGGAACGCGCCCAGCAGCGCGTGCCCCTCGACCGAGTCGGGGTCCAGCACCAGCGCGTGCGCCAGGCGGTCGCGCACCTCGCCGCTGCCGGGGCGGCCGCGCGCTTGCCAGATCGCCCAGGCCAGCCAGGCGTGGTAGGCGGCCTGGTCGGGGCGCGAGTCCACCGCCTGCTGCAGGTGCGGGATCGCCTCGGCGGCCTGGCCGGTCTCCAGCAGGCCGCGCCCGTCGACGAAGGCCAGCTCGGCGCCCAGGGGATCCATCGACCCGCCCTGGGTGGTGTTGGCGGTCCAGGCCTCGGCCGGGCTGGGCTCGCTCGCCCCGCCCGCCGGGCCGGCCAGTGAGGCCCGCGCGCGGGCGTAGGCCTCCAGCATCTCCTCCAGCATCGGCCGGTGCGGAGCCAGGGTGGCCAGCTCCACGATGCGCGCCCGCTTGGCCTCGTACGCGCGCGAGATCTGTTCCTGGGTGGCGTTGGGCTCGACGCCCAGCACCTGGGCGGGCGTGCGCCCGTGGATCTCCAGGTACTCCACCTTCAGATCGGCGGGCAGCGCGGGCTCGCCCGCCCCGGTGCCGGTGCCCCGCTCGGGCAACTTGCGCAACGTGGCCGCCGTCGGCGAGCGCACCAGCTCGGCCAGCGAATCGATCCCGATCCCCAGCGGCGACGGGTCGCGCGTGGTCGCCTCGCCGGCGAAGGCCTCGGGCTTGTCCTCGTCCGCCAGGTCCAGCCCGGTGACGATCAACGCGTCCAGCCCGTAGGCCAGCACGATGGCGTCGGGCCGCAGCACCAGCTGGGCGATCTCCACCCCCGAGTTGAGCACCTCGGCCACCTGCGGTCCGAAGGCGCCCATGAAGTCCAGCCGGTACTTCTCGAAGCGCTCGCTCAGCCGCACCACCCGGCTGCTCTCCTGATCCAGCGTGGCCGCCAGCAGGTCGAAGGTGCAGGTGTCGCGCAGGCCGTTGAACACCAGCGACCCCAGCTCGAAGTGGTGCTCGATCAGCCCGCCCACGAAGGCGGTGGTCTCGGTGAAGCTGGTCTCGCTGTCCGCCCAGCGCAGGCAGCTGACCGCCCGCCCGCGCACCTGTTCGGCCAGCGCCATCAGGATGTCGTCGGGGCTGACCCAGCCCAGCTCGGCCAGCACCCGCCCCATCTTCTGGCCGCGCGTCTTCATCTCGGCCAGAAGCTCGTTCATCCGCGAGGCCGGCATCAGCCCCAGGGCCACCAGCACCGCCCCCAGCGCCTCTTCGCGCTGGTTCGAGTCGGCGGACACCAGCACCCCGTCCTTCAGGTACAGCTGCTTGCGTACCTGCCCGCGGGTCAGGGCGAGCACGCCGCTGGACCGGGCCTCGGCGTGCCTCAACAAGATCTCTGCGACCGTACGCGCCCGCTTGCTACTCATGCCCGCTCGCTCGAACCCTCCGAGCGCCCACCCGGACCCACCCTGGCTGGAAATCAGCTACCGGTCTTGCCGGTCTTGCTGGATGGTGGGACCTCGACGCTCGCCTCCTCGGTCTCTTCTTCGACAGCCACGCGCCGATTCTGTGGGGGCAAAGCGGCTTTCACTTCCGGAGCCGGTCCCAGGCCCATCTTGGCCTTCAGCTCGGCCAGGGCGTGGTCCGCGCCCGCGCCGGTGCCCTCCAGGGCCTTGAACTTCTGCTGCAACGTATCGCCGGTCAGCTCGCCGCCCAGCTCGGTGGCGGCCTCGGCCTCGGCCTCGATCTGATCCACCCGCTGCGCCATGCGGTCGAAGCTGTCGAAGGCGCTGGTGTCGGACAGGCCCCGCATCGTGTCCTGGATGGCCCGCTGGGCTTCGGCCCGCTTCTGCCGGGCGATCAGGATGTTCTTCTTGCGCTTGGCCTCTTCGATCTTGTCGTTCAGCGTGCGCAGCTGGTCCTTCAGCTTGTCGACCGCCTGCTTCTGCAGCTCCCACTGCTTGCTGAACTCGCCCACCTGGTTGTCGTGCTCGCCCTTGCGGCGGAGCGCCTCCTTGGCCAGCACGTCGTCGCCCGCCCGCACCGCCATCATCGCCTTGCGCTCCCACTCCTTGGCCAGCTCGCCCTGCTCGTCCAGCTGCTTGCGCAGGCGCTTCTCGTCGGCGATCGACACCGCCACCTGCTTTTTCGCCTCGACCAGCTGGTTCTGCATGTCGAGCACGATCTGGTTGAGCATCTTCTGCGGGTCTTCCGCCCGCGAGATCAGCTCGTTGAGGTTCGACTTGATGAGCGTGCCCAGTCGCGAAAAAATTCCCATGTCTTGTCCCCAAAATGGCCGGTGGCCGCCGCCGTCGCTCGCGCCCGGCTAGGCCGCCGCAGGCCTGAACTTGGAAAGTGTGGGATAGTGTTTGCTCACCGCCAAGCCGAAGTCGTCGACGACGTCCGAGAACTCGTTGAAGTCGAGGTTCTCCAGCGACAGGGCGTTCACGATGACGATCGAGTTGTCCTCGATCCCGAATGCGCCGTGCACCATCTCGGTGGTGTTCAGGCGGAGCAAGGCCTCGAACAGGCTCTCGCGGTTGGACGGCGGCAGGTCCATCACCTTGGACCGGAACACGACCACCGGTCCGGCGATGCTCACCACCAGGTTCTCGTGCTCGGCCTTGATGTTCCACATCCCCGGGGCGATCGCCTCGAAGGGAAGACCGATCTTCAGCAGGTACGACTCGATGTCTTCCTGTCCTTTCATGGCACCCGCAGCGTAGTCCATTATCGCCGCCCGCTCAACGCGCGGCTCCGAGTGATCCGCGTACTCTGAGGGTCCCGCGTACGACGTTGAATGCGCGCGATACCTGTGATACCGGAAGACGCCGCATGTCCCTGGATCCCGCGCTCTTGCCGCGTCACGTTGCGATCATCATGGACGGCAATGGGCGCTGGGCGCAGCGGAAGGGGCTGCCGCGTGCGGAAGGACACCGACAGGGCGCCAAGTCGGTTCGCCAGGTGGTCCGGACTGCCAGGGAGGTGGGGCTGCGGGCGCTCACTCTTTACGCCTTCTCCGCCCAGAACTGGCAGCGGCCCGACGACGAGGTCGGGACCTTGATGCAGCTCCTGCGCGACTTCCTGATCGAGGAGCGCGCGGAGATCATGGACAACGCCATCCGCCTGACCACCATCGGCGATTCGGAACGGCTGCCCGACTTCGTCCGCGACCCGCTCGAGGCGCTGATGCGCGACTCGGCCGGCAACCGCGCCATGACCCTGTGCCTGGCGCTGTCGTACGGCGGGCGCGAATCGATCGTGTCGACCACCCAGGCGCTGGTCGAGCTGGCCTCGCGCGGGGCGCTCAAGCCCGAAGACGTCAACGAGGAGCGCTTCTCGGCGATGCTCCAGACCGGCGGCATGCCGCAGCTGGATCTCCTGATCCGCACCTCGGGCGAGGTCCGGCTGTCGAACTTCCTCCTGTGGGAGGCGGCCTACGCCGAGCTGTATTTCACCGACACGCTGTGGCCCGAGTTCGGCAAGCAGGAGTTCCTGAACGCCCTCGAATCGTTTCGCGGGCGCGAGCGGCGCTACGGCCGCACCCGCGAGCAGATCCGGACCCACGGTTAGTCCGGGTGCCTGGGCGCAACCTTCTCCTGCGGGTCTTGTCGGCGGTGGTGGGGTTGCCCCTGGTCGGGCTGCTCGTGTTCTGGCGCGAGCCGTGGGGGTTCGCTTCGCTCGCGCTGCTGGCGGTGGCGGTCGGGCTCCACGAATACGGCGCGTTGACGCTTCCGCCTGAGCAATCCTGGCTGCGCGCGATGCTGGTCGTGGCCGGCACCGTGTTCGCGGCGGCGCTTTATGTGCGGCCCGACCTCGGTTTGTTGTGGGCGATGGCCGCTCTGATCCTGATGTCAGTGGCGGTGGTGCTCCGACAGCGGCGCCAGGGCGACCTGCCCGCCGCCACCGCGCGGCTGGCGCTGGCGGCTTTCGGGATCTTCTATGTCGGGGGGCTGGTGGTGGCGTTGCCGCTGATGCATCGGGATCTTCCCGATGGGCCGCTGTGGGTCACCATCGCCGTGGCGGTGTCGTTCGCCAACGACACCGGGGCGTACTTCACCGGCCGGGCGCTCGGACGGCACAAGCTGGCCCCCGAGATCTCGCCGGGAAAGACGGTCGAGGGCGCGATCGGGGGTCTGCTGGCCGGCGTGATCTTCATGTTCGTCGCCCGGGCCACGTTTTTCCGGGCACTGACCGTCCCCGACTGCCTCGCGATCGGGCTGGCTACGGGCATCCTGGGGCCGACCGGCGATCTCCTGGAATCGATGATCAAGCGCGCGGCGGGCGCCAAGGACTCGGGCCGCCTGATCCCGGGCCACGGAGGCATGCTCGACCGGATCGACGCCGTCCTGTTCGTGGGCGCCTTCGTGTACGCCTACCAGCACCTACGCTGACCGACCGCACACCCGATCGGCCCAAAACAGACGAAGCCTCCGCGGCTTATGTGCCGGGGAGGCTTCGTCCTTTACACGTCAAGCTAAGGAAAGGGTAGGCTTGGCTAGGTATTAAGGGAAAGGATTAAGCTTTTCGAAGGTGGGAGGAGGAGCAACGTCCGGAGGAAACCGCCGTTCGTCGCTGCTTGTCTGGGTATCCAGCAAGCCCCGTGCCCGCCTTCAGGGGGCCCGCGTTGTTGGCCAATCTCTTTGAAATTCTGGCATTTCCGTGTTACAGGTGGTCGGGCATCTAACACGCCTATCCCATGGACTCTGACATTCGCGTCAGCCTACGAGCCGCCGACGCGTTCTTTTTTCATAGTCGGCGATGCCGAACAGTCTCCTCGTAGTTAACGCGGACGGCCCCGAAACCCGCGTCGCGTTGGTGGAGGGGGGACTCCTCGCGGAGCTCTACATCGAGCGCAAGCGCGAGCGGGGCATCGCGGGCAACATCTACAAGGGCCGGGTCGAGCGTGTGCTCCCGGGCATGCAGGCCGCCTTCCTGAACATTGGCCTGGAGAAGTCGGCGTACATACACGTCTCGGACGTGCGCGGGACGCCCGACGACCTCAAGCGCCTGGTCACCGCCGGCGAATCGCGGAGCGACTCGGACGACGACGACCCGCCGTCCGGTGGAAACGGTGCCCGCATCGAGGAGCTGCTGAAGGAAGGCCAGGAGATCGTCGTTCAGGTCACCAAGGAACCGATCAGCACGAAGGGTGCGCGCACCACGCGCTACATCTCGTTGCCCGGCCGGCACCTGGTGTTCATGCCGACGGTCGATCACATCGGCATCTCGCGGCGGATCTCCTCGGACAAGGAACGCCGCCGCCTGCGCGACATCGTCGAGCAGATGCGGCCTCCGGGCTCGGGCTTCATCGTGAGGACGGTGGCCGAGGGCGTGCCGGAAAAGGACCTGCGCGCCGACATGGCGTTCCTCATCAAGATGTGGAACGAGGTCGTCGCCAAGATTGAACACGCCCGCTGTCCCTCGTTGATCTACAACGATCTCGATCTGCTGCTGCGCACCGTGCGCGACCTGTTCACGCCCGAGGTCGAGAAGCTGATCATCGACACGCGGCCCGAGTACGACCGCATCAAGAAGTTCATCTCGACCTTCATGCCGGACTTCTCCGGACTGATCGAGCTGTACGACGGCCCCGACCCGATCTTCGACGGCTACGGCATCGAGATCGAGATCGACCGTGCGCTGGAGCGCAAGGTCTGGCTGAAGTCCGGCGGCTACCTGATCGTCGACGAGATGGAGGCGCTGACCGCGGTCGACGTGAACACCGGGCGCTTCGTCGGCAAGAAGAGCCTCGAGGACACCATCACCCAGACCAACCTCGAAGCCGCCCGCGAGGTGGCCGAGCAGCTGCGCATCCGGTCCATCGGCGGGATGATCGTCGTCGACTTCATCGACATGGACCGCGCATCGAACCGCGACAAGGTGATGCGGTCCTTCAACGATTTCCTGAAACGCGACCGCAACAAGGCCACCGTGACCCGCATCTCGGAGCTGGGGCTGGTGGAGATGACGCGCAAGCGGACGCGCGAGTCGCTGCTGCACAACCTGACCGAGCCCTGCCAGCACTGCGAGGGCAAGGGCTACACCAAGTCGCGCCGGACCATCGCGTATGAACTGATGCGCGAGCTGCGCCGGCTGGGCAGCCTGATCGAGGGCGACACCGTCATCGTCGAGGTGCACCCCGACGTGGCCCAGTCGCTGGCCACCACCGATCGCGCCTTCCTCGACGACATGGAGAAGCGCCTGCAGAAGCGGATCGTGGTCAAGGGCCGCGGCTCGTTCCATCTGGAGGACTTCGAGATCCGGTCGCCGGGGGAAAAGCCGCTGGAGAAGACCGACCTGGGTGGCCGGGACGCCGACAAGTTCGAGTCGCGCCGCCGCCGCCGCAAGCAGGTGCTGGCCTCGCCCGAGGAGGTGGAGGCCATGCTGGAGGAGGAGGAGCGCCAGAGCGTGAACGCCGAGGCGCTGGCCGAGATGTTCACCGAGGTGCGCGAGCAGCACGTGGTGGACCACGCCGCGGCGATGGAATCGCGCACCGGTGGCTCGCCCGGCGCCACGCCCACCGAGCCGATGCCTGGCGGGGCGGCGGCGGCCGCCGACACGGGGCCGATGGTGCGCAACGGCGAATCGACCGAGCGGCCGGCCGAGGCGGGCGGCGAGGGCGGCGCGGGCGGCGAGGACAGCGAGGGCAGCGAATCGAGGGACAGGATGGAGGGTGGCGTTGCGGAACCGGTCAAACCTCACGGCGGCTGAGCGGCAGGCAGTCAAGCGCGCACCGGCGGGTGCGGGACCCAGGACCAGGACCAAGGTGGCGCGCCCCCGGCGGGTGGCCATCAACCTGGAATTCGACTCGCTGGCGAAGTTCACCAGCTACGTCAGCAACATCTCGCAGACCGGCTGCTTCATGCGCACGCGCGACCCCTGGCCGGTCGGCACCCGGCTGCGCCTGCACTTCACGGTGCTGCTGGACGATCCCGAGGTGCTGCAGACCGAGGGCGAGGTGGTCCGGGTCAGCGAGCGCCCGCGCGGCATGGGCGTCAGGTTCGTCCAGCTGGACGCGAACGCGCTGTTGCTGATCAACCGCCTGCTGGTGCGCAGCCGCCTGCGCGCGAAGTAGGGCGTCGGGGGCCGTCGTCCGTCAGGGCCCCATTCCCACCCAGACGGCGCCGCTCTCGCCGATCTCCTTCTTCCAGATCGGGGCGCGCTGCTTGAGGCGCTCGATGGCGACGCGGCAGGCGGCGAAGGCCTCGGCGCGGTGGGGGGCGGAGGCGGCGATGATCACGGCGGCTTCGCCCACCAGCAGGGTGCCGATGCGGTGGTGGATGGCCACCTGCACGCCGGGGTACTCGAGCTCGATCTCGCGCGCGATCGCGGTCAGCACCTCGACCGCCATGGGCACGTAGGCTTCGTATTCCAGGCGGGTCACGTCGGGGACGGCGCCCTGGCGGCGGACGTTGCCGGTGAAGGTGACCACGCCGCCCTGCGAGGCGGACTCCACCGAGGCGGCCACCTCGGCCAGCGAGAGCGGCTGATCGCTGACGGCGATGCGGCGCGGATCGGCGCCGCCCGAGACCGGCGGGATCAGCGCGACCTCGTCGCCGGCGGCCAGCGGGTGCTGCAGCGGCACGATCTGACGGTTGACCGCCACCTGCAGCCGGCCCTTCAGCCCGGCGAAGAACGGCAGCTCGACCGACAGCTGCTCGAACAGCGCCGCGACCGTGGCGCCGGCGGGCAGCTCCAGCGTCTGCCGCTCGCGCCCGGCCCGCTCGCGCAGGACCGCGAAGAACAGAACCTCGACTTGCACCCCAGCGCTTCTACGGCGGCGACCCGAGCGGGGCAATCGGGTGCCGTGCGACGGGCGGCGTTGGCTCCAGTGTAAGTTGACGTAAGATTATGTAGGACCACGCGGTCCGGCGTGGTTCTCGACGGGCCGCTTTGTCCACAGAGAAAGTCAAATAACTGCCTAGCGATACGGAATTTGCGCACAGGAGGTGGGGGTTGTTAGCATTTTCGCCGCGGAGCGAAGAAGAGTCTCCCCGGTACCCACCTTTCCCCATGCAAGCCTTTCCAGACAAACCTGACGGCACGAACGGCTCGATGTTAGAAACTCCTCTTCTCATGGACGGGAGGAAGCGAGGGACCGCCACGGCTCGGGTCCATGAGCCCCCGCCGGACCCCCGCGGCGGCAAGCCGGCCGCGGACGACCAGCTGGCCTTCCCGTTCGCCCGCCCCCCGGGCCAGTCCCGGCGCGGGTTACGGACGCCCTCGGCCGCCCGCCTCGCGCTGGCCGGCAGCGACCGCCCGCTGGAGGAGGTGCGCCTGGAGCGCAGCCTGGCCGCGCAGCTGCCGCCCGGCCGCGAGCTGCGGGTGAAGCTGACCGACAACCGCTACACGATGGTCACCGTGCGCCGCGGGAGCGCCGCCTACTCGGTGCGCGTGCACCGCATGTTCGCCGCGGCCGACGCGACCCTGCTGCGGGCGCTGGCGCGCTACGTGGTCCACAACGACCCGCGCGCCTCGGCGACCATCGGCGCGTTCATCGAGAAGAACCAGCACGTGATCCCGCGCCGGCCGCTGCGCGCGCGCCGGGTGGTCATGCGCACCGTCGGTCGCACCCACGACCTGCAGGTGATCTTCGACCGTCTGAACACCCATTACTTCGCCGGCCGGCTGGACGCGCGCATCACCTGGGGGGCGGCCCCGCGCCGCCGCCGCCCACGCCGGTCGATCAAGATGGGCAGCTTCGCCGTCGAGGACCGGATCATCCGCATCCACCCGGTGCTCGACCACCCGTCGGTGCCCGAATATTTCGTCGCCTGGATCGTCTTTCACGAGATGCTGCACGGCAAGCACGCCGTGGTCCGCAAGGGCGACCGCCGCTGCTTCCACACCAAGGAGTTCCTGGCCGAGGAACGCACCTTCGCCGACTACCACCGCGCCTCCGCCTGGGAGCGCGCCAACATGAACCGGTTGCTCGGCGACGTCTGACCGCGAAGTCGTCGCGAACGACCGCCCGCGGACCATGGCAGCGCCGACGCAGATCCGCAGCGAGCGGCTGCTGTTGCGGCCGTTCCGGGCGGACGATGTGGCAGACGCGCTGGCTTACCGGGACGATCCGGAGTTCGCCCGGTGGTTGCCGCACGTTCCGCAGCCGTTCACCAGGGCCGACGCGGAGGCGTTCGTGGCGCTGAACATGTCGGAGCCGTGGGAACGCTCGCCCACATTTGCGGTCGTGCTGGCGGAGGCGCTGATCGGCACGGTCAACTTCGAGGTGGACCCGGCGGGGCGGTCGGCGATGCTCGGTTACGCCATCGGTCGGGCCTGGTGGGGGCGAGGTCTGGCGGTCGAGGCGGCGCGCTCGGCCATCGACTGGGCCGTTCCGACATTTCGGCTGGTCCGGATCTGGGCGTCCACGGACGCGCTCCACGTGCGCTCGCGGCGGGTGATGGAGAAGCTGGGCATGCAGCTCGAAGAGGTCCGCCCTGCCGACCACCGCGGACGCTCGGGCGCGCTCGTGGACGAGGTGGTCTACGGACTCACCCTTGGCCCACGCCCGCAGGGGCCTTGAATCTGCCGGCCGCGAGCTCCGGGGCGACGTCTTCGACGTCGAGCTCGGCGGCCATGAGGACGTCGTCGGAGAACCCACGCTCGACCAGCTCGCGGCCCGACGAGCACGACAGGAGCGACTCCCGGATCCGGTCCGCGGTGGACTCGAACAGGGCGGCGGCGGCCTGGGCCTCCGGGGATCGAGATCCGGTGAGGGCGGCGGCGATGGCCCCGGCGCCGAGGAGATCTTCGTACGAGGGCCGCAAGGTGCCGTCGGGCCAGCGCTCGCCCGCGGGAATGATCCCGAATGGGCCACCCAGGGCGAGCGCGCGACGGGCCACCGCCGATCGATTGCGGAGGCATCCGCCCAGCACGTGTCCGCGCGCGGACGCCTCGAGACAGACCGTGGCGCCGTTGGGCGAGGGCAAGACGAGCACCATGTCGCCGGGCGCGTTCACCAGGGACGTCGGTGACAGGGAATATCGGCTGCCTCTCGGTCCGGCGAGCGACGCTCCAAGCCGGTTCGCCAGCTCCCTCGCCTCGTCGTCCTTGTAATGGCAGGGAACGATCTCGATGCCGCGCGTGGCGGCCACGGCGAGGCAGGTGCAGAACGAAAGCACGTCGACGACGATGAACGTCCGACAGCCTTCCAGGGCAGCGGCTGCTCGTGGGCCCCACTCGCAGCGGACATCGAAACGATCCTGGCTGGTGAACGGCATCTCTGGTCCTGGGCGAAAACGGTTGCGGTTCCAGTTGGACGCGCCTTCCTGCGGAAACTGCGCCCGAATCGCTCAAAGGGCGTGACGAAAGGGCGAGCGCGGTGGGAGGAGGCACTCGTCTCTCGGCGGTCTGACATCATATTGACGGCTTCGATGGGAGTCTGTCGATGAAGTACCCGCGCCTTGCCAGCCTGGCTGTCGTGATCGGTGTTCTCGGGGCGGGCGCCTGCCACCGACCCAGACTCGTCGAGCAACCGGGGGGCACGGCGCCGGGAGGGCCCGGTAGACAGGAGCCCGGGAGCGGTGCGGGGGGGCCGGGGTTCTCGTTGCCGCCCCCCGCGCCGCCGCCGCCGCCTTCCGGGGCGGTGGAGAGCTGCGTGGCGGAGGCCCACACGGCCCAGCGTTCGTCGGTCAATCTGCTGTTCCTGGTGGACGTCTCCGCGTCGATGGCGGAGGCGGTTCCCGGAACCGCCCTGTCGAAGTGGGACATGGCCAAGAGCGCGCTGGGCGCGTTCGTGTCCGATCCAGGATCGGCGGGGCTGCGGGTGGCGCTCCAGTTCTTTCCCGTTCCCACCACGTGCTTTCGAGGAATCTGCGTGGGGCCCAACAACCCACCGGGGCCGACGCCGGCGTGTCCCTGCCCGGCCGGGCTCACCTGCATGCCGTTCGATCCGCCCAGTCCGCAGCCGTGCCCGGGATCGCCGCCCAGCTGCGAGGTGGGCGACTACCGCAAACCGGCGGTGGATTTCGGCGAGCTCCCCTCGGCCGCTCCCGGGTTCATGGCGGTCTATGCGGCCAAGGCGTTGACCTTCGGCACGCCCACGGGGCCGGCGGTGCAGGGGGCGCTGGCTCAGCTGGCGGCTCACCTGGCTTCCAGCCCCGCGCAGCGGGGAGCGCTGGTGGTGGTCACCGACGGGCTGCCCACCGAATGCGAGCCGCGGACGGATGATGCCATCTCCCTTCCCATCACTTCGGCCCGGCAGATGAACCCTTCCATCCCGACCTTCGTGGTCGGCGTGTTCACCCCGGACAACATGGCCAGGGGGGCCGCCGACATCGCCGCGAGGCTGGCCAGCGCGGGCGGCACCACCCCGTTCGTCATCACGCCGGGAACCGATCTGACCACCCGGCTGCAGGAGACGTTCAACCAGATCCGGACGCTGACCGTGGGCTGTGACTTCGCCATCCCGCAGCCCCGGGACGGCGTGCTGGACTACGGCAAGGTCAACGTGCACGTGAGCGGCGCCATGCGGGACGAGGACCTTCCCTACGTTCGCGACGCCGCCGGCTGCGATCCCACGCGCGGCGGCTGGTACTACGACACCGACCCGGCCATCGGCGGCACGCCCGGCCGGGTGGTCATCTGCGATCGCTCTTGCAAGTCGCTGGAGGGCGACCCCACGTCGAGGGTCGACCTCCGTTTCGGTTGCAAGACCCGGGTCGTCGACTGACCGCCGGGGCCCGGACGTTCATTTCCGGACTTTGATCGACACGAAGGTCGCCGAATCGGCCTTCCGGGTGGGCACGGCCAGGAACAGCGTCTGTGCCGCCCGGGGGTCCGTGGCGTCGATCAGGCCGACGCTGATGGCGGGGATCGCCACAACCACCTTCTTGCCGGAGCGGTGCTCGGCCAGGGCGGCGGTGCCCGAGCCGGGGGGCACGTCGGTCTGGCGGGGTGCTTCGATCTGCCCGGCCGGTATCCGCACCCGGGTGGCGATCACGGACATTCCCTCTTCGGCCGGCGTCACCTCGATGGCGGGCACGCGCACGCGTGACGGGACGCTGCTGTCGGGGACTTCGGGGCCGATGCTCACGTCGGGGACGGGCACGTGCGCGCGGGTCGCGACGCCCGAGCAGGGGACGTCGGCCTGGAAGGTCGCGGGCGTGGGAACCCGCCGGGCGGCGTCTGCCGGAATGGTGGTGTCCACGACGGGGGTCCGCGCCCGGGTGGCGGTGCTGGTCGATTCAGCCAGCTCCACCTCGACGTCGGCCAGGCGGACCCGGATCGTCTGTCCGCCGCGTGTTTCGATGATCAGCGGCTCTCTGGCCGTGACCTTGAACTTCCGGGCGAAGCTCTTCAGAGCCTGCCTGACCGCATCCGGCTCTTCGGTCCTGCCGCCGCCGTTGAGATCGACCGATGAAGGGCCCTCGCAGGCCGTGGTTCCGATGAGCGCGATCCCCAATGAAGCCAATCCGTACGTGTATTGCAACAACCTGGACATACCTGTGCCTCCCAGCTGACTCGCGAACCCGTCCACCGATATGAGACCGGTCGCGATGCTGGCCAGCGCCGCCGCCCGATTTGCGTGGGGCCATTGTCCTCCGCGGACCCGTCACGCGGATCGATCGTGACGGGCCGCGGGTTGGTCGGGAAACGGCCTCAGTCCTTCAGTACGCCCGACTTGCGGGCGGTGAAGGTGGCGATGACGTCCATCAGCGCGGGCGACAGACAGTCGTAGGGCTCGAGGCCCAGCTCGCGCAGCGACGCCCGGATCGCCTCCATCTGCTGCGGCCTGGCGCCGGACTCGATGACCGACGACACGAAGGCCGCAAAGCCGGGCGGCGACCACCCGCTCTCCTTCGACAGCTCGGTGTGGATGAAGGCCAGCCCCGTGAACGCGTGCTCGCGCTCGACCGGTCCGTACATGTGCACGCCGCATTCGCGGCAGGCGTGGCGGAGGATCAGGGCCGTCGAGTCGACGACCTTCAGCTTGTCGCCGTTCTTGGTCACCTTCACCTTGTCGCGGGGGACGACCGCGACCTGCGAGAACAGCGCGCCCTTGGGCTTCCAGCACTTGGTGCAGCCACACACGTGGTTGTGTGCGGACTGCGAGCTGATGACCACTTCGACCGGGTTGCTGGTGCACAGGCAGCGCAACGTGCCGCCCGCGAAGTCCTTGGCAGCGGGCGCAAGGCCCTTGTCGACCGCGGGATGAATCGCAACCTTCGCCATGGGTGAACCCTCCCTTTTGATGTCCTGCCGATCTCGCGGACCAGCCTGCACCCGGCACCCCGCTTCCGCAAGCAGGCCGGGGGCTGCTCGATCCCACGCGTCCGAATACGGTCAGCGCTCGATCCTCTTGACCACCACCTGCATCTCGCGCGAGTAGGCCACGTAGACCACCTCCCCGCCGGCGCGCGGGGCGATGCGCACCTTGATGTGGTCGAAGAGGCTGGGATCCAGGCCGGCGACGGGAAGATCGACGAAGGTGTCGCCCACCAGGAGCGTGACCAGCGGGCCCGGCACGATGTCCGGGCCCGGGTCGCGGTCGGCGGCGTAGGCGATGTGCAGGGCGCCGTCGCGGCCCAGCGCGATGTCCGGGAGAACATCGGACACGCCCGCTGGCATGTACAGGACAGGGAGGTCCATCCACGGCTGGGTCGCGGTGGCGCGCGAGGGTCGGATGCCCAGGGAGGCCTCGCTGACGAAGTAGGCGGTGCCGTCGCTGCTCACGGCGAACGCGCCGCCGAAGGCCTTGATCGATCCGCCTCCCATGGTCACCCAGGCGCTGCCGTCCCAGCGCCGCACGTTGATCTCGGAACCATCGGTAGCGGTGGTCGCGACGTAGGCGGTGTCCCGGTCGGCGGCCAGCTGGAACGACGGTGAGATGACTCCGAAGCTGTCGGGCGGCCCGAGCAGCCGCCAGCGGCCGCCCGACAGGCGCATCACCCCCAGCTGATCGTCGTCGCCGGCCGCGCGCGCGAACGCGTACAGGCGCCCCTGCCCGTCGCGCGCCAGACACACCGGTGCTGTGGAAGTGAGCACCGACGGCGGCGCCGGCGCCGCGAGCGGCTGCCAGCGGCCCTGCTGGAACACCTGAACCGCGCCCGCGACCAGGATCTGGGGGACACCGTCGGCGGTCACCACGAAGCTGACGGGGTATTCGATGCTGGGAAGGTCCGCGCCCAGCTGCTGCCAGGCCGAGCCGTCGTAGCGAAGCACGATCGTGATCCCGGCAAGACCCGGCGTGGTGCCTTTCGAGATGAGCAGGAACGGGGTCCCGTCGTCGGCCACGCGGAGATCGAAGTCGAGCGCGGCGTGATCGGGAAGGCCCGTGTTCGACAGGCTCTGCCAGCGCGGGACCGGGGCCCCGGTGGGGGCAACCGAGGGCGCGTCGGCTGGAGGCGGGGCGGGCCCGTCGGCTTGCACCGAGGCGTCAGCGGGCGCGGAAGCGGGAGCAGGCGCGGAAGCGGGCGGCGCGGGTAGGGCCCTGTCCGTCGGGCCCGGACCGGCGTCGGCTTCCGGGTCTGCGGATCCGTCGATCGGCGTGCCGGAGGGAGGGTCGTCGATGCCCGGAGTGGGCGCCGGGCAGACGAGGCTCGTCCGGATGCAGAGGTGGACCGGTTCGCAGCAACGATAGGCCGACTGCACGCAAGGGCAGGGGCGGTTGTCGAGCGGGATCGGCTGGACGCAAGCGCCCAGGAGCACCGCGAGCAACGGCGACACTCTGGAGCCGGCCACCGCACGCTCTCAACGAACGGCGGTGGCCGGATCGACGAAAAGTGCCCTACTCGGCGGCACCCTTCTCCTTGAGGATGCGCCAGACCTTTTCCGGCGTGATGGGGATGTCGATGTGGCGCACGCCCAGGTGGGCGAGGGCGTCGACCACGGCGTTGACGATGGCCGGCGGGGCGCCCACCGTCGCCGACTCGCCGACGCCCTTGGCGCCCAGCGGGTGGTGCGGCGACGGGGTGACGGTGTGGTCGGTTTCCCAGCTCGGGGTCTCCATCGCCGTCGGGAGCAGGTAGTCCATGAAGCTGCCGCCCTGGATGTTGCCGTCCTCGTCGTAGGTGATCTCCTCGAGCAGCGCCGGGGCCATGCCCATGGTCAGGCCCCCGTGGATCTGGCCCTGCACGATCATCGGGTTGATGATGTTGCCGCAGTCGTCGATGGCCACGAAGCGCCGGATCTTCACCTCGCCGGTGCCGCGGTCGATGTCGACCACGCAGATGTAGCTGCCGAACGGGAAGGTCAGGTTGGGCGGGTCGTAATAGGAGGTCGCTTCCAGCCCGGCCTCCATGCCGGGCGGGTGGTTGGTGTAGGCGGCGAAGGCGATCTCCTGGATGGTCTTGGACTTCTGCGGAGCGCCCTTGACCGAGAACTTGCCCGGCTCCCAGACCAGGTCCTCCTCGCTCACCTCCAGCAGGTGGGCGGCGATCTTCTGCGCCTTGCTCCGGATCTTGCGGGCGGCCACCGCGCCGGCGGCGCCGGCGGTGGGGGTGGACCGGCTGGCGTAGGTGCCCAGGCCGTAGGGCGCGGTGTCGGTGTCGCCCTCCTCGATCTGGATGTGGGCGGCGGGGATGCCCAGCTCCTCGGCCAGGATCTGGGCGTAGGTGGTCTCGTGGCCCTGGCCTTGCGACTTGGTGCCGAAGCGGGCGATGGCCTTGCCGGTGGGGTGGATCCGGATCTCGCACGAGTCGAACATCTTCAGCCCCAGGATGTCGAAGTGCTTGGAAGGTCCGGCCCCGACGATCTCGGTGAAGCTGGAGATGCCGATGCCCATCAGCTCGCCGCGCTTGCGCTTGTCGGCCTGCTCGCGCCGGAGCTCGGCGTAGCCGACCCTGTCCATGGCCTTCTTCAGCGCGGCCGGGTAGTTGCCGCTGTCGTACTCCCAGCCCAGCGCCGACTTGTAGGGGAACTTCTCGGGGGCGATGAAGTTCTTGAAGCGCAGGTCGGCGGGGTCCATCTTCAGCTCCTGGGCCAGAACGTCCACCATGCGCTCGATGGCGTGGGCGGCCTCGGTGACCCGGAACGAGCAGCGGTAGGCGATGCCGCCGGGGGGCTTGTTGGTGTAGACGCCGTCGACCTCGGTGAAGGCGGTCTTGACGTCGTACGAGCCGGTGCAGACGGAGAACAGCCCGGCCGGGAACTTCGATGGGTTGGCGGCGGCGTCGGCGTAGCCGTGGTCGGCCAGGGTCTTGATCCGCAGGGCGGTGATGGCGCCCTCCCTGGTCGCGGCCAGCTCGGCGTCCATGTGGTAGTCGCGTGCGAAGGAGTCGGCCTGCAGGTTCTCCATCCGGTCCTCGATCCACTTGATCGGCTTGCCAGTCACCACCGAGGCGGCCACCGCGATGACGTAGCCGGGGTAGACCGGGACCTTGCCCCCGAACCCGCCGCCGATGTCCGGCGAGATGATCCGGATCCGCTCCTCGGACAGGCCCACGTGGCCGGCCACCAGCGCGAACACCGTGCGGATGGCGTGGGGGGCCTGGGTGGTCATCCAGACCGTCAGCTTGCCCTCGGTCCTGTCGAAGGCGGCCACGCAGCCGCAGGTCTCGATCGAGGCCACGTGGATGCGCGGGATGTAGATGCGCTGCTTGACCGTGACCGCCGCCTCCTTGAAGGCGCGGTCGGTGGCGGCGCGGTCGCCCACCTCCCAGTGGAAGATGTGGTTGTCCTTCTTGTCGGGCTTGTCGGTGCGCAGGACCGGCGCTCCGGGCTGCAGCGCCTTCCAGGGATCGACGACCACTGGCAGCGGCTCGTAATCGACCTCCACCGCGGCGACGCCGTCGGCGGCGGCGTAGCGGTCGGTGGCGATGACGGCGGCGACCTCCTGGGCCTGGTACATCACCTTCTCGGTCGGCAGCACCATCTGGGTGTCGGACATCAAGGTCGGCATCCAGTGCAGCTTGTACTGGGCCAGGGTCTCGCCGGTGATCACCGCCAGCACGCCGGGCACCTTCAGCGCCTGGCTGCTGTCGATCTTCTTGATCTTGGCGTGGGCGAAGGGGCTGCGCACGATGTCCATGGTCAACATCCCGGGCAGCGTGATGTCGTCGACGTATTTGCCCTGGCCGCGGATGAAGCGCGGGTCTTCCTTGCGCTTCATCGAGTGCCCCATGCCGCACACCTCGGCCGAGGTCTTTGGATTCGAGCTCATGGTGTCTCCTTCATCGTGACGGCGGCCTGCTGGACCGCCTTGACGATGTTCACGTACCCGGTGCACCGGCACAGGTTGCCGGAGATGGCGCGACGGATGTCCGCCTCGTCCGGGTTGCGGTTGTCTTTCAGCAGCGCGACGCTGGTCATCATCATGCCCGGCGTGCAGAAGCCACATTGCAGGCCATGCTGGCTCATGAACGCCTCCTGGATCGCGTGCAGCTTCCCGTTCTGCTCCAGGCCCTCGACGGTGGTTATGCGGCGGCCGTCGGCCTGCACGGCCAGCACGGTGCACGACTTGACCGGCACGTCGTCCAGCAGGACGGTGCAGGCGCCGCAGTGGGTGGTTTCGCAGCCGATGTGGGTGCCGGTCAGGCGCAGCTCCTCGCGCAGCAGGTGGACCAGCAGCAGGCGCGCGTCCACCTGCACCTTGTGAAGGGTCCCGTTCACGGTCACGCGGATGTCGTGTCTGGACATGGCTACTTGCCTCCTGCGCGCGCGGCGGCCGTGCGCAACGCCCGGATGGTCAGCACCCGGGCCATTTCCTTCTTGTAGTCGACGCCACCGCGGCGATCGGCGTTCGGGCTGGTGGCGGCGGCGGCGCGCTTGCCCGCCTCGGCGAAGGTCGCCTCGTCCGGTCTCTTGCCGGCCAGGTAGGCTTCCGCATCGGTGGCCTGGATGGGCACCGGGCCCAGGTTGGTGAGGCCGATGCCCGCGCGGGCGATGGCGCCGTTGCTCAGCACCACCACGGCGGCCGCGCCGGCGGTGGCGAAGTCGCCGACCTTGCGCTCGAGCTTCTGGTAGGACCCGCCGCTGCCGGTCGGGGGGACGGGGATGCGGATCTCGGTGAGCACCTCGGTGGGGTCCAGGGCCGTGGAGAACAGCCCGGTGAAGAACTTCGCCAGCGGGATGGTGCGGGTGCCCTTGCTGCCGGTGGCCACCACCTGCGCGCCGAGGGCCAGCATGGTGGCGGGGTGGTCGTTGGCCGGATCGCCGTGGGCCAGGTTGCCGGCCACGGTGGCCCGGTTGCGCACCAGCGGGTCGGCGATCACCCGGGCGGTGTCGATCAGGATCGGGTATTTCGCGCGGACCAGCGGCGACGCTTCCAGGGCCGCCTCCCGCACCAGGGCGCCGATCTTCAGGAAGCCGTCCGCCTCCTCGACGTAGTCCAGCCCGGGGATGCGGCCGATGTCGACCAGGTGGGCCGGCTGGGCCAGACGCAACTTGAGCAGCGGCAGCAGGCTTTGCCCTCCCGACAGGACCTTGGCCTCGTCACCGAAGCGGCCGAGCAGAGCCACCGCTTCGGGCAGGGTCGCGGGTGCGTGGTAATCGAACGTCGGAGGAATCATCGCTCACTCTCCTTTCGCCTTCGCCGGTTCATCGTCGGGCCACAAACCAGACAACCAGGGCCACGGTCACCACCAGCAGCCAGAACTGCGGGCGGCCCAAGGTCCGCAACGCCGCCCGACCGGCGATGCGGCCGCCGAAGGACAGCACCTCGATGGGCGGGGCCGCCGGTGGGGCGGGGGCAACGGCGGGCGCACCGGCGGGAGCGGGCGCGCCGGCGGGATCGGGGGCAGCCGGCGCCGGGGCCTCCGCGGCCGCCACCTCCAGCTG
>JBKPRZ010000514.1:0-4049 GCA_046734815.1 Myxococcota bacterium | reverse complement strand
GGGCAACACCGCGTTCATTCCCGCGGCCGCGGTCCGGCTGGCCACGGTCGCGCCCAGGCCCGGCCGGAAGGCGGGCGGCAGCAACACGCGCCAGGGCAGGGCCGAGGCGGCCACGCCGGCGAACCCGGTCGCCAGCACGGCCAGGACGCCGGATCGCACGCCGCGCAGGGCGTCCCACGTCCCGTGCACGCCGATGCGGCGGACCAGCAACACCACCAGCGCCAGGCCCACCAGCCAGGCCGCCGCCACCATCAACCGACGGCTCACCCGCGACCCTCTCGACGGCCAGACACGCTCATACGTCATATCAGAATCGGCGATGTCAAAGACACATCAAGGGCGCGGTGGTGATGTGCGACTGACTTGCGGTCGCCGCCGGATACCCGCATGGAAGGCGGGATCGACGCTGGCACGGGGCCTGCTGTTCGCTCCCGCATGACCGTTCGCTCGTTCGCGTCGACCTCCCTGGGCGGCCTGCTGGCGCTGGCCCTGGTCCCCACCGCCGCGGCGGCCCCGAGCCGCTGGCAAAGCACGACTCCCCACCCGACGGCGCAGGAGCGAGAAGGCTGCCGCGATCTGGCCACCGGCGATCCCGGACTGGATGCAGTCCTGCGCGCGCTGGTGTTCCAGCTGGGCGACGAGCGCAAGCCCCTCTCCTCGGTGCGGGTGACCGGCCTTGCGACCTTGAAGGAGGACGCGCTGTGGGAAGCGGTGGGCGGCCACCCCGCGCGCTGGGACGCGGCCCAGGCGGCTCTGCTGCTGCGCCGGCTGGTGGGCCTGGGCGTCTTTGCGCGCGTCGAGCCGGTGGTCGAGGTCGGCCCGGCCGCCGGTCCCACCCTGGTGGTGAACGTGGCCGAACATCCCACTGTGCGCCGGGTGGTGGTCGAGGGGGTGAGCGAGCTCGAGCCCGAGGATCTGCTGGAAGAGCTGCTGGAGTCGCCCTCGCGCGAGGAGGTGGAGAGCCGCCGGGTGCGGTCGCAGGCCGCGACCGCACCCGCGACCCAGGCGGCGCGCGCGCCCGATGAGAAGACCGATCAGGAAGCGGAGGACAAGCTCGAGCACGAGGCGGAGGAGAAATTCGAGCGCGAAATGAAGGAGGAGGTGGACAACGATCGTTCCGGGGTCGGCGCGCCCAGCCGGGCCCTGCGCCGGCTGCAGAGGCTCTTCGATCGGTTGCCCGACCGCGACGGCCGCTGCCCCGACCCGTTGCCCACGCGCGACTGGCTGGCGCGGGCCGAGGGAGACACGGTCTTCCCCGGCATCGTCTGGAAGGGTGTGGGGCCCGGCCTCGAGCGCGTCCAGGCCCGCCTGTTCCAGCGCGGCTACGAGCTGTCCAGCCTGCAGGCCGAGCTGTCGCCGGAGGGCACCTTGACCGTCCGGATCGACGAGGGCAAGGCCACCGGCCTGCAGGTCCTGGGCGTGGCCCCGCGGCTGGAGGCGGAGGTGCGCACGTTGCTGGGGGTCGAGCCCGGCAAGCCCTTCGTGCACGCCGACCTCGAGGAGGGCATCGACCGCGTGCAGGAGGCCTTTCCGTTCCTGCGGGCCCAGCGCCGCGATCTGCCCAGCCGCGCGCAGCCGGAGGTGGAGGAGCTGCCCGCTGCCGACGGCGTTCGTCGCTACCACAGCCGCGAGCGCCCCATCCGCAGCGAGCGCCGCTGGTTCACGGTGGAGGGAGGGACGGTGGTCGTCTACCTGACCGCACGCCGCGGCTCTGCCGACACGCACTTCGGCGAGCTGCTCCGCCACACCCAGGTCACCAGCTTCGCGCCCGGTCTGGAAGAGACCGTGCACATCTGGGATCCGGAGAACCGCGCCCACCTGGTCGTCGACCTGGGCGCCAACGTGAACAGCCACCGGGCGCTGGAGGCCGATTCCACTCCCGAGCTCTGGCGCTTCGATGGACGCATGAGCGCCAAGGTGCAGGTGCCCGACCTGCGCATAGCCGAGCTGGGCGCGGCGGCGTATTCGCAGGTGGACACCAGCGATCGCTGGCGCCTGTCCGACATCGACTCGTACATCTATTCGCTGCTGATCAACCGCCCCGACCGCGACTACTACCACCGCGAGGGCGTCAGCGCCTTCCTGACGGTCCATCTGCTGTCGCGGCTGACCGCCGGCGTCGAATACCGGCGCGACCGCTACCAGTCGCTGGTCGCGGCGCCCGACGTCTTCACCATCTTCCGGCGGGCGGAACTGGCCCGCCCCACCGCGCTCATCAACGACGGGACCATGGGCTCCATGCTGGTGCGGGTGGAATACAGCACCCACGCCACGCCGCTGCACCGGGTGGGCACCTTCCACCGCGACCCCGAGCGCTCGATCACGGGCGCGCACGGCGAGGCCTGGTGGACCGAGCTGCGCACCATGAACACGCTGGAGGTGGCTCGGCCCGGCCTGGGCAGTGACGAGCGGTTCGACTTTACCCGTCTGGTCAGCGACAGCGCGCTCTTCCTGCACACGGGGCGCCGCTCGGGCGTCAAGCTGCGCGGGCGCGCGGCCGGACAGATCGACGGCACCGTCCCGGTGCAGAAGCTGGAGACCCTGGGCGGCTGGTCGGCCCTGCGCGGCTACGGCTACAAGGAGCTGGTGGGAGACTTCTCACTGCTGGGCACCGCCGAGGTGATCCTGGGCGGCCTGTCGTTCTTCGTCGACGGCGGGTCGGTGCGGGCCGCCGGCTCGTTTTCGGATCCGCGCGCCAGCCTGGGCGGCAGCCTGAACTTCGGCGACGACGCCCGGCTGGATCTGGCCTGGCGGGCCGACGGAGAGGCCCACTTCTGGCCCGAGATCCGGCTATTGTTCGAAAGGACTTTCTGACGTGCGTCTGTCTCACCCCTGACCCGCTTTCCCCCCGACCTCCGCCGTGAAACCGGGATCCAGCCGCGTCTTGCTGCTGGCGGCCGCACTGGTCGCGGCGGGACCGCGCCTGGCCTGGGCGGATCCGGCCGTCGCCTGCCGGGCGGAGGCCACCGGGCCACGGGCGGTGCTGCGGATCGCGGTGCGCGACATGTTCGACCAGGAGCTGCTGCGGCTGGTGCAGCTGGGGCTGGTCGGCCGCTTGCGGGTGCAGGCGACGCTCTACCGCCGACGGCCCGTCTGGTTCGACGCCAAGCTGCTGGAAGTGGGGCGTGTGCTCTCGGTCTCCTTTTCGCGCGGCGACGGCGTCTTCATGCTGGAAGGCCAGCCAGTGCCGAATCCGAACGCGATCGAGCTGCCGGACATCGTGCTCGGCTCGGGCTGGGACGACCGCGCCGAAGGCAGTGAGCTGTACGCCGACGTGTCGGCGCGCCTGGAGGTGATCACCGCCAGCAGCCTGGGCCAGGTGGCGCGCTGGCTGGTGGGCGGAAAGTCCGCCAGCGCCAGCGAGCGCGAGGGAAGGGAAGGCGCGCAGCTGGTCCCGCGGGCGCTGGTGGAGTACCTGGCCGCAGACCTGGCCCGCACCGCTGGCGGCCGTTGCCCCCTGCGCCGCGGGCGCCGCTGAGGCGCGACTGCCCTCAGCCGCCCGACAGGGCCTGCATCACGTAGATCTCGCTGTCGGCGCGGATCGGATCGGACAGCCCGCTGCGATCCTGGATCTGCTCGCCGTCGACGAAGACGCTCATGTGCTTGCGCACGCGCCCCTGGTCGTCCAGCACGTATGAGCGCAGGACGCCGTTGGCGGCGAACACCCCCTCGAGCGCGTCGCGCACGGTGCCGGCGCTCACCTCCACCGTCGGACACGAGACGTGGCGCTGGAGGTTCGCGGTGAAGACCACCCGGGCCACGCGCGCCTACCCGCCCGACTTCTCGAGGACCAGGCCTTCGGGCGATGCCACCACCTGGTACACCGCCCGGGCGTCGGGCGCGGCCGCCACCGAAGTGGTCTGCGCGTCGCGGATCATCAGCGTGAGCGGGAAAGGCGGGGCCGAGCTGGCGGTCGACAGCCACTCGGGGTTGCGGCTGGGGCGCGCGGCCTCGCCGACCCGGGTCACGCGCACCAGCGCCCGCACGCCCAGCCGCGACGGCAGCGCCCGCAGCCGCACCAGGTCCGCCGAGATCAGGCAGGCCGAGCC
>JBKPRZ010000513.1:0-4790 GCA_046734815.1 Myxococcota bacterium | reverse complement strand
GCGCCACCCCTCGCACCTGCGCCGACCTCGGCGTGACCGTCGACCTGCGCTACCGCGAGCGCTACACCTGCCTGGACCTGGGGCCGGTGCCGGGCCTGCCGCCGGAAAAATATGGCGGCCTCACCCTGACCACCGAGCGCTGCAGCTCGACCCTGCTGATCGGCGGCGACGCCAGCCTGCCCAGCGGCAAGCTGTACGCCATCACGGTCAGCCGCGACGCCACCGGACGCATCAACGGCTTTTCGGGCAGCGCCAGCGTGTTCGCCGAGGCGCCGTTCATCGACGGCGGCGTGGCCTTCGCCCCCAACGGTGCCCTGCTGGTGGCCCGCTGGCCCAGCAACCAGCTGCAGATCATCCGCCCGGGCAGCAAGCAGCCCGACAAGGTGATCGACCTCGGGGCGGTGGGCGTGGCCACCGCCGCCGCCAGCCTGGCCTTCGTGCCCACCAGCGTGGCCCCGGGCGGGCTGCTGAAGCTGGTCTCCTGGTCGGGGGGTGAGTGGTACACCATCGACCTTCAGCCCGACGGGCAGGGCACCTTCGAGGTGCGGGGCGCCCGCCGGGTCGTCAGCTTGCCGGGGGGACCGGAAGGGTTCGCCTACGTCGCCGCCGGCAGCCCGCTGTTTCCCGGCAACGGATTGCTGGTCTCGGAATGGAACGCCAACCAGGTCAGCACCTACGAGGTCAACGCGCAGGGTGATCCTCGGCTGGACACGCGCCGCCCGTTCCTGTCCGGTCTGGAGGGCGCCAAGGGCGCCTTCCGCGACCCGAGCACCGGCGACTTCCTCTTTACCAGCGGTGGCCCCGCCGGCGACCGTATCATCGTGGTGCGAGGCTTTTCGCCCATGGTCGACTGACGACAGCCAAGGAGCGCCCCATGAGCCAGGACTGGCAGCGGTTGATGGACGATCTGGGACCGGCCTGCGCGGCCCGCAGCGCCGGCTGCGACGAGACGGACGCCTTCGTCGGCGACAGCTTCGCCACCCTGAAGGAGCACGGCGCTTTCGCCGCGGGGGTGCCGGCCGAGCTGGGCGGGGGAGACGCCTCGCACCGGCAGCTGTGCGACATGGTGCGGACCCTGGCCCACCACTGCAGCTCGACGGCGCTGGCCTTCTCGATGCACACCCACCTGGTGGCCACCCAGGCCTATCTGTGGCGGGCGGGCAACAAGGCGGTCGAGCCGCTGCTGCGGCGGGTGGTGACGGAGAAGCTGGTGCTGATCTCCACCGGCGGTTCGGACTGGCTGAACGGCTCGGGCAAGCTGGAGAAGGTGGAGGGCGGCTTCCGCATGACCGGGCGGAAGATCTTCGGCAGCGGCGTGCCCGCCGGCAACCTGCTGCTGACCACGGGCGTGTACGACGACCCCCAGGGCGGCCCCACCGTGATTCACTTCCCGGTGGCGCTGAACGCGCCCGGCGTCACGGTGCTGGACACCTGGCGCGTGCTGGGCATGCGGGGCACCGGCTCGCACGACATCGAGCTGGCGAATGTGTTCCTGCCCGACGCGGTGATGGGCGGCGTGCGCCGCCCCGCGGGCAAGTGGCACCCGTTCATGCACACCATCACCCTGGTGGCCCTGCCGGTCATCTATTCGGCCTACCTGGGCGTGGCCGAGGCCGCGCGCGATCTGGCGCTGCGCCTGGCCGCCCGCCGCAAGAGCGATCCGATGGTGGCCATCCTGGTCGGCGAGATGGAAGATCAGCTGGTCACCGCCCAGATCGCCCACGCCAGCATGCTGGACCTGGTGGAGCGCGAGACGGCCGGTCCGGCCGCCAGCTCGGCGACGTTGTGCCGCCGGACCATCGTGGCCCAGGCGGCCGTGCGCACGGTGGAGAAGGCGCTGGAGGTGGCGGGCGGCGTCGGGTTCTACCGGGCCACCGGCCTGGAACGGCTGTTCCGCGACGTGCAGGCCGCGCGGTACCACCCGCTGACCGAGAAGGTGCAGAACCGCTTCACCGGCCGTCACCTGCTGGGCCTGGACCTCGACGGCGACTGATCAGCCTCGACCCCGCCGCCGCGGCGCCGGTTCGGTGAGCAGGGCCTGGCGGATCAGCCCATCCAGACCGACCAGCTGCTCGGCGGCGGCGGGAAGGGCCAGCAACACGGCCGCGGAGGGCAGCAGCTGCTCGAGGCGCACCAGCAGCGCCTCGGTCGCGCCCTGGCGCGGGCTGCGGTCGAACAGCCACCACAGCAGCACCGCCAGGTGGCCCAGGTACAACGTCCGTCCCAGCGCCTGCGCGATTGTCGGGTCCGACGGCGCATCGACCGCCGCGGTCACCGCCGCCGCGAACACCGCTTCCACCCGCTGCCGTGGCGCGGCCGCCCCGGGCGCGAACAGGTTGTCCTCGCTGTCGCCCAGCAGCACCGGCAGCAGCGCCGCCAGCGTGCGCCGGTGCGGCTGCAACACCTGCAAGCTGGTGCGCAGGGCGAACAGGAACCGCGTCCCCCAGCTCCCCGGCTGCATCTGCGCTGCCTCCTGCCCGTACTCCTCCGACAAGGTCCGGTAGAGCTCGAGCACCACCGCCCGCTTGCTGGGGAAATAGCGGTACAGGAGACCCACGCTGACCCGCGCGCGGGTGGCGATCTGCCGCAGCGTGGTCGCCTCGTAGCCCCGGCTGACGAACAGATCGATCGCGCAGCGATACAGCTGCTGGCGCGTCTTCCGCCCCTGCTCGGTGCCGCCCGGCGGCCGCCCGCGCGGGCGCGGCTTGCTCATCGGGGGCCCGCCTTGATATTTTCGATGAACATGTTTACTATAAATCGGGAGGTGCAGAGCATGAAGGTCGTCATTCCCGGGGGCTCGGGGCAGATCGGTCGGATCCTGGCCCGCCAGCTGCGCACGCAGGGCTGCGTGGTCACGGTGCTCAGCCGTTCGGGCAGCGACGAGGGACCGGTGCGCCGGTGGGACGGGCACAGCCTGGGTCCGTGGGCAGAGGAGATCGACGGCAGCGACGCTGTTATCAACCTCGCCGGCAGGAGCGTCAACTGCCGGTATTCGCCCGCCCACCTGCGCGAGATGATGGACTCGCGCGTGGATTCCACCCGCGTGGTGGGCCAGGCCATCGCCGCCGCCCGCCGCCCGCCGCGCGTCTGGCTGCAGATGAGCACCGCCACCATCTACGCCCACCGCTTCGACGCCGACAACGACGAGGCCACCGGCCAGCTGGGCGGCCACGAGCCCGACGCCCCCGCCCACTGGCGTTTCTCCACCGACATCGCCGCCGCCTGGGAGCGCACCTTGCGGGAGGCCGACACCCCGCACACGCGCAAGGTGGCCCTGCGCGCGGCCGTGGTGATGAGCGCCGAGCCCGGCGGCACCTTCGCGCTGCTGGTGCGCCTGGTTCGGCTGGGCCTGGGCGGTTCCATCGCGGGCGGCCAGCAGTACATGTCCTGGATCCACGAGCGCGATTTTCTGCGCGCGACCCAGCTGCTGCTGCAGGACGACCGGCTGGAGGGGCCAGTGAATTTGGCCGCGCCTGGCCCGCTGCCTCAGGGCGCGTTCATGGCCGAGCTGCGCCGGGCCTGCGGGCGGCGCTTCGGTCTGTCGGGCACGCGCTCGCTGTTCGAGGTGGCGGCCTTCATCCACCGCACCGAGACCGAGCTTCTGCTCAAGAGCCGCCGGGTGGTGCCCGGCCGCCTGCTCGCCGCCGGCTTCCGGTTCGACTTTCCCACCTGGCGGCAGGCAGCCAGCGACCTGGTCGCCCGCCGCCTGGGGCGGCCGGTCAGGGCGGCGGCGGCGGGCGCAGAGCCGACCGCGCGCGCATGAAGGCGATCGCGGCAGCGGCGGCCAGCACGACACCGATGATCAGCGCCGACGCCCAGGCGGGCAGCGCCTGGGCCAGCCCGAGCACCGCCCCCGCCACCAGCACGTTGGCGGCCAGCAGCGCCAGCACCACGCCCACCGTCAGCCGGCGCAGGGTGGACAGGCCGCTGGCCACCCCGGCGCGCAGCTCGCTCTTGCCGAGCTCGATCTCGGCCTTGATCAAGGTCTGCGCGTCCTGCGCCAGCCGGGCGATCAGCTGCGGCGTGGTCAGGCGTTCCAGCTCCGGCCGCTGCAACGAATGCCCGGCGGCGGACCGCGCGCTGGTCTCGACCAATCCTTTTTCGTCGGCTCTGGCCCGGTTCATGCCACCCAACGTCGGCATCATCTCTCGTTTGGCGGAAGTCAGGTCAAGCAAACATCGGCAACAAGTCAAGCCAGGCGACCGGTCGGCACACGGTAGGTCAGGCAAACGTCGGCAACAAGTCAGGCCACGGTAGGTCAGGCAAACGTCGGCAACAAGTCAGGCCAGGCAACGGTCGACACGCGGTAGGTCAAGCAAACATCGAGTCAAGCCAGGCAAACGGTCGACACAGGTAGGTCAAGCAAACGTCGGCAACAAGTCAGGCCAGGCGACCGGTCGGCAAAGATAGGTCAAGCGAACGTCGGCGAAAGTCAGGACAAGCGATGGCGACAGCGCGTGGCCAGGCAAGAAGTCAGGCCCGTGGCTGTCAGGCGCGGGAGCAAGGGGGCTGGAATACCCCCTCGTCGCCGCGGTATCGAACGTCGGTCAGCTGATCCTCTGCTCCAGCTCGTCCTGGTAGCGAGACAGCTGCTTGCGCAGCTTGCTGCGCAGCTCGCGACCGGGCTTTGGCGCCGACAGAAGCCCCACGCCGGCCCCGACCAGCGCGCCCAGCGCGAAGGTGCCCACGGCGCCCAGCAGAACGGAAAAAGCGCTGGGCTTCTGCTCCAGGCCCAGGGCCTCGAGCAACCGGTCCTTGTTGAAATCTTTCATCTGCATGCTCCCCTCCTT
>JBKPRZ010000512.1:0-17666 GCA_046734815.1 Myxococcota bacterium | reverse complement strand
GGGCGCGCTGCTGGCCTTCGCCCCGCGCACGCGTCTGGATCCCGCCGCGGTGGCCGCCTGGCTGCGTCCGGCCGACGGCGCCGACGGCGTCGAGGGCGCCCGCGCGGTCACGCCGGGCCTGCACCTGGCCGTGCTGGACGTGGACCTGCCGATCACCGCCGGCGCCCTGCAGACCATCGTCGCGAACCTGGTGCGCAACGCCGTGGCCGCCGCGCGCGCCGCCGCCGACCCGCGCGTGCTGGTGCGGGTCGAGGAGGGGCACGACGCCGCCGGCCGCCGGCTTGTCACCTTCCTGGTCGCCGATTCCGCTCCCACCACCGTCGCCCTCGACGAGATCGAGCAGCGCGACGGCCAGCGTGGCCTGGGCATCGTGCGCGATCTGGTGCGCCGCTGGGGCGGGCACCTGGTGGTGCGCCGCGAGCCCGCCCCCTTCCACAAGGCCATCGGCGCCGCCTTCCCGGTCGTGCCCATCGAGGGCGCTCAGCTCAGAGGATGACCTGCGTCCCGCAGCCGAAGACCAGCTCGACCTTGCCGGCCTTGTCGGCGGCGAAGCGGCGGCAGGTGGCGTCGCAGGTCAAGATGCGGGTGGGCACCCCCATCGCTGGCGGCACGTCGTAATACCAGCCGCCACGCATCGGATCGCAGCGGTCGGCCCGCTCGACGTAGGGGACGTTCTCGCTGCCGGCGCTGCCGGTGTAGCGGACGTTCACCTTGGCGAAATCGATGGGCCCGCCGGTGGGCGGCGGGATCTGGTACTCGCAGGCCAGAGCGGCGCCGCGGATCTGCTCCAGCGCCTCCTGCAGGCGGCGGGTGAGATCGGCGTTCGCTTCCAGCACGAACGCCTGGTTGCTGCCACCGGCCATCGCCAGCCGGTCCATCTCCATCTTCGACATCACCAGCTCGTCGGCGGCAAACACGCCGATGACGTAGGTGGGGATCGACGGGGGGCCCTGGCGGGCGGCGGCCAGATCGGCCGCGATCGCCGGGATGTCGCCCATCGCGCAGACGTCCGAGGGGATGCCGTCGCTGGCCAGGATCAGGGCCGCGCGGCGGCCGGGGCTGGCCTGCAGGCGCGCGCGGATGTGGGCCAGCGCCCCGCGCACCGCCGGCCCCATCGGTGTACCGCCGCTGGGGCTGTTGGCGTTCAGCGAGTCCAGCAAGCGTGTCTGCGCGCCGGGCAGATCGGCGATCGCCACCGCCGGTCGGTCGTGCACGGCAGGGTCGCACTCGAAGGTGGGAAAGACCAGCCGGCAACTGCGGGCGGGCGCCATGCAGGTGCCCGATCCGCCGGGACAGGGCTGGCCGACGGTGGGGCAAGCGGTGGCATCGCGCGAGCACCGGCCCGGCACCGAAGGCATGCGACACAGCGGCTGCCCGATGGGGATGGGAAAGCAGTCCTGATCGCGGGTGCACGGCTTCTCGATGCTGCTGGGGAAGAACTGCAGCCCCACCCCCAGCCCTGCCGAGCGCGGGTCCTGCACGAAGGCCGACAGCGCCGCGCGGGCGGTGTCCCACTTGGTGCTCATGCCGACCGGGTCACCCATCGACCCCGACGCGTCCACCAGCAGCAGCAGGTCCAGCGGCGCGATCTGGGCCTGGTGCGCCTCCTCGGCGCACGCGCGGGGCGCGCTGGCCGCGTCCGGCACCGCCGCAGTCGGTCCGGCGTCGGGCAAGGTGAACGCCGGCGGTGGCGCAGCGGGACCCGCGACCGGTGGACCGCCGGGTTCACCGCCGTGCCCCGCGGTCCCCGGGTCGGTGGTCGTTATCTGCGGCTGCGCGCAGCTGGCCGCCAGCAGCGCCGCGAGCCACCACCTCCCCATGCCTGCTTCCCGGTGCAATCCTTTCATGCGTCCTTCCTGCCGCGCCGACCCCTGTCGAGACCGCAAGCCTTTGAAAGCCCGGAGTATTTCAGAAATGGTGGAGCGGCGGAGAAAAAGCGGCCGCCCCTGTCCATCACTTGTCGATCTCGGGAGCGCTGGTTCGTCGCCAGGACAGAGCGGGCGATGACGCCCGCCGCACCCCGAGGCAAGGAGAGATGCGATGCGATTCATGATCATGCACAAGATGACCGACGAGCTGGAAAAAGGGCTGCCGCCGGATCCCGCGGTCCTCGCCGGTGTGGACCGGCTGATCGGTGAGGCCATCGAGGAGAAGGCCTTCGTCTCGGGAGAGGGGCTCAAGCCGACCGCGCAGCGTTTGCACATCGCCTACCGCAAGGGCCGGCGCACCATCACCGACGGACCCTTCACCGAGGCCAAGGAGCTGGTGGCGGGCTACGCGCTGATGAGCGTGCGCTCGAAGGAGGAGGCCATCGCCTGGTGCGACCGCTTCGCCGCCGCGATCGGCGACGTCGAGCTGTTCCTGGGACCGGTGGTCGAGCCCTGGGACCTCGGCTTCGGTGACAGGCCGGCGGACGCGCCGCTGCGTTTCCTGTCGATGCACAAGATGGACGAGCGCGCCGAGAACGACCTGCCGCCCGACCCGCAGCTGATGGCGAAGATGGGGGCGCTGATCGCCGAGATGACGAAGGCGGGCGTGCTGCAGGCCACCGGCGGACTGGCCAGCACCCGCAAGGGCGCGCGCATCCGCTTCGACGGCGGCAAGCGCACCGTGATCGATGGGCCCTTCACCGAGTCCAAGGAGCTGATCGCCGGTTTTGCCATCCTCGAGCTGCCATCGAAGGCGGCGGCCATCGAGTGGGCGATGCGCTTCGGCGAGATCGTGAAGGTGAACGAGGTCGAGGTGCGCGAGGTCTGCGCGTGACGCGTCCGGTTCAACGATCCCGCGGACGCCGCGGTAAGAAGGTACATTAGACATCGGCACCGTGGCTGCACCCGACGCTCCCCGCTTCGTCGTCTGCGAGGACGGACACGAATACACCGAGCGGTTCGCCCGGCTGCTGGGCGGGTCGTTCCGGTTCCAGCGGGCCGGCTGCTTCGCCGAGGCGCGGGCGGCCGCCGCGGGCAGCGCCGGGCTGCTGCTGGACCTGGATTTCCGCCGCACGCCGCCCGGGCAGCTGATCGACGAGAACGGCGGCGCCAGCGCACACCCGGAGGAGACGCGCCACCAGCTGGCCGAGGTCCAGGGCATCCTGATCCTGCGCGCGCTGCGTGCCAGCGGCCTCGGCCAGCCGGCGCTGCTGTTTGCCGACATCGACGACCGCGAGCAGGTGCACTACCTCGAGCGCACCCTGGCCCCGCTGACCGTGGTCTCGTCGCGCACCGCCCTGCCCGAGATCGCCCGGCTGCTGGCGCGCCTGTCCGGCCAGCCCGATCCCAGCGCGCCGGCATGAAGCGCGCGCTGGTCCTGACGGTGCTGCTGGCCGCGGGCGCCGCCCGCGCGGCCGAGACCGGCGAGCAGATCTACGCGCGTGCGTGCGCCGGCTGCCACGGCCCGCGCGGCGAGGGCGGCCGCGGCCCCACCCTGGCGCAACCGAAGCTGGTGCGAGCGGTCGACCGCGCCTCGCTGATGGCGATCATCGAGGACGGCATCGACGGCACCGAGATGCCCGACGCCCACCTGGCGCCGCCCGAGTCGAAACGGGTGGCCGACTGGGTCCGCCAGCTGGGCCGCCGCCCCCCCGAGAAGGTCCCCGGCGATCCGGCCCGCGGCCGGGCGCTGTATTTCGGCAAGGCCGGCTGCCAGACCTGCCACGCCATCGACGGCGCCGGCGGCACCCTGGGCCCCGATCTGACCGACATCGGCCTGCGCCGGGGCGCGAGCCACCTGCGCGAATCGCTGCTGGACCCCGAGGCCTCGCTGCCCAAGAGCACCTCCTCGTACCGCGAGGACGTCAGCCTGACCCTGAACTTCCTGCAGGTGCGGGCGGTGACCCGCACCGGCGAGGAGGTGGCCGGCACCCGGGTCAACGAGGACACCTTCTCGATCCAGATCCGCGACGTCACCAACCGCATCCGCTCGTTCTGGAAAGGCGAGCTGCGCGAGCTGCACAAGGAGTGGGGACGCTCGCCCATGCCCTCGTACCGCGACGCCCTGCCGGCCGCCGACCTCGACGACCTGGTGGCGTTCCTCCACGCGCTGCGGGGCGGGACGTGATCGCCCCGCTGCTGTTGCTGCTGCTGGCCCAGAGCACCGACGGCGGGATCACGGCGGCCCGGCTGGTGAACGCCGCCGCCGAGCCGGCCAACTGGCTCACCTTTTCCGGCAACTACCAGGGGCACCGCCATTCGCCGCTGGCCCAGGTCACCGCCGCCAACGTCGCCCGCCTGCGGCCGCTGTGGGTGTACCAGTCGCGCGAGGCCGGCAAGCTGGAGACCTCGCCCATCGTGGTCGACGGGATCCTGTACATCACCGAGAAGCCACACATCGTCACCGCGCTGGACGGGCGCACCGGGCGGCCGCTGTGGAGCTACCGGCGCGCGCGGGTGAAGGTCTCCACCTGCTGCGGCGAGGTGAACCGCGGCGCCGCCGTGCTGGGCGACACCCTCTATTACAACAGCCTCGACGCCCACCTGGTGGCGCTGGACCGGCGCACCGGCACCGTCCGCTGGGAGGTGGAGGTGGCCGATCACAAGCTGGGCCACTCGATGACCGCCGCCCCGCTGGCGGTCAAGGACAAGATCATCGTCGGCATCTCCGGCGGCGAGTTCGGCATCCGCGGCTTCCTCGACGCCTACGACGCGAAGACCGGCAAGCGCGCCTGGCGGCTGTGGACCGTCCCCGCCAAGGGCGAGCCCGGCAACGACAGCTGGGGCCGCGGCGACAGCTGGCGCAGCGGCGGCGCCCCCACCTGGGTGACCGGCACCTACGACCCCGCGCTGGACCTGCTGTACTGGGGCACCGGCAACCCGGCCCCCGACTACAACGGCGACGACCGCCCCGGCGACAACCTCTACTCGAACTGCCTGCTGGCCGTCGAGCCCGACACCGGCAAGCTGCGCTGGCACTTCCAGTACACACCCCACGACCTGCACGACTGGGACTCGAACCAGGTCCCGGTGCTGATCGACGCCGCCCTCGGCGGCCAGCCGCGCAAGCTGGTGGCCCACGGCAACCGCAACGGCTTCTTCTACCTGCTCGACCGCGTGACCGGCGCGTTCCTGCTGGGCGCGCCCTACTCCAAGCAGACCTGGGCCACCGGCCTGGACCCGCGCGGCCGCCCCCTGCTCCGCCCCGGCACCGAGCCCACCGACAAGGGCACCCTGGTCTATCCCGGCCTGGCCGGCGGCACCAACTGGTACAGCCCCGCCTACGACCCCGACACGCGCCTGTTCTACCTGCAGGCGCACGAGGACTACGCCCAGGTCTTCTACAAGCGCGCCAACCCGCACAAGCCCGGCGGCCGCTTCGAGGGCGGCTCCGCCCGCGACATCGAGGGCTCCGAGCACTTCGGCGTGGTCAAGGCCATCGACCCGCTGACCGCGAAGATCGTCTGGGAATTCCCGCTGCACTCACCCCCGTCGGGCGGCGTGCTGTCGACCGCCGGCGGTCTGGTCTTCAGCGGCAACCGCGAGGGCATCTTCTTCGCCCTCGACGCCCGCACCGGCAAGCCCCTCTGGCGCTTCCAGACCGGCGGCCTGATCTGGGGCAACCCCATCGCCTTCGCCGTCGACGGCCAGCAACGCCTGCTGATCCCCGCCGGCTCCGCCTTCTTCGTCTTCGGCCTGGACGATCCCGCCCGCTAGCACGGCGTTCGAGTCCACGCTGGACAGAAATCCTCCCCGCCCATACTCAGTTCATCCAATTCGATTTCTGCACATTCAGCCGCGTTGACAGCTCAATTTCACGAGCGTATTGAAAGCTGGCCAACTGGTCGCGGAAACATTTCCGAATAGATCGCGAATCAGCTGCATGAAGATCGTTCGGAACGACTCCACCAGTTGCCGGTGAGTCAGCATTCGCGCAGGTAATCCCTGCCGCGCTCGTCGTTGTTCCCCTTCCCGTGCGCCCGTTCCCGGGTACGGGGCGACGGCTGACTCCTGTCGTGGGGATCTCTCTTGGGACCTGAAAGACCAATTGTCGTTCCATCGTGAGGAGGAGGTAACCGCTATGACCGACGGGTATGGATCACTTCAGCTCAATCCTCAGGCGCTTCAAGGCTCTCCACTGGGCGCGCTCGCCAACGTTCCGGGCATCGCCGCCCTGGCCGCCGCCCAGCAACAGCTGGGCCCACTGGGCGCCATCGGCCAGCAGCTCGGCGGCGGCGTCGGCAACCTTCTCGGTGGTCTGCTGGGCCAGGGCCAGATCGGCCAGCAGCTCGGCGGTCTGCTCGGCGGCTTGCTCCCCTTCCAGGCCGGACCCCAGTTCGGGGGACAGCAGTTCGCTCCCCAGGGCGCCATCGGCTCGCAGCTCGGCGGCGGCGTCGGCAATCTCCTCGGTGGTCTGCTGGGCCAGGGCCAGATCGGCCAGCAGCTCGGCGGTCTGCTCGGCGGCTTGCTCCCCTTCCAGGCCGGACCCCAGTTCGGTGGACAGCAGTTCGCTCCTCAGGGCGCCATCGGCTCGCTGCTCGGCGGCGGCGCCGGCAACCTCCTCGGTGGTCTCCTCGGTCAGGGCCAGATCGGCCAGCACGTGGGCCACATCCTCGGTAGCCTCCTGCCCTTCCAGGCCAGCCCGTTCGGCGGGGGCATCCCCGGTCTCGGCAGCCCCGGCATCGGCAGCCCGGGCATCGGCGGGAACATCCCCGGCGTCGGCGGGGGCATCTCCGGCATCCTCGCTGGCATCCCGGGCATCCTCGGTGGCATCCAGCGGCCGTTCATCATGGACGGCTGGCCCATGCGGGGCATGAACCAGTCTCAGGGCGGCGTTCCTCAGTACTCGTAGAGCAACCGGCCACTCAGGGCCCGCGCAACCGATGTGCCGGGAGGAAACCTCATGAGCAAGGATGCGCCTTCGCCCAGCAAGCGATACGTAGTGGTTCCGCGGACGCCGGCGCTCGGCGCAGCCGGCGTCGCGCGCGAGCCCCTGCTCGAACTGCTCCAGCAAGCCGCCTCGGCCGGCCTCGGCATCGTCAAGGTGGTGGGGCCGCCTGAACACCCCAGGCGTCTGGTGATCACCGCCTCGCCCGAACAGGTCTCCGCGCTGCAAGCCAGGTACCGCAGCGAGCTCCTGATCGAAGAAGACCAGTCTCTGTTCCCGATGACCAAGCGCCCGGACCGAACCGGGCACAGAAAGGTCAAACCCGCCATGACCCGTCCTCCCCGAAGCGAACGACCCGAAACCGAGCCGGACAGCGCCTCCGGCGAGCGTCCGGTCAAGACCGGTCGCAAGCGTTACCTGGTGGCCCCCCGGCGCGCCGGCGGCGTCGAGCTCATGAGCGCCGGCGCCATGGACAACATTCGCAACACTCTCGAGAAGCTCGGCGGCGAGGTGCTGGCGGTGAAAAAATCCCGCCCGTCCACCTCGCCGCTGGCCGCTCTGAGCCAGGGCCCCAGCGAGCTTTACGTCGTGAGCATGGACGAGGACCAGGTAGCCACCTTGCAGGCCGCCCGCCCGCCCACGCTGATCATCGAGGAAGACGCCAGCCTCAGCTACGGCGAGACGTCCACCCCGCTCCCACCGCAAACGGTGCGCCGGCTGGGTGTCAGCCATCGCGCCGACGTGCTGTCGGCGCGCGATATCCGCGTGCGGGTGGTCGGAGACAACAACACCCCGGTGGCCAACACCCGGGTGATGCTGGAGGGTGACGGCTTCCCGGCCGAGGGGCTCACCGATCAGGCCGGAGAGGCCACCATCAAGCTGGTCACCATCGGCGACGGCGAGGCGCGCAGCCTGTTCATCGATCCGGAACGCGACTTCTGGACCCGTTACGTGCTCTCGCCGGCGCTGAGCAGCGACAGAATGAACATCATCCAGCTCGATTCTCTGAAGTCGACGGTGCGCTCCTTCCCCGAGGGGTTCCGTCACGGCTGGGGGCAGATGGTCATGGGCCTGCACCTGCTGCCGCCCGACGTGGACGGCCGGGGGGCCAAGGTGGCGATCATCGATTCGGGCGCCGATACCAGCCACCCGCTGCTGAGCCACATCCGCAAGGGACAGAACTTCACCGAGCTCAACGGCGTGGCCGGTTCCACCTGGACCGACGACGTGGTGGGACACGGCTCCCACTGCGCCGGGGTCATCGCCGCCCGCGGGGCGCCGGGCCTGCCCTTCCGGGGCTTTGCCCCCGAGGCCGAGATTCACGTCCTGCGCATCTTTCCGGGCGGGCGGTTCAGCAGCCTTCTGGACGCCCTGGACTACTGCATCGACAACGGGATCGACGTGGTCAACATGAGCCTGGGCAGCCCGCAGGCGTCGGAGGTGGTCGAGCAGAAGCTGACCGAGGTGGTGGATGCCGGCATCGCCTGCATCGTCGCCGCCGGCAACTCGGGCGGACCGGTGCAGTACCCGGCGTCGTCGCCGAACGCCTTCGCCGTCGCGGCCATCGGCAAGGTGAACGAATTCCCGCCGGCCAGCTGGGACGCGCAGCAGATGGTCCCGCAGCTGACCACGCCCGAGGGGCTGTTCTCGCCCAGCTTCACCTGCCACGGCGCCGAGGTGAAAGTGTGCGCCCCGGGCGTGGCGATCATCTCGACCGTCCCTGGAAACGGCTTCGACGCGCAGTCCGGCACCTCGATGGCGGCACCACACGTCACCGGTCTGGCGGCGCTGCTGTTCGCTCACCACCCGGCCCTGCGGGGTCTGCCCCGCAACCGGGCCCGGGTGTCGCATGCCCTCGGCCTCATCGCCTCGTCCTGCGTGCCGGTCGCGCTGGGCGCGGGTCGCGCCGGTTATGGCCTGCCCCGGCTGGCGCCGCTGATCGCTGACATGGCCGGCGCCTCCCGGCCGGCCTGGGCCGGTCCCGGAGCCAGCCAGTCGGTGGCGACGGCGTCGGTGATACCGCCGGCGAGCGCCGACCTGCTGGAGCAGCTGGCCCCGATCATCGAAAACGCGGTGGCCCGCGCCCTGAAGCAAAGAGGGATACAGGTCGGCGGCAACAACATATCCCCATCGGTCACCTGATCGGCGAGACCAGGGGAAGGCCGGCGAACCCCGCCTTCCCCCTCACCCGCTCAGCTTCAACGCCTTCGACGCTCAGGTTCCGCTGGCGAAGATCTTGCTCAGCTCGAAGGGCGGGGTCTCGTCCAGCTGGTCGTAACGGCAGTCCTCGGGGCGCTTGTCGGGGCGCCAGCGCTGAAAGTGGGTGGCGTGCCGGAAGCGGTTGCCCTGCAGGTGGTCGTACGAGACCTCGCAGACGCGCTCGGGGCGCAGCGGCTCCCAGCTGAGGTCCTTGCCGCGGTTCCAGCGGCTTCCCCCGCCGGGCATGCGCTGGTGCTCCTGCGGGTCGAAGCGCCACTTGCGCCAGGGGTGATTCTCCAGCGCGTTTTCGCGCAAGGGCGCCAGCTCCTGCACCAGCTGCTGGCGGACCTTGTTGCTGAAGCTGGCGGCGATGCCCACGTGTTGCAGCTCGCCCTTGTCATTGTGGATCCCCAGCAGCAGCGAGCCGATCATCGTGCCGGGACCGTTCTTGTGCCAGCGGAAGCCGGCGACCACGCAGTCGGCGGTGCGCTCGTGCTTCACCTTGGTCATCGCCCGCTCGCCCGGGCGGTAGGTCTGGTCCAGACGCTTCGCCACCACCCCATCCAGCCCCGCCCCCTCGAAGCGCGTGAACCAGTCGAGCGCCCGCGCCCGATCGCGGGTCGCCGGGGTCAGGTGGATGGGCGGGCGCGCCCCGGCCAGCTGTTTCTCCAGCAGCTCGCGCCGGCGCGCGAACGGTGCCGGGCGCAGGTCCTCGTCGTCCAGCGCCAGCAGGTCCCAGAACACCAGCGAGGCGGGCCACTGCTGCGCCAGCATCGCCACGCGCGAGGCGGCCGGGTGGATCCGCTGCAGCAGCCACTCGAACTCCAGCCCGCCCGGCCCGGCGATGACGATCTCGCCGTCCAGCACCGCGCGCGCCGGAAGCTGCGCCGCCAGTGGCGCCAGCAGCTCGGGGAAATAGCGGTTCAGCGGCTTCTCGTCGCGGCTCTGGAGGTAGACGTCGTCCCCGTCGCGGAAGGCGAGCGCTCGAAACCCGTCCCACTTGGGCTCGAACAGCCACCCTTCGCCCTCGGGCAGCTCGCGCGCCAGCTTGGCCAGCATGGGCGGGACGGGCGGCATCACCGGCAACTTCACGCCCCCAGTTTCCAGCCCCGTCTCCCCCCACGCAACGACATACGACCTACCCAATCCCGCCCGACCCATCCCGCTGCCCCACCCCCCGCTCCACCTCCGACCGACCCCGACGAGCGGTGCCGGCGCAGGCGGGTCACTTGTTCTGGTCACCGAGAAGGGGCAATAGGATGAAGCTGCCGAGGATAGTCTCTCGCGGGAAAGCGCTGTCGCGGCGGCGGTTGCTGCGTGCGCTGGGGGTCTCGGCCGTGGCGGCGCCGTTCGTGCCGGGCCTGGACGGCTGGGCGGCCCCCAACGACCCGACCCCGCGGCGGATGTTCCTGCTGTACTCGCCGCACGGGGTGATCCCCGAAGCCTACTGGCCCGGCGGCGGTGAGAAGGACTTCACCTTCCCGGCTGGCGGCATCCTCGAGCCGCTGACCCCCTACAAGAACCAGATGCTGATCTTCAAGGGGCTCAAGCGCGACACCCGCGGCCCCGGCGATCACGAGCGCTGCTTCTGCAACATCTGGACGGGCACCGCCCTGGCGCCAGGCACGCAGGAGGGCAACGGCCCCTCCATCGATCAGATCGTCGCCAGCCGACTCAAGCCGTCCACCGACTTCCAGTCGCTGCAGTTCGCTGTGCAGCCCCACTACAGCAGCGACACCGACAGCACCTCGCGCGCCGGGCGCTCGGACGGCAACATGATCTACGCCGGCCCCAAGCAGCGCATCCCCGCCGAGTGGAACCCGTACAAGATGTTCGACAAGCTGTTCGCCGGCGGCGCCGGCGGCACCGGGGTCGAGGACATGCAGGGCGAGCGGCTGCGCGCGCGCCGCCGCAGCATCCTGGACTTCGTCAAGGGCGAGCTGGGCGACCTGTCGAAGACCGTGGTGGGCCGTCAGGACGCGGTGAAGATCGAATCGCACCTGGATTCGGTGCGCGACCTCGAGCGGCGGCTGCAGATGCCGGCCAGGACCTGCGGCGGGGTCACCCGCCCCGACGGCACCCTGAATATCGATCTGAACGCGAACTTCCCCAAGCTGATCACCATCATGAATCAGCTGGCGGCGATGGCCTTCGCCTGCGACCGCACCCGGATCGCGTCGATGCAATATTCGCGGGGCTTCTCCCGGCACACCCACACCTGGCTGGGCCTGAACGACTGGCACCACACCATCTCGCACGACAAGAACGCCACCAAGGCGCTGATCGCCATGCAGCGCTGGTATTACGAGCGCTTCAAGGAGCTGCTGGACCTGCTGAAGGGCTTCACCGAGAACGGCAAGCCGATGCTCGACAGCATGCTGGTGGTGTACATCGCCGAGCTGTACACCCCCTGGAACCACGTCGCCTATCCGTCGGTCTGCTGGACGGTGGGCAACGCCGGCGGCGCGCTGGCCTCACCGGGCCGCTACATCGACTACGGCATGCAGAACGACCACAACCAGTTCCTGGTCACGATGGTCCGGGCCATGGGCGTCACCGACGTCAACAAGGTCGGCGACATGGGCGGCGAAGGCCCCCTCGCCCGCGTCCTGACCTAGCTCAGACGGCGCGGCGGCTGCGGCAGGCGAGCGGGCGGCGATCAGCCGCCGAACAGCGCGGCGACCAGAATCACGGCGGCCAGGATCGGCATCAGCAGGCGGAGCTGTTCCTCCTCGCCACCATCGTCATCGGGACCGCCAGTCTGCGTGTTTCGGGTCCTGCGCAGGAACGCGGGGACCGGGAGAGCGGCCGCGGTGGCCGCTACAGCATGAAACGACATTGGCAACTAGGATAACCGATGAGAGTTCGGCTTCTACGCCTCTGTGGCGACGCGCATATTTTTCGGTCTCCCACCCCGGCGTGCTGAGCGCGGGATCATACGGCGGGCCCATGTGGTAGCCCGTGGGTCGTGAGGTCGAGCGGGCTGCAGGTCGAGCCCGCTGCGCTGAATCGGCGAAATCGTACGGTGGAGGCCCGGTGGGCTCGGCCGTCGTTCCGGTTCGGGGGCCCCCGATCGCGTGATCCGCGTGCTTGCGCCGCCCTGCGGGACGCGGGACAACCCCCTCGTGACCACGTCATCGACGTCGTTGCGTCGGCTCGCGCTCATCCTGGCCGCCAGCGCGGTCGTGATCGCGGGCGCCCTGTTGCTCTCCTTCCGCCTGAGCGTCCCGACCGAGCTCGCCACGGCGTTGACGGCGAACGGCGCCCGGGTGCTGGTCGGCGTCGCGGCGGGGGCGGCGCTGGGGTTGTCGACGTCGCTGCGGCTCACCACCGGGACCGTGCGGCCGCTGACCGACCTGCAGATGGCCGTCGCCGCCGCGATGGCGGCCGGGGGCGGGTGGCTTGCGGCGCGCGGTCGGGCAGGCGCCGAAGGGCTGGCGATCTTCTTCGCGGTGGCCGCGGTGGCCGGAGCGGCGGGATGGTGGCTGGTCGGGCGCCTGGATCGGCCGCGCCGCTGGACCAACGCCGCCGCGGCCGCGCTGCTGGTGCTGGCCATCTTGCTGGCCTCCGCGGCCGGCGCTTACGTGCGCGCGCGGCGCGATGTGGCCGTGCCCGTCACCTGGTGGCTGCTGGGAGACCTGGGGCGGGTGGACGGCGTGTCGGCGAGCGCGCTCGCGCTGCTCAGCCTGGCTGTCCTGCTGGGGGCGGCGCTGTCGCGGCGTTCGTCCTGGGAGACGCTCGCGCTGATGGCGCTGGGGCTGGGGTTCGGCGCCACCGGACCGCTGCCCTTCGCCGCGACCTTCGCCGCGCGCGCCGTCCACCGGCTGATGCAGCCCCACCCGACCCCCGCGGCTGCCGCCGGCGCGCAGCCATCCACCGATCGCGCCGTCGCCGCGCGCTTCGTGGCCAGCGCCGCCGCCGGAGCCGCCGCCGTGGTGGCGATCGATGCGGTCCCACGGCTGCTGATCGGTGGGTACGCCTTTCCCTTCCTGGTGCCGGCCGGCATGCTGGCGCTGCCGGTGTTCCTGGGCTGGAACCGCGCCCGGCTGCGCGCGCTGGTCGGCCGCCGTTCCTGGCCGCTCGAGATCGCCGAGCTCGCGCTGATCGTGGCCGTCACCGCGATCGCCGCCGCCGAGGCGGTCCAGCTCACCCGGGTCGTGCACCGGCTGACCTGAGGCCGCCGGCGCGCAGGTGCGCGAGCAGCGCCTCGCGCAGCCCGATCCCGGTACTGGTGACCGACTGCGGGCGGCCGAACAGATCCGGTTCGCCGGACAGGAACCCCGTCGTCGCCACCCGGTGCACGCCGGGCGGCACCCCCAGCCGCTCGCGCACCGCCGGCGTCAGCGCGCGTGCATCGACCTGGGCGATCACCACCTTGTCGCGAAAGGGGTCCACGCTGGAAAGCAGGCCGGTGGTGATCTCGCCCGGACAGAAACGGGCCGGCGGATCTTCGGCCGCGAACGCCAGCGCCTCGCCGCTGCTCCGGCGCATGGCCTGCTCGATGAATCGGCGCATGACCGCGCCCTCGATCACCTCGCTGGTCTGCGCCAGCACCGAACCGACGTTGGCGCGGCGGGCGTCCCTCGCGATCTGCACGTACGCGTGCACGTGCGGATGGCCCTTGAAGTGGATCACCGTCCCCGGCCCCTCCAGCCGCCAGACCTGCCAGTAGGGCTGGCCCCGCCGCGCCCGCTCGCCCGCGTCCAGCGAGGCCCAGTCCTTCATGTCCTCATAGAAGCCGCGGTTGGCGTAGGTGGCCACGTGCAGGGCATCCACGCCGCCGTTGGCGGCCACCGCCGCGCGCGCCCGCTGCTGCGCCGGCCGAGGGTACAGGCCAAGCACCGTGTCCAGCAGGTCCGCGCCCGCCTGGCGGACGTGGTCCCCGGCGGTCCCGAGGCGCAGCCCCGGAAACCGTCCGTCGTGTCCCTGCACCTGCAGCATCAACTCGTGCGGCGGCGAGGGCAGGACCGCCCTGGCGCGCTCGCCCGGCGACAGCGCCGCGAGCAGACGATTGGCGGCGTCGCCGTGGTAGGCGAACGCGTTGCCCTGCACGCGCCAGCGACCGTTCCCGATCTGGTGCCCGTAGGCGACGCCTCCGCCCAGGACCGGTCCGTCCCCGGGGTCGCCCCCGCCGCGCACCAGCAGGTGGCCGCCGCTGATCACGCAGTGGGCGTCGCCGCGCTCGGGCTCGCCGTAGATCGCCAGCACGCACCCGTCCAGCCGCCCCTCCACCGCCACGGTGCCCGCCAGCGCCTGCAGCCCGCGTTCCGACAGCATCGATGCGTACAGCCGTTCGACCAGCGCCCGCTGGGCCGGCGACAGCAGCGTTCCCAGGTGCGGGCGGTCCAGCACCGCGATGGTGTTGGTGATCTGGCGGGTGGGATCGTCCGCGGGCAGCACCAGCATCCGCCGCTGCAGCGGCGTCAACGTCGTCGCCAGCGCGCGCAGCACCTCGGCATGCGCCACCGGACCCGGCCGCAGCGCCTCGGTCAGGCCGCGCCCCAGCGCCGCCGCCCCGGCCGCTCCCGCCCCGACCAGCAGAGCGCGCCGCGCGAACGTCATTTCCGTGCCCATCGGTGCCCGATTTTACCTCGACCGGGGAATAGATGGTGTAGGTCGGGGTACCGCCCGGCCCCAAACCACGACGAGGATCACGCACCGATGACCAGACCCACCGCTCCGACCGCGCTGACCGCTGCCGCCCTGGCCGCGCTGATCGCCGCCGCCCTGACCGCCCTCCCGCCGGGTGCTCCGCCCGCGTTCGCCGCCGATCGCCCCGACGCCGCCGCAGCCGCGCCGGCGGCCAAGCCGGCCGAGGGCTCGCTGGAAAAGGCAGTCGCCGATTCGGCGACGGTACAGGCCCCCGCCCCGGAGGAATGGGTGCGCGCGTTCGGCGCCAGCCACGACCGTCGCATGAAGTGGTGGCGCGACGCCCGCTTCGGGATGTTCATCCACTGGGGCGTCTATTCGGTGCTGGCCGGCGAGTGGAAGGGCCAGCCGGTCAAGCGCAGCGGCGCCGAGTGGATCATGAACCGCGGCCGCATCCCGGTGGCCGACTACCAGAAGCTGCCGGCGCAGTTCAATCCGGTGAAGTTCAATGCCACCGAGTGGGTCGCTCTGGCCAGGCGCGCCGGCATGAAATACATCGTCATCACCAGCAAGCACCACGACGGGTTCGCGATGTTCCGGTCCAAGGACCCGTTCAACATCTACGACGCCACCCCCTGGAAACACGACCCGCTGAAAGAGCTGTCGCTGGCCGCGCGCAAGGCGGGGATCCGGCTGGGCTTCTATTACTCGCAGGCGCAGGACTGGAACCACCCGGGCGGCGCCGCCGCTGGCGGCCACTGGGACGACGCCCAGAAGGGCAGCATGGACGAATACATCGACAAGGTGGCGATGCCGCAGGTCAAGGAGATCCTGTCGAACTACGGCAAGGTGGCGGTGCTGTGGTGGGACACGCCGGTGGAGATGTCGCCCGAGCGCGGAAATCGTTTCCTGCCGCTGCTGAAGCTGCAGCCGGACATCGTGACCAACAACCGCCTGTGGCGCAGCAAGACCGGCGGTGACTTCGAGACGCCCGAGCAGAAGATCCCGCCCAGCGGCATCCCCGGCAAGGACTGGGAGACCTGCATGACCATCAACGGCACCTGGGGCTTCCGCGCCTCGGATCAGAACTGGAAGAGCCCCGAGACCTTGCTGCGCAACCTGATCGACATCGCCAGCAAGGGCGGCAACTTCCTGCTGAACGTGGGCCCCACCGCCGAGGGCGTCATCCCCCAGCCCTCGGTGGAACGGCTGGAGCAGATGGGCGCCTGGCTGAAGACCAACGGCGAGGCCATCTACGGCACCAGCGCCAGCCCCTTTGCGGAACAGCTGCCCTGGGGCCGTGTCACCCGCAAGCCCGCCGGCAAGGCGACCATCCTCTACCTGCACGTCTTCGACTGGCCGAAGGATGGCAAGCTGACGGTCCCCGTCGCCGCCAAGGTCTCGCGCGCGACCCTGCTGGCGGGCGGCAAGAAGCTGACCGTGACCGCCGCCGACGGAGCCACGACGATCACCCTGCCCGAGACCGCGCCCGACCCCATCTCGTCGACGATCGTCCTCAAGGTGGACGCCCGCCTGGGCGAGGCGAAAACGGAAGGCCAGAAGGAAGCGAGGAACTGACCTCTACCGGCGGCTGACGATTCGAATTTCAGAGTCGGCGGCGGCTGAGGCCGAATCCCGGATCGACGGCCGCTGCCGATTCGGATTCGGCGGCCGGGACGGGGCCGGGTTTTTCTGTAAAGTGCGGGGCCATGTACACGCTGCATGGTCCCGAGAGCTTCCCGAAACGCGCGCTGCTGGTGGCGGTGGGATCGTTTCTGATCGCCGGCTGCGGCAACGGGTTGCCGCCGGCCGCGGTCGGTCCGTCGCCGTCGCCCACCATGATGGCGGTGCTGGGCCAGTTCGTCGCTCCGGACATGCCCGCGCGCGGCTCGGCCGAGGCGGAGCCGATGCCGCGCAACTGGCCCGAGCCGGCCACCTTGCCCGAGCGACCCGGTCTGGGTCTGGCGCAGCACCCGATGCTGTACGCGGGCGAGGGACACAACACGCTGTTCCTGGTCAACGGCGGGCGCGTGGTGTGGACCTACTCGGCCGGGCCAGGCGGCGAGATCGACGACGTCTGGTTGATGAGCAACGGCAACATCCTGTTCGCCCGCCAGCGCGGCATCCGCGAGATCACGCCCCGCAAGGAGGTGGTGTGGAGCTACGACGCCCCCGCCGGGACCGAGGTGCACACCTGCCAGCCGCTGGGCCTCGACCGGGTGATGTACGTGCAGAACGGCCTGCCGCCCAAGCTGCGGGTGGTGAACAAGAAGACCGGCGCGATCGAGGTCGAGCACGACCTGCCCGCCCAGAGCCTGGACGACCCCAAGACCGTCCACGCCCAGTTCCGCCGAACGCGGGTCACCGCGCAGGGCACCTACCTGGCCGCCTTCCTCAAGCTGAACAAGGTGGTCGAGTACGACCGCGACTTCAAGGAGGTCTGGAGCTACAACATCTCCACGCCCTGGGCGGCCGTGCGCCTGCACAACGGCAACACCCTGATCTGTGACGAGCGCGAACGCATCGTGCGCGAGGTGAACCCGCAGGGCGCGACGGTCTGGGAATTCACCCAGGCCGACCTTCCCGCCGGCGTCACCTTCCGCAACATCCAGACCGCCGACCGTCTGTCCAACGGCAACACGGTCATCTTCAGCTCCACCGGCGGCACCAAGCGCGAAGATCGCCCCACCCTGATCCAGGTGGTGGAAGTGACCCCCGACAAGAAGGTGGCCTGGATCCTCCAGGACTGGAAACACCTGGGCCCCGCCACCACCGCCCAGTTCCTCGACGACCCCGGCACCCCCGAACACCCCGGCGACCTCCAACGCTGAAACCGCGCACATCGCTCCCCACCCTCGTCCACGAATGCACCCAATCGCTCCGTCCCCGTCCTCGTCCTCGTCCTCGTCCTCGTCCTCGTCCTCGTCCTCGTCCTCGACTCCCGATCCGATCGCCTGGGACGTCACACCCAGATCTGAGCAAGCGGGAACATGGTGACAGACATACCGATCACCTGGGACGTGGATACAGAGATCACCATCGAGGACGAGGACGAGGACGAG
>JBKPRZ010000511.1:0-48454 GCA_046734815.1 Myxococcota bacterium | reverse complement strand
CGCGCGCCTCGCGACCACTCCGGTGCCAACCTGGGTGACGCCGGTGACGCCGGATCTCGGGTGGCGCGCGACCGACGTGCGGCACGGGATCGAGCCACTGCTCGACGAGGTCCAGGTGTCGTTGGGGCCGCGTCCGGTCCGTTATGTCCACTTCGCCGATCGAGCCGGGGAGCCGCCGAATCATTTCGGGCGGCCTCCCCGGCCTTTCGTATTTTCCGCGCTCTGAGCCGCCCTCAGAGATCGTCAATCAGGCCGGACGCGTCGGTCTGCAGCCGGCGCAGCGGTCCGCCGGGATCGGCGATGTACAGGTCGTGGCAGTCGAGGGTGCCCCGGCCGAAGGCCAGGCTAGCGAAGCGCCCGCCGCTCACCACCTCGGTGGGATTGGTGCCATCGGGCTCGAGTCGGATCACCTGTGTGTCGGCGCTGCCGTCGTAGACGCCCACGTAAAGGCGGCCGCGACTGTCGAAAGCCAGACCGTTTGCCCAACCCTCAAAAGCCCCGAAGGTCGTTCGCGAGGCCTCGTTGCCGGAGGCCAGGGCGATCCTGTGGATGCGTCCCCCATTCTTCAGACCGACGAACAGCGACCCGTCGGGGCCGAAGGCCAGCCCGGCCGGAGACTGCTGCGGGGCCGGTCCGCCCAGCGGGTCCCGGGTCACCCGCATGGCGACGCCCTGCAGACCCACTCGGTAGATGTGGCGATCGCTCTGCCGGCTGAAATACACCTCGCCCGCAGAGTCGAGGGTCAGATCGTTGATCTCCTCGACATTTCCGATCAAGACGCTGCCGGCCGCTCCCGTGCCGCTGAGCTGGAATGCGAGGATGGCCGAGCCGCTCACCGAGGCCGCGTAGAGTCGGTTGCGGGCGTCGTCGAATGCGAGGCCCGTGAGGATCGGTGCTCCAGTGATTCGCAGCCACCGAGTGTCCGGGCCATGTCCCGGCTCCAGCCGTCCGATCCAGCCGTCCATTCCGTCGCTGGTGGTGAAATAGAGCGTACCGTCGGGACCCAGCGCCAGGCCATCGACTCTGTTGATGCCGGAGAGGTCCGGCCGGCCCGAGCCACAGGCCACCGCCGAGGCGTCGGCCTGTCGACCGGGCGCAGCGATGTCCACGCCAGTGTCGGCGGCCGCGGGCGCGGCCGGCGCCGCCATGGTGTCGACGCCTCCGTCCAGAGGGGCGTTGACGGCCGAATCGGCGCCGGGACTGGCGACCTGGACCTGGATACCACGGCGGTCCAGCCCACAACCACACAGCACCACCAGCACGACCGCGGGCGCGGACTTCGAGAGGCACATGCGGTTTCTACGCTTTTAGCCGGTCTTGGTTACGGCGGCAACGACGCCGCCCCGACAGTGGCGGCCTCAACTCGAGGGGCGCGTGCGGCGGCGCGCGGGCGCGGCTTCCGTCGGCCCGCTCGAGCGTGAGGTTGCCTGTGTCCGTGTCGGCCGCGTGGATGCCGTGTTTCGACACTGGAGCACCAGCGTGTCACGGATGGTGATGCTCCCTGTCGGCGGCGCAAGGGAACACGCTCGATCGGGGAGGGCGGGCCTTGGCGCGTGGGCCGGGCCGCCACTGGGCCCGCTGTGCGAGGCGGCCGTCGCCCATGTAGCCCGAGACCCCATTCCCCCGAAACCGGCAGCGCCCGACAACGGCACCGTCGTGCCGGAGATCGATTCTGCCAGCGTCACTCCGGCGACACCAACGGGGATCGCCCGGGATGAGCGCCACCTCGGCTATGAGCGGCATCGACCGGAGGAGACAGCGCTGTTCAGGGTGCTGCACGGCCGTCGTTGCTTTCCGTCCCCGCCACTTCTTTCGCCTGGACGGCCCCATGCCGGAAGACATCTCGTTCTTCCTGCACACGCCTCCAGGCTTCGCCCACTCCGGGCTCCGCTTCGTCGAGGTAGCCCCCCTGGCGCTGGACCTGCAGGGCTATTCCCCCGCTTGCCGGCGGTCACGCGAGTCGCGCCGCCGCTGACCGTCGGCACTGACCCCGAACGCAGACCTTGCACGAAAATTTCGGCGCCGTTTTGTAGAAACCGACCGGTCTCCCACGTCGTATTGATGGAAGGAGATCGCCATGGTCGGGGTCATCGACAGCAAGCAGGCCGCTTTGCACCTCGGGCTCATCTATCGCGAGTTCGGCTGGCGATGCACCATCCGTTGCCTGGCGGCGCTGCTGCGCGGCCGGCGCACCACCTTCCTCGATCTCGCCTTCGACACCGCCCACCGCTCGAAAGGGCCGGGGGCCGTGCTGGCTCAGGCCGCCTGACGTTTCCCGGCGACTTCGATTCCGAAGCGCGCCCTGACGTGCGAGACTGGGGCGGGAGCTCGTTCGGGAAAGTGCGCTGGCGCGTGTCTCCGGTAGTCCTCCCGGTTGTGGTCCTGATGACCTGGCTCGCGACCGCGCCGTCCGCGGGCGCGCAGATCGCTGGCGCCCTGGCGCCCGGAGACCATGAGCTGGTGATGCGGGTGGGGGCAAGCGAGCGCTACTACCTGGCGCACGTCCCACCGCAGGCCGCCGCGGGAACGCCCCTGCCCGCGGTCATCAACATGCACGGTGGGGGCGGCAGCCCCGCGGATCACCGCGGGTGGACAGGCATGGACGCGGTGGCGGATCGCGAGGGGTTCGTGGTCGTCTATCCCGCCGGCTACGCGCGAGGTCCGGGGCTGCACCGCCGGTTGCTGACCTGGAACGCCGGCACCTGCTGCGGGGCCGCGCGCGAGGACGGCGTCGACGACGTCGGCTTTCTGGTGGCGGTGCTCGACGATCTGGGGAGGCGGGTTGCGCTGGACCGGACGCGGATCTACGCCACCGGGCATTCCAACGGCGCGATGATGGCATTCGCGCTGGCCGCGGCCGAGCCGGCCCGCATCGCCGCCATCGCGCCCATCGCGGGAATCGGGCCACCGCGGGCGGGCGACACCGGCGGACCGCCCGTGCCGGTGCTCTATTTTCACAGCGTGGACGACCCGCGGGCGGTGTACGCAGGCGGGCTGGGACCGCCCTTTCCTTTCACGTCTTATCGTTCGCGGCACCTGCCGGTCGAGGCGGCCCTGGCCGAGTGGGCAACCCACAACCGGTGCACCGGCCCTCTGGCTCCGTCTGGGCCGGCTCGCACCTCCGGCCCACACCGGGCGGCGCCGCTGGAGGCGCGCGGCTGTCCCCCCGATGCTCCCGTGCAGCTCTGGCGTATGGAAGGACCCGGGCACGTCTGGCCGGGCGCGCCCCCACGCGAGAGCCGCGCGGCGATGTTGGGCCCGGCGACGGACGTGGTCGACGCCACCCGGGAGATGTGGGCGTTCTTCTCCCGGTTCCGGCGGCTCCAGGCTCCGCCGCCGGGCCCGGCCGCGACCCCGGCGGGGGTGGAGGCGCGCGCGGGAGGCGTCACGCCGGATGAAGAAGCGCTGTCGCTGGCGGCATCCACCCGGGGCGGGGGGCGGCTGACGATCTGGGGCGCCGCGGACCCCCGGCCCGACGGAGGTGGTCGCATCGGCGAGCGGGCGGTGGCCGCATCGGGCTGGCTGTCGCCCTGGTCGCGCGTACGGCGGGAGCCAGGCCCCGTGCGCGCGCACCGGTTGGCCTTGCACGGTGGGTTCCAGCTGCTGGACCTGCAGCTGCCGGACGATTTTGCCGAACGCCTGCTGGTTCGGGCGTCGCTGAGCGCGTCGCTCACCAGCCTGTTTTCGACCCGCCACGGCCTGGTCCTGCACGGCGGCGGGCTGGTCGAGGAGCAGAAGGAGCTGCTGGCGTTCGCGCGGATCCGACCGGTGGCCGCGGCGCTCGGCATCTACCGCCCGCGCCCGGAGCTGACCGTCACGTACGGCGCGGGTTTCACCTACCTGCTCGGCAGGGGCCTGCTGCTGCCGCTGCTGGGCGGGCAGCTGCGGCTGTCCGAGCGCTGGCGGCTGGACCTGCTCCTGCCCGCGCAGGCCGAGCTGGTCGAAGGACGCGAAGGCCACCTGCAGCTCAGCGTCGGCGCGCGCCTGGCCGGCCGCCGCGCGCACCTGACCGGCCGCAACGGGTCCTCCGACCAGGAGTCCGAGCTTCGCCTGGCCTTGCTGCGTGTCGGCCTGGGGGCGCAGATTCCCGTGGCGAGCACGCTGGCCCTGGGCCTGGACGGTGGGCTCGAAGCCGGCGCGCAGCAGGAAGGCGGCGCGCGCACCACCGTGCGCGGACCCTACCTCTCGATGTCCCTGGCCTGGACCAGCGCCGGGCAACAGACCCATCGGCCGCCCTTGCAGGCGCTGACCGAGTAGATCCTCGGACAGCGCCAGCGAGGCGCTTGGAGGCAACGGCGTTGGCGGTGTCCCTCCGGTTTGGCCAGCTTCCCGTGCCCGGCGGGGCTCTAGTCGATCCCGCGGGTGCCGCAGCCGAACACCACGTCCACCTTGCCCATCTCGGTAGCTTTCAGGCGCGTGCAGGTGGCGTCGCAGGTGACGATGCGGGTGGGGACGCCGCTGGCGGGATTGACGTCGTAGAACCAGCCGCCGCGCGCTGGATCGCAGTGGTCGCGGCTCTCCACGTAGGGGATGTCCTCGGAGGCGGCGCCGCTGGTGTAGTGGACGTTCACTTTCCCGAAATCGATCAACCCCCCATTGGGGGGCTTCGGGATCGTGTATTCGCAGCCGAGCGAGCCACGAACCTGGTTCAGCGCCTGCTGCAACTGCCCGGTAAAGTCGTTGTTGGCCGCCAGCACGATGGCCTTGTCGGTCCCACCGGCGCTGGCCAGCTGGTCCATCTCCATCGACACCATCGGCACCTCGGCCTCCGAGAACATGCCGATCACGTAGGTGCGGACAATGGGGGGACCGGCCAGGCCGCGGGCCAGGGTGGCGGCCGTGCCCGGGATGTTGTTGTCGGCACAGCCCATCGACGGCGTTCCGTCGGTCACCATCACCAGGGCGGCCCGGCGGCCGGGGTTGGCCAGCCGGTGCTCTGCCAGGTAGGCCAGCGCGCCCCGGGCGGCGGGCTCCATCGGCGTGGCGCCATCCGGGAAGTGGGAATTCAGCGCGTCCAGCAGCGGTCCCTGAGAGTCGGGCAGCGCCGCGATCGCCACCGCAGGGTCGCGGTAGGTTTCCAGCTTGCAGGCGCTGGGGAACTGATTGTGTCCGAAGCAGGTGCGAGGAAACGCCTGGCAGGTGCCGGCCTGGCCGGGGCAGGCCTGCCCGACGTTCGAGCACACGGCCCCGCTCGCCGAGCAGGCGCCGGTGGCGACGCACGTCGCTCGGCCCGGACAGATGGTCGGTACCGGATCACCGGCAGCCTTGCAGGCAGGTCCGGGCTTCAGCGGATTCGCCGAGGGGCAGGCGTCCTGCCCGCGACAGTAGTCAGCGACCCCCGAGCAGTCCTGGTCGGAGCTACACGGTCTGGTCACGTAGACGGGAAAGAACTGCAGGCCCACCCCCAGGCCCCGGGAGTTGGGATCGCGGATGAATCCCATGATCGCCGCCTGGGCGAGCTCCCAGCGGCTGCGGCCGTTGAAGGCGCCGCTGCCCATCGACCCCGAGGAATCCATCAGCAGCAGCAGATCCACGGGGCCGCTCTCCGCTTCCTGCGCCACCCCCACGCACGCGGTGCCGGCGGGCGCCGTCGGAATCGCGGCCGCATCGCGCGCCGCCGGAGCGGGCCCGGCGTCGGGAAGATTGAAGGCCGGTGGCGGCCCCGACGCGTCGGAAACGCCCGCGCCCGATCCGCCTCCCGGTCCACCACCGCCCGGAGGTTTGGCGATCCGAGGCGGACCGCAAGCGGCGCCGAGGAGCGCGATCAAGAACGACACACGACCGCGGTTCATGTCGCTCTCCTCACGCTCTTCAATCGATGCCCCTGGTGGCGCAGCCGAACACCAGGTCCACCTTGCCCTTGTCGCTGCTCTGGAAGCGACGGCAGGTCGCTTCGCAGGTGAGGATGCGGCTGGGGACGCCCAGGCCCGGCGGGATGTCGTAGTACCAGCCGCCGGTGCTGGGATCGCAGCGGTCGGCGCTCTGGACGTAGGGGACGTCCTCGGAGACACCCTCGTCCGTGTAGTGCACGTTCACCTTGGCGGGATCGATGCGCCCCCCGTTTGCGGGGCTGGGGATCCGGTATTCGCAGGACAGCTGGCCGCGGATCCGGGTGAGCGCCTCCTGCAGCTGGCGGGTCAGGTCGGTGCCCGGTTCCAGCAGGATGGCCTTGCCGCTGCCGCCCGCGCTGGCCAGCTGGTCGAACTTCGGCCCGACCACCGGCAGCTCACTCTGGCGGAACAGGCCGATGACGTACGAGTTGATGGACGGCGTGCCCACGCGCGCGTAGGCCAGGTGCGCGGCCACGTCGTCGATATCGCCACAGCCGGAGGGCTCGCCGTCGGTGACCAGCACCAGCACACCCCGGTGGCTGGGATGAGCGGTCAGGTGAGCGCGCAGGTGCGCCAGGGCCCCCTGCGCCGCCGGTCTCATGGGCGTGCCACCGTCGGGGAAACGGCCGTAGAGCGCCGTCAGCAAGGGCGCCTGCGCGGCGGGCAAGTCCCCGATCGCGATTGCCGGCGTCTCGTAGTTGGCGGCATCGCACACGCCGGTGCTCATCCCTTTCAGGCAGCTGCGGGCCAATGCCACGCAGGTGCCAGCCCCGCCCGGGCAAGCTTCGCCGGTGTTGGTGCACAGCGTGCCGCTGACCGAGCAGGTCCCGGAGGGGACACACGTCGCGCCGTTCCCACAGGTCGGCGGCGCCTCTACACCGGCGCGATCGCAACGGACTCCGCGCACGAGGGGCTCTGGTCCGGGGCAGAGGTCGTGCCCGTGGCAGACCTCGCCCAGACCCACACAATCCGCGTCGGTGTTGCACGGCTTCTCGATGGTGAGCGGGAAGAACTGCAAACCCATCCCCAGACCCGCGGACTTGGGGTGGCTGATGAAACCCACGAGCGCCCGCAGGGCGCTTTCCCACAAGCTGCGCTCGACGCCGACCTGGCCAATCGAACCGGAGCTGTCCATCAACAACATCACATCCAGCGGCACGACCTCGGCCTGGTGGATCTCGCCCGCGCAGGTCGCGGTCGCGGACGGCGGCGGCGGCGCCGGGCTGGCCGAAGCGTCGGGCAGGCTGAAGGCCGGCGGCGCCCCCGCGGGCGCGCCGGCACCTGGCTTCTGACCTGACACCTTTTGCGGCCCACAGGCCGCGCTCGTCAGGACGAGCAGACACACGGCAGCCGCGCGCACGACACCCGTCCCGCGCTTGCAGGCGTATCGATCCATGCGATCTCCTCGAAAAAATGCGTTTTTGACAGTCACACGAGAATCCAGCTCAAAGGAGCCCACAAAAATCGTCGGAATCTCGTACCCGGGTCGGATATTGAAACGGGTTCAACTCGGGGCATTGAATGACACCGGCGGCGTCAATTCAAAAAAGTTCACACCCTGAGCCTTGAATCTTGGTCACCCGCGCGCCCCCACACCCACTAGCACCGCGAGCCGCCGCGCCGCGGGTGCTGGCACCGGCCCTGCCGGGTGGGGGCGCGATCGACACCAGCGTCCAGGTCTGCCCTCGAGGTGTTCTCCGTTCGCCGTCGGGCTGGGCGCCGTCGCGGTGCTGATCGCCGGTGTGACGGCCAGGTAAGCCTCGCCCAGGCCGTCGTACACGTTGGCCGATCGGGGGTCCGCCTCGACGCCGCGGGAGGTGATGGTCGTCGCGAGGTCCTGGGCAATGGATCGCCGGGAATGAACGACGGCAACACAGCCCTCGCCATCGCCAACTATGAAAAGTCTCTGCAGCTGAATCCAAAGAACCGCGGCGCCATCCTGACGCTCCAGAAGCTCAACGCCCGCTCCCGCCCGTGAGCGGCGAGACGCGCGTCACCCGTAAATGCCACGCGACATTCGAAGGCACTTCGAGCGGTTCGGAGGCTTCGTGACGATGGTTGATCCTCAGGACTGTCCCTCGTGGGAGGCGTTCTTCGAGAGGACATTCCGGGCCGGAAACCCAGATCGATTCCCTGCCCGGACGATCGCTGCTCGGTAACATGACTGCGATGGCTCCGCTCTCATACCCTCGCGATGCGGTCGAACGCCTGCATAGGGAAATGCGGGAGGACGAGGTTCCTTCGATGTCCGGGTCCGGTGCCGAGGAGAACAGGAGACGGAACGACCTGTACGCGCCCATCCCTTCGAGGGAGCACCTGGATGAGCTGCTCTCGGTAGCGTTCGTGGCCTCTCTCAAGACCGAGGAGGTACGGCAATCCACTTTCGCGCTGGCGTACATCTCTCCGGACGGCCTCACTCATTCCAGGTACACCGTCGTTGCATTCGCGCAACCGCGTGAGCTGACCGCCGCAAGCGTGGCCAAGATTGCGGCTGGGACGGATCCCTACGCGACGTCCGTGTGCGTGTTTCCGAAGGATGGTCAGCTGAGGATCTGGGGCCTGGCGCACGCCCCTGCCCGGCCGCTCTTTCTGGCGCACCGAAAAGCGGATTCCAGCTGGGAACACTCGTTCTTTCTGGTCCGCGCCCCCGCGCCGGGCGTGCTCTATGCCTATTACCACGTGCGGCTGCAGATGCTCTACGCGCACGGGACGCTCCGATTCGAGCTGGAGCCAGGGCGGCTGACCCAGATCTTTCGCGACCGGGCGCTGGTGGACAACGGCGAGGAAATAGCTCAGCTCGTGGCCCGTATCCGCGTGCATGGCCGGGGCGGAACGATCTTGCTGACCGATCCGGTTTCGTCTACCCCGCCCGCGGGCCTGGACCTGACCTACGCGTTTGCGGTGCCGAGCGCGGCGCTGAAAGATGCGGTCGCCGAGCTGGAGAAGAACACCGACAGCGAAAAGCTGGAACACCGAGCAGCCGCGGCGCTCGACTTCGTGTCCGAGCTCAGTCAGGTGGACGGAGCCGTCCACCTGGGCTCTGATCTGACGGTCTTCGGCTACGGCGGCAGGATCCTGGTTCCGAGCGAAGCTTTCCCACTTCTGGTGGAGGATCCAGAAACGGGCACGGTCCGCCAGGGGGTCGACGCGGATCTCCCTGGCATGCGCCACCGATCGGCCGCCAGCTTCTGTGCACTGCAGACTGGCCAGGCGCTGGCCGTGGTGGTGTCCCAGGATGGCGACGTCTCGTTCTTCGGACGCGAGCCGGATGGAACAGTTCGCAAGATCGGACCGTTCGTGCTCGGCATCGGCATAACGATCACCTGAGAAACATCGTCAGGCCGGTGGGGGCGTCTTGTCTTCCCTGTCGAGGGTCACTCTGATCATTTCCTCGACGCCGGCGGTGTTCGAGAGACTGCCGACGAACCAGATCTTCGGTGCGGGCTGTTTCCTCACCAGAGTCGGGGTCACGACGATGCGATCCTCCTCGAGGCCGTCGGCGTCCTGCTGCGCATCGATCACAGCGAGGTTGACCTTCCCGGGCTCGAACTTGGCCAGCACGCGGTGCAGGCGTTTCAGCGCTCGCTGCGACTCGATCGAGCCCGGCATCACGTACAGGACCAGGTCCACATCCGCATCGGAGGCCGCAGGGGTATCGACGGAGCGCGGGGGATTGATCGCCGCGCGAATGGCCGACAAGACGACCTCGAAATCGGCCGGCTTCTGCACAAATGGATAACCGTCGATGCCCGGTGGATCGTCCTCGGCGCTGATGATGATGGCGGGTGTGCGTTCAAGAAACCCCCGCTTGCTCGCCTCGTGCAGCAACCACGCGCCCGTGCGTTGCGGGAGGCGATAGTCCGTGAGAAGCACGTCGAAGGTGGCACGTTCCAGCGCCTCGAGCGCCTCCTCGGCGCTGCTCACAGCCAGGACCGCGAATCCTTCGTCCCGTAGCACATCGGCCAACACCTCGCGCATGTCGGGCTCGTCCTCGACGTAGAGAATCGATGTGCGAACAGGCATGACTGGCCAGAGCAGTATGCAGGTGGGAACCCCGTCGTGGTGCCGGGCCCACCCCCGAGGCCGCACCTTTTCCGAGGTGCGTCAGGAATCTTGTACAAAATCATCCTGGACAGCCTGGCCACCCACCGGCAGAGGTCCCATGTAGGAACCGAGGGGTCCGATCCGGAGGTTGTCATGCAGGCCGCTCGCAACAGAATCCTGTTCGTGGAGGACGACGGGGACCATCGCGCCGGACTGGCCGAGGCACTGGGGGAACGTTACGACGTGGTCGAGGTGGATTCGGCCGAGAGCGCGCTCACCAGGCTCGAGGCGGAACCATTCGACCTGCTCCTCACCGACTACCGGCTCAGAGGCGCGACCGGAACGTGGCTGGCGCGTATCGCCGTGAACCGCGGCCACCTCACGGCCTCGCAGATCCTCCTCGTCACCGCTTTCGACAAGCTCCACGACTCGGAGGGACTGGAAGTTCTGCACAAGCCATTCTCCCTCGGAAAGCTCCTGGCCAGAATCGACGAATCGATGGGCATGCCACGGGTGCAATGGCCCGTGTCCGCGCCACGCCACCTCATCTCCCTGGTGCTGTATGTGAATGACTCTCTGGCGTCGCTGCGGGCAATCCGCAACCTGCGCAACATCCTGAGCCGGTATCCCGAAGATCAGGTGGCGCTCATGGTCGTCGACATCGCAAAGCAGTCCGACCACCACGCCGAAGAAGACCGCGTCGTGGCCACACCCACCCTGGTGCGGACGTTTCCGGCGCCGCGGGTATGGGTGACAGGCGACCTGAGAATCAGCACGCCGGTCGAACGGCTGCTCGCGGACGCTGGTGTCGAGAGCGGAGACAAGATGCCGCAGCTGCGCGTCGGCGCTCATTCTTCGTGAAACATCTGCCGTAAGCGATCGATCTCCTCGGGTGCGAGCGACAGCTGGACGGGATTGCCAGCCAGGATGCCACCCACGTTGCGGAACGCCTTGCCCACGTGCATCCCCGTACCATCGATCATGAACTCGCGGATTTCCTTGTCGTGCAGCGATCCGCGCATCTTGAGAACCGTGAGCCCGCGCCGCATCTCTCCGAAGATCTCCACGTAGCGAAGCAGGATGATGGAGTCGCAGATCGTGGAGATGTGGGCCTCCGTGACTGACGACCCGCCCAGCAGCGTGGGTGTGGTCGAGGTGAAGAGGCCGGCGATCTCCTGGTGCTTGACGAAAGCAGTCAGACCGATCACGAACTCGCGAAACCCGCGCTCGGTGGCGATGCGCTCGAGAGCCGAGAGGCTGTCGACGGCCACCCGGTTCGGCTTGAACTCCTGGATGATCCTCTTCATCCGGATGAGATGGTCTTCGAGCGGCATGATCTCGGGATAGTCGGTGACGACCTTCAGCTTCTCTTCGCGCTCCATCTGCTCGAAGTTGAATCCCCAGCCGGCGGCATTCCGGAAGAACTGCTCCCGGCTCTCCTCGAAGCAGTAGACCAGGGACCGCTCGCCCCGCGCGATTCCGCCGGCCAAAAATGCGGTGACCATCAGTGTCTTGCCGGTGCCGGTCGCGCCTGACACCAGGATGATCGAGTCACGGAAGAAGCCGCCGCCGCACATGGCGTCCAGTTCCTCGTTGCCCGAGGTGATCCTCAGGGTCGTCGATCGTTGCTTGAGCTGGATGGCCGATAGCGGGATCACGATCACGCCGTCGGCGGTCACCGAGAAGGGATACTCCCCCTTCTGGTGGTCCGTTCCGCGGAATTTCAGGATCTCGACCGTCCGACGGCGCTTCTCGTCGTCGAGCACATTGCGGACGAGAATGACGTTGTCAGCCACGAACTCTTCCATCAGATGGCGCGAGATCGGTCCGTACTCCTCGCTGCGCTCGGAGGTCACAATCGCGGTGACCCCCATCTGCTTGAGCGCGCCGCTCAGCCGGTACAGTTCCCGCCGGACCGTGGTCGGGTCGTGCAGCTGCACGAAGATGGCGCCCAGGGAATCCAGAGACACGCGCTTCGCGTCCACCTTGCGCACGGCCGCCTCCACGCGAGCGACCAGAGCGCCGAAGTCGTACGCGCCCGCCTCGACTCGCTCCTCGTCCGGTCGGGGAGAAGCGTCCACGAAACACAGCTTCCTCTCGGCCTCGAACTTCGTCAGATCCCAGCCGAACCCGAGCATGTTCTTTCGCAGGTCCGCGGGGGTCTCTTCGAACGTGACGAAGACGCCAGCCTGGCCCCGCTGCGCCCCTTCGATCAGGAACTGCATGGCGAAGACGGTCTTGGCGCTGCCGGCGGTGCCGGCCAGGAGCGTCGAACGACCCAGGGGCAGTCCGCCGCCGGCTATCTGGTCCAGCCCCGCGATCCCCGTGACGAGCTTCTCTACTTTCTGCTCTTTGGTGTTCATCGCTCTGACGATCCTCCCTCGGCGTCGTCTGCATCCAGATCCAGACCATGCAGGACCCGCTCGGTCTGGGTCAGATCCCCCACGATCATCCGTACCGGAAGTGGTGCCCGCTTGACCAGCGCGGGCGTCGCGATCACGTTCGCGGCCTCGGCGAGCTCAGGCTGCTCGAGCACGTCGACGACCTGCAGGTCATAGCGACCTTTCAGCTTCTCGTCGCAGATGCGTCGCAGATTGCTCAGGGCGGCGCGGGAGTTCGAGGAGTGACCCACCACGTACAGCTCCAGCTTGAACTCGGCCGCCATGACCGACCTAGCTGCTCGCTCCAGCGCCCCCGCCCGGGGTCTCCCGGACAGGCTCGCCCACCGCGCGGCGGCGGTAGTAGGACAGCACGTGCCCCATGAGCTCGAACGCGAGCATCCGGCCCTCGGCTATGACCGCGTGTACTTTGCCGGAACGGGCCGTTCGCGTTCGCTTTCGGATGGCGCGCGCATGCAACTCGGCGACCTCGCGAGCGCTCGCGCCCAGTGCTCCCAGCCGTTCGGCGATGGATCGTATGTCCTCGCTGATCTTCTCCCCACCGCTGCGGTAGGTCTGGCGTTCGAGCGCGAGATCGAGAAGGGCTGAATAGCGCTCGAGCAGGCTCCAGTAATCACGGGGCGCGCGGTCCGGAAGAGCTGCGGCTCCGAACAGCTGCGCCGTGACGGCGGTCGCCGGCGACCGGGAGGCGAACTGCTCGAGGGCGACCATCTCCCGTTCCGCGCGCTCGATCTCACCGGCCGAGCCCGCAATGCCCAGCTTCGCCACCCGCGGCAGCCGGACCCGGAAGGTGGTGTTGCCGTCGCTGGCGCGAACCTCGATGTCCCCTCCGTGAGCCAGAACGATCTGACGGACCACGTAGAGGCCGAGTCCCAGACCCATCGTGCGTGGCCGCTGATGCCCCACCTGGAAGGGATCGAAGATCCGCGCGCGCACGTCCTCGGGCATGGAACCGTCGTTCTGTACGTCGATCCGGATCCAGTTCGGATCCGTCCCGTCGACGCGTAGATGGATCGCGCAGCCGGCGGTGCCATGCTCGACCGCGTTGCCCAGGAGATTCGAGAGCATCTGCGCCAGGCGATCGGCATCCCATATCCCGCGGGTATCGCCCTGCTGCTGGAGCCGGACCTCGACGCCAGCGTGCATCTGGGAGATCTCGTCGCTCACTTCGGTCGCGACGGCAATGAGGTCGGCGCCAGAGGTGTTCAGAGGAATGCCACCGGCGAACCGGATACGCGTGAAGTCGAGGAGCTGCTCGATCATCCGGGCCATCCGGTGGGCGCTCGAGTTGATGCGCTCCAGGTGATGCCTGGCGGACTCGTTCTCCGACCCTGCGGCCGCTCGACGCATCAGCAACTCCGACGTCGTGACGATCGCGCCCAGTGGGTTGCGAAGATCGTGCCCCAGAATGCCCAACAGCAGCTCGCTGGACTGGACCACTCGAGAGAGCTCACCGACCATTCGCTCCCGGTCATCCTCGACCTGCTTGCGCGCGGTGATGTCATCCAGGGTGCCGAGCAGCAGCGCGGAAGACCCGGTCCCGCGGCTGGTGGCTCGCCCGCGAGCCGAAATCCACCTGCTCAGCGCCGCGGGCAACTGGCAACGGAACTCCGCCAGGCAGGGCTGCGGGTCGCGTGGATCTACGGCCAGCGCGAACCGCCTCCGCACACTTTCCCGGTCCTCGGCGTGAACGCAGGCGAGAAAACCCTCCAGGGTCCCGCAGACCGCTCCGGGCTCGAGTCCGAGCAGCAATCGAGCTCCCTCGTCGCAATCGAACTGTCCGCTGTCCGGCCGGTATTCCCAGATCCCCAGTCCCGCGCACTCGGCGGCCAGCCGAAAACGTGTATCACCGTTCTCGCCTTCGCCTGCCACGATCGTTACAAATATCACGGCAGCGCTCGTCGCCACCAGCAGCGACGGCCGTTACGATGGCGTCACCCGCCGGGTCCCAACGACCACCTGATTTACAGAGGAGTCCCTACCAGAGCGCACAAATTGTACGAAGACGCTTTGCCAGCTTTCCCTGGGAGGCTGGTCAGCGCCGTTCGTTCGCGGCAGCGCTGCGTTCCGCAACGGCGGCGCTGTTGGCCGCTCCAGGTGGCAATGCGCTGGGGCGGTCCTTGCGCGGCGCCGGAAGTTGCCCCTGGGCCCGGGCGCCCTGAGACTTTCCTGTTACTGATGCGTGCTCGAGGATGGCATTTATCGTGCCCCCCAGCACGAACACGAAGCTGGAGAGGTAGAGCCAGACCAGCAGTACGACCAGCCCGCCCAGCGACCCGTAAGCGACGTTGTACGTGTGGAAGGCGGCTACGTATTGCCCGAACCCCCAGGTAGCGAGCAGCCAGAGAAGCGTGGCGAGGATCGACCCCGGTGTGACGAATTTCAATCGCTGCTTCACGTCCGGTAGCAGGTGGTACGCCGCAGCGATGAGCGTGGCCACGAGCATGGCGCTCACGGGCCAGCGGAGCTGCTGGACGATGAGCACGTAGGCCTTTTCGACGTGCATTCGTTCGGCCAGCCAGAAGCCGAATTGCCCCCCCGCGACGAGCAATGCGAGCCCCGACAGGAGGGACAGCGCGCCAGCGATCGTGATGGCGATGGCGATGAACTCCGTCATCCATACTGGCCGCGACTCTTTGACGTCGTAGGCGAGGTTGAGGGCGCGGCGGATGGAACCGATACCGCGCGAGGCCGAGAGTACGCAGGCGAAGAGAGAAAAGGCCATCAGACGGGGTCTCTGTTCGCCGGTCAGCGACCTGAGGTTCTCCTCCACGAACCGCGAGACATCGACGGGGGCGAGCGCGCGCAGGGGGGGGATGAGACGTCCCACCCAGTGGTTGAGCGGCAGGTATGCGGTCAGAGTGGCCAGGAAGAACAGGAATGGGAACAGTGAGAACAAAAAGTAGTAACTCAGCTGGGCAGCGCTGTCGAAGAGCAGGTCGTCCTGGTACGCCCGATAAAGTCGCCTGCCGAACTCCGCGAGCGGTAGCCGTCCTCCGCCTATGAGCTTCATGGTGGTCCGGCGCCCGCGCGGGCGTCGGCGGTCAACATGCAGCAGCGTTTCCTCCCGTCAATGCCCCTCAGGGTCGCAACGGTTTGACGGGGTCGTCTCAGGTCGGCTGACGAGGAAGTGATCACGCGGGGCCTGGCAAGACAGCGCCCTCCCTGGCAAGATGGCCAGTTGGCCGGAAGGGGTCAGGAGACAGTGAGCCACTACATCATGATCGTCGATGACGACGAGGCCATTCGTGAATCTTTGGGGGAGGCGCTCCAGATAGAGGGCTACCAGGTGGTCTGTCTGGAACACGGTCAAGCAGCGCTCACCCATCTCGAAAATGCGAACCCGCCGTGTCTCATCCTGCTCGACCTGATGATGCCCGTGATGGACGGACACACGTTCCGCGCGACCATCCTGCAACGACCCAATCTCGCGCAGGTCCCGGTGGTGGTAATCACCGCCGGGGGCCGCCACATGGTCGACACGGTTCCGGCCGCCGAGGTGTTGCACAAGCCCTTGAAGATCCGCTCCGTTCTCGACGTAGTCCGGCAGCACTGCTGATCGCGTGGGTGTCTCGACACCCGGTCGTACGGGAAGGACCGGGCCTTGTGCGATGGAGGCTCGGTCGCGCTCGGGCGCCGGATTGCCTCGGGTGGTATGGTTCGCCGCCATGCCGACTTTCGCGGATGCTCGCCGATCGGAACACCCGTGACCGATCAGCGCCAGACTCTGTACGGGCTGCTGAAGGCCCAGCGGGGGAAGCTCCTCGAGCGATGGGGCAATGAGGTCGCAGGCCTGCTGCGTGCGCAGCCGCTGAGCAAGGCCGAGCTCCTGGATCACATACCGGTGTTCGTCGACGAGCTGACCGCGGCGCTGTTTCCAGATGTGGTTCCGCTTCCAGGCGGCTCCGCCGTTGCGGAAGAACACGGCGCCCAGCGTCTCCGGCTGGGGTTCGACGTCGGAGAAGTGGTGCGCGAGTACGGAGTGCTCCACATGTGCATTTTGCAACTCGCCGCCGATGCGGATGTACCGATCACCGTGACCGAACACTCGGTGATCACCCGCTGGATCAACGCGGGCGTTGCTCAGGCCGTTTCCCAGTATGTGAGTCAGCGTGATGTGGAGATCCAGCGGCAAGCCTCCGAACACCTCGGTTTCATCGCCCACGAGATCCGCAACCCGCTGTCAGCCGCCAAGCTGCTGTTTCAGCGGCTGCGAATGCGCGAGCTGGCTTCGGGCGGACGCATGGTGGAGCTCGTGGAGAGGAATCTCAAACGGACGGGTGACGTCATCGACAGCGTGCTGACCCATGCCTCTTTCAAGATGGGAATCGCCATCCACCTGGAACACATCCGCCTGCGCCAGTTCTTGACGGACATCGCCCAGGACGCCGGTGGGGAGGCGCAGAACAAACGCGTCGACATCCAGCTGGCGATCCCCGACGAAGTGGTTCTCGATGCCGATCCGCGGTTGCTCCGCTCGGCCGTGGCGAACCTCGTGCTGAACGCGGTGAAATTCAGTCACGCCGACGGCGAAGTGGCGCTTGCCGCGTACGAGAGCGACGGTCGGGTGCTGATCGAGGTGTCCGATTCCTGCGGTGGCCTGCCCCCGGGCAAGGCGGAAGAGCTGTTTTCACCGCTCGTCCAGCGAGGTGAGGACCGCAGCGGATTCGGTCTGGGCCTCGCCATTGCGATGCAGGCCGCGGAGGCCCACAACGGCACGATCAAGGTGCGCGACGTCCCCGGTCGCGGCTGCGTTTTCATACTGGATCTGCCGGGACACCTGAAATCCGCTTGACCCACCCACGCCGCCGGCGGGCGGCAGGGAGCGCTGCGTTCAGCGTCCCTTCTTGTCTGCGCCGGGCGACGGGGGAGCCGCCTTGGCGGCTGCGAGGGCTCGCTTCTGATTCTTGCTGACCGTGTCTTGCTTCTTGGCCTTGTCCTTGGCCTTCGGAGACTTGTCACCCATGTCGACGCCGCCTCTCTGATGATTGTTCGGACCGCACCATCATCCGCCCCCCGCGCGAAGAAGTCCACGAAACCTTGGCCGTCGGGCGGGTACCTGAGCGACCTTACAGGCAGGTCAGGTTGCCGGCCACGACGTTGCTGGCGGCGCTGAAGCTCTGCGAGTCGGTGGAGTAGTTGAAGGTCCTGGTGGCCCCGGGGGCCAGGGTGGCGGTCGGCCAGGTGAACACGCAGTGGTTGGAGGTCGTGTGGGCGGAGGTGCCGGTGCCGGTGAGAGGCGACAGGGTGGCGCCCGCGGGGATGGCGTCGGCGGTGCAGTGGGCGCCGGCGGGGACATCGAACTCGACCTTCAAGCCGGTCACGGTGGAGGTGCCGTCGTTCCTGAACGTGATCGTGCCCCACCAGCTGGCGTAGGCGTACACGTTCTGGGTGATGCCGAAGGCGCAGTTGGTGGCGGGCGCGGGCGGCGCAGGCGGCGGCACCGACAGACCGGAGATCATGATCCGGTCCAGATCTGGAGCCCAGGCGGTGCTGTTGAAGAACTTGAGCGAGTTGTTGCCCGCTTTCAGGCTGACGGTGGTGCTGGCAGCGATGGTGCGGTGCCAGTCGGGGCCCAGCATGCTCAGCGTCTTGGGGGAGCCGCCGTTGACGCTGATGCTGAAGGAGCGCTGCTCGGCGGTGACACCGAAGACGGTCAGGTTGTAGGTGCCGGCCGCGGAAACGTACACGTTGTTGATGGTGACGTAGTTGCTGCTGCCGTTGCCGATGTAGGCGGTCTTGTTGCCAGCCGATCAGGAGCCCTTGGTCCCGCCCGAGGTGGCGCTGCCGCCGAACTTCACCAGGGCCTTGGCGCAGGTCTTCGGGGCGGTGGCGCCGGACAGGGTGTTGCTGGCGGACTCGGCCTCGTAGATCGCCACTCCGGTGCCACACGTCCCCACCACGCCGCCGCCACCACAGGTGGCCGGCGAAACGCAGGCGCCGCAGTTCGAGACGGTGCGGGTCTGGCCGCAGTTGTCGGTGGCGGTCACGGCGCCGCAGTTGCGCCCCAGCCGCTGGCAGAACGAGGCGTTGGTCTCGGCCACGCAGGCCACCGGGGTGCCGGGCACGTCGAAGCTCTTTTCCCACATATGGACGTAGGTCTCGCTGAGCACCACCTTCAAGGGACCGCAGGAGTCGTTGGCGATGAACCCGCGCCGGTAGGTGGAACCGGCAATCGCCAGCTGCATGTAGCTGTTCATCGGGGCGGTGGTCCCGGCGGCGGTCGACCAGGGGTTGGCGGAGCGGCTGCAGAACCCGGGCGCCCAGACCAGCCCGTCGTCGCACTTGCCGGCTGGCACCGGCTCGCCATACCAGGTGTTCAGGAACAGGGCACCGCCGCAGCGGCGGGGCACCGGCTTGGCCGCTCGGCCCGCCTGCCAGTCCAGGTAAGCGGCGTTCAGCTCGACGACGCTGTTGATCATGCCCGCGGGCATGACCGCGGTCTGGGAGGCGGCGTCGTCCAGGACGATGCTGACCGTGCCGTCTTCGTTGTCCAGCGCGGTATACAACGCTTCCGCATAGGTCGGGGGATTGACGGACTGGACGTTCCCCAGGACCACCGAGGCGGTGGTGGTGTCCAGCACCCAGGACGAGAAGTCCACCATGACCGACTCGTTGTTGGTGGTGGCGGTGATGAAGGCGAGCTCACCGGCGGCGAACACCTTCTCCGTGATCTTGCCGGCGCGCCAGGGGACCGAGGCGTTCATCATCCCGGTGTAGGAGGCGATGGCGGTGCTGACCGAGGGGTCGATGGCGGCGCTGGCCTCGATGCCGCTGACCTCCATGGTCTGGGAGGTGGGCGCGTTCCAGCGGAAGATGGCCTTGATGAAGCCGGCCATGCCGGGCCAGGTTGCGGACGGCGGCGCGGCCATCACGAAGACACAATAGGTGCGGTCGCCCCAGACCACCGCCTCCCAGGCGGTCAGGGTCACGGCCCCGCCGGCGACGGTGGCGAAGCCCCAGGGCAACTTGCCCAGCGCCACCGAGATCTTGGCGTTTGCGGTCTGCTGTCCCAGCAACTTGGGAAAGGCGGTCGAGCCGATCCCCATCACCACGCAGCGGGCGGGCTGGGTCGACCACACGTCCTCGCCGCTGTAGAGCATCCCGTTGGGTTGCGCGGACAGGTTGTGGATGTTCCGGCCGGTGGTGGAAGCGCCGAGGGTCCCCAGATTGAGGTTGGTGCCGGAGATGCTGTTGCCGGCGGTGTTCGTCCCGGCGACGTTCGATCCATTCAAGCTGGTGCCGGCCAGCGTGGTGCCGGCCAGGTTGCTGCCGGCCAGGTTGCTGCCAGCCAGATTGCTGCCGGCCAGGTTGCTGCCGGCCAGATTGTTACCCGCCAGGTTGTTGCCGGCCAGGTTGCTGCCCGCCAGATTGCTGCCAGCCAGGTTGCTGCCGGCCAGGTTGGTGCCGCCCATGTTGGGACCGCTCAGATTGTTGCCGGACAGGTTGTTGCCCGACAGGTTTGCGCCAGCGAGGTTGGTGCCCGCGCTGTTGCTGGCGCTGATGGCCGCTTGCGCACTCTCGATCTCGCGACTGTTCGCGGGGGCCTCCTGGGCTGGCCCCTGCATGCCCAGACATCCGCCCCCCGCCAGGACCGCCCCCATCCCCGCTCCCACCAGGAACGACGTCCGTCCCGCCCGCATTCGCACCGTTCGTGCCATGCCAGCGGGGATCTGCACGAATCATGCTTAATTTTTAGTAATTTATCTTACTTTATATCACAGATAAAACATTCATGGTCACGCAGGCCTGCCAGGGTCGATCTCTCCAACGGCTGAGACGCGATCGGGCCACGTTGCGTCGGGCGCAACGATGTCCGTTGCCTGACCGAGCAGATTGCGGGCGCTCCGGCCGCCCCGCGCCCGCGCATCTGCGGCGACCGGAGCGCCACCTGCCCACCTCGGCCCCAAGTGGCTTCGGCGCTGGACGTCACCCTCGACTCGACCCCCAGCGCCGAGCCGCTCGTACCAGAGCGGGATCACGCCGGCTGGTGTACGGCGTTGGCTCGCGGGCGGGCGGTGGCAGTCGCGGGGATGGAAGCGCGCGCGCCCAGCGCGGACCAGGTGGCTGGGCCGACCACGCCGTCGGCGCTCAGACCGCAGCTGCGCTGGAACGCCCGGACCGAGGAGTCGGTGCCGGGGCCGAAGACTCCATCCACGCTGGTCGGGAATCCGCGGCCGACCAGCAGCGATTGCAGCTCGCGCACGTCTTCGCCGCGGTCGCCCCGGCGCAGGGTGCGGTGGCCAGGCTGGGTGGGCGGAGAGAGCGGAGGCTGCGGGGAGGGCGCGATCGAATCGGAGATGCGCATGACCGGTGCGCTGGCGGCCTGGCTGTCCGCGGTCGACACCGTGTAGTTGTCCCAGCCGGTGCTGCTGCTGGTGGTGCCGATGCGGAAGTACAGCGCTTCGGCCGCCCGCAGCCTCTGCCAGGCGGCCTCGGGAAGTTGAAACTGCCGGTTGGTGAGGCGGCTGGGGACGGAGCCGTCACCCCAGCTGCCGTAGAAGTTGCTGTCGGTCCGCTCGGTGCCGTGGGCGGCGATGTCCAGCAGCTCGGGGCGGCTGGTGATCTCGAAGATGTAATACGGGTTCGAGCCCGGGTTGACGTCGAACACGGGCGCGCCCCCGCCGCGCGCCCAGCTGGCCGGTCCGGAGACGGACGGGCGGCCCGGCTGCGTTGGCAGGTCCGTCCCCGCGTTCGCGGTGGGCTCGCAGGAAAAGGGCCGCTGGTTCTCGAACGGCAGGTTGGTGGCACCGACGACAGAATAGTTGGGCGTCTGGTCGGGCGGCATCTTCGCGCCGATCTCCTGCCAGAACCGGCGGTAGTTGCCCGAAAACGCTCCGTCATTCCAGACCTCGAGCAGGTGTTGCGTGAACAGCCCGTTGACGTCGCCATCGGCCGACAGCTGACTGTCCTGGCAGCCAGAGATCAGCAGCACCGTGGCATCCACGTTGGCCCGGCTCCCGGCCGACGCCCACTGGATGCTGCTGTACAGCGCGCGGCGCGTGCTCCAGTGTTCCTGGGCCACCTGGTCCGGGATGGCCCGCCAGCGCGGGACCGGCGCCTTCTGCCGCGCGGGGGTCAGGTACAGCTCCTGGTATTGCCGCATGCGGGTGACCGTCCCGCTGTGGCAGCTGTCGGACAGCACGAAGATGCGGACCCCGGCGGCGAAGTGGGACCACTGCAACCACAGCTCGTCGTCCACCAGCATCCGGTCGTACAGCACCCAGGTCTCGTCGCGTCCGTCCTGGTCGTCGCCGTTGACGTCGCGGACCTGCCCGCCATGACCCGAATAGGTCAACAGCAGGATGTCCCCCGCGCTCAGCTGTTGCGAGGCCCGGCCCAGCGCCTCGATGACTCGATCCGAGGTGGCGTTGCCGTCGGTCAACAGCATGGTGGTGTACCCCAGTGACTCGGCAATGGCCTTCATCGCCACGGCGTCGTTGATGCAGCCGCTGAGGGTGCCGCTCCAGCCGTTGTAGCAAGCTGGATCGACCTGGTTGAGACCGATGTGTATCGAGATTGCATTGGACATGTGGAACGCTCCTCTTTCAGAGAAAAAAACCAATCGCAGAACTACGGTGCAGGGTTCCAGGCGAGCGGGATCACCGCCCCCCGCTCGCGCAAGGGCCAATCGATCCACTCGCTGCGGGTGGTCTGACCGGCGGCGGTGGTGCCCGCGATCTGGTACTGCACCACCGGCCTGGCCAGGTACCGGGTCAACGGCAGGACCAGGTCCACCGCATCGGTGCGGTCTTCGGGGCCGAAGCGCAGCTGCTTGTCGCCGACCACCCCCTCGACGCGCACGGTGAGCTCGATGACCGCCAGACCGTGGTTGGCGAAATTGATGGTGTTCAGGAAGACCAGGTTGGTGTGCAGGTCCTCGATGTAGCTCCGGATCTCTTCCAGGCTGGCGGGTCCGGGCTCGACCGTGCAGACCGGCACCAGCTCGCCGCTGCGGTCGGCGATGTCGGCGGTCCAGCTCTCGTCCGCCGCCAGCGACCGCGCCACCGGAACCGCCTGATAGCTCCGGTCATTGCCATACAGTCGCAGCTCGGTCACGTTCACCGGACGTTCCAGCCGGTTCCGGAGCACCACCTGGGTACCCGTGCGCGTGGCCTGCACCGGCGTGGCGTCGAATGGACCGACCACGGCGCGCAAGTCCGGCTGCAGACTGGTCTGGAAGGTGGTCCCGTCGGGCAACTTCAGGTTGGCCCAGCCGGCGATGGCCCCGGCCGATAACATCGCCTCCAGCTGCGGCACCCCGTCGACGTCGGTGGTCAACGAGATCTGGAAGCCATCCCAGCGGCGCGTCGCCTGCAACTGCAAGTGGCTGGCCGACCCCGAAGGCACCGACCAGTTGATCTCCAGGTCGCCCGGCACTTCGGTCAGCCACTCGATGCTCACGCTGGCGGCGTGGCGCCGGAGCGCGTGCTCCAGGTCCCGTCGCAGCTCCAGCGGCAAGGTGGGCTCGAGCCGGGCGGTGATGGTGCAGCGGCTGTTGCTCAGCTCGTTGGCGTCGATGGTCGAGAACAGCAGCACGGTGGGGCGGTAGGCCCGGTCCTCGTCGTCGGGTCCGAAGCGCGTGATGCCGTAGGAGGATGGGACCACCAGGAACTTGCCGGGAATGGCCAGCGAACGGTAGACGCGCAGCTGCCCCCGGCCCGGCAAGCCGGGGTCGTCCAGCGGCGCATACAGCTTGTAATCGGTCTGTCCCAGCTTCATCGTGTCGCGACAGCCGATGGCCACGGGCTCGGCGTTCGGTGCAGGCACCTCGCGATAGAGGGCGCCGTACCGCTCGCAGGGCAGCAGCAGCGGGGCCGACGCATCGAAGGCCCGGGTCTCCATCGCGTACAGCTCCCGCGGCCGCGGCGGCAGCGGGCGAATGAAGATCGGCGGGCGGATGGCCACCGGCGGGAAGCTCGCTACCACCGCGGCCGGCAGGGCACGGCTGGTGCGCGCCTCACGGGCAAAGCGCAGCTCGCCCCCGGGCAGGCGCACCGACCCCTTGACCGCATCCACGTGAGGGCCGGCAACGCGCTCGCTGTCCTTGACCAGCGGTATGAGGGCGGTCTTGCGCCCGGCCACCACCGACTCGTCGACGGGCAAGGGAACGTAGGCCAGATAGGTGCCTTGCAATGACACCCGCGCCGGTTCGCTCTGAAAGCCCGAGGTGGCCAGCGCTCCGTAGGCCAGGCGCACCCAGTCGTCGAGCAGCGCGAAAGTGGCCACCACATTGTCGCCGCTGGGCTCGACCGACGTGGCGACGAAGGGCTGACTGCGCGTGGTCCCCTGCGCATCCCGAAAGGGGACGTGCAACGTGGCGGACAGCCCGGTGGTGACCACGGCCGCGGCGGTCGGCTGGCCGCGGTCCTGCCAGGCCTTGCGGGTCGGCTCGCTCATCTGGCGAGCGAGCGTGACCCGGATGGTGCCCTCCAGACCGGGGCGACCGGCCAGGTCGTGCCCCACCACCCGGATGGTGAAGGAGAACGGGCTGCCCTCCGCCGACGCGCCCGGGGCGGGCAGCAGGGGGGTGATCTCCGGGACGTACCAGAAGCGCTGTGGTTCGATGCGGTCCGGCCACAACGGGGCTGCATCATCCTCGATCACGGGCAGCGCGCGCCGGGGCAGCCCGGGCCGCGGGAACTGCCACCGCAGATCGTCGAGCGCGAACTGATGCAAGGTCGGGCTGATCGACACCGGTCGCACGACGTCGCTGGCGATGAGCGTGGCCGCCAGCGGCATGACCGCGCGCCGGGGCTGAAGCGTGAAGGCCAGGGTCTCGACCGTGTTCGGCTGCAGGGCCACCAGCGGGCTGGCCGCTGGCAAACCGGCGCGTGCGACCCGCGTCTGGACACGCTCGGACACCGGGTGCAGCTGACCGTCGGCCCCGGGGCAGAGCAGGCGGGGCGCGGCCGGCGGCTTTGGCGCGAGCCCCAGCACGCGCGAAAGCGGTGCCTCGAAGGCGCTGCTCTGCAGGCGGCCGTCGCTGCCGGTCCAGTCGATCTCGCATTGGACCTTCAGTTCACCCGGCCGCCCCGCGAAAGCGTGCAGCGCCGCCCGGGCGGCCTCGCCGTCGAGCGTCGCCTGCAGGTGCGCGCTCGAGACCGGGCCCTCGATCATCGTCTCTCCGAGCGGGCGATCGCCGGGCCCGGCGAGCACGAAACGCGACCTCGACTTCCAGGCCATGCGCAAGCGCGATCCATTCTGGCTGCCCAGGCGCGCGAGGGTCTCGGGCGGCACCAGGGTCGTCAAACCCAGCGCCAGCGTGCCGGAGACCACGAGCGCGCTCAGGCTCGCCTCGTCGGGGCGGGGTTGGCGTGACAGGACCACCGCCAGCGACGCCTGCGGAGCCCCCGCGGCATCGAGCAACGGCAAGGGCGTGGTGGGAAGGCAGACGTAGTCCGCGACTGCGTCGGGAACGGGGCGCGGGGACGCGGGGGGAGGCGTCGGAGCAGCAGCGGGGCGCGCGGGAACAGAAGGCACGATGTCCATGGGTCTTTCTCCGTGAAAAAGAGGCGGGGGCGCGCCCAACGACGCGCCCCCGACCGGTCGTGCTCAGTCCACCCGCCAGCCAGCGACCTCCAGGCCTGCCTCCTGGACGACGATTGCCGGCGGCCCCGCCGGTGTGCCGCGCTTGCCCGCCGGTCCGCTCGCCGCTGGACCCTCGACAGAGCGATCGGATCCCGGCGCCGGTGGTGGAGCCTGCCGCGTCCATCGCTCCGAGGGCTCGCCCACCGACCAGACACCGGGACGATCACCGCGCGTCGGCGGGGGCGGTCCACCTTGCGGAGGCGGCGGCGCCGATGGTGAGGGAGACGGCGGCGGCGCCGCGGGTGGGCTGGTCGCCGGGGGCTGCGCGCCGGATCCCTCGAGCGCGAAGCTGGGCAGCTCGCGCTTGACCACTCCCGGGTCGTCTGGCGTGGGTACGCTGACCGTGATGGGGCCGTTGCCGCTGGTGGCGATCCAGGGGCCCTCCCACTCGCTGCCCTTGGAGAACAGGCTGCCCTTGACGATGGCCCGCACCTTGTAGCGATAGAAGGCCCGGAACTCCGGGTCGTTGCTGAAGATCGACCAGAAGCGCGGCTGCTGCTGATCGGAGAAGCTCCACTGGAACTTGACCGGTTCGCGCTGGACGGGCGAACCGGTGGCGTTGGTCGGCTCGAACGTCACCTCGACCGTCTGCTTGGAGCTCTCCAGCTCCACCCCCAGCGAGATGGGGCCCACCGAGACGCTGCCCGCTGAATCGGCCCGCACCTCCAGCACCACATCGTTGACCGGTCGACCCTCTGGCGGATCGAGATCGATCTGGTTGGCGTCGATCTGGACGCGCACGAACGGGTCGGTGGCGATGCTGGGTGGCTCCAGCAGGTGCACCGAGCGCTTGATGAAGGTCTTGTCCGGCGCCCAGCCAGCCGGGGGATGGGCCACCTCCGCTGCAGGCTTCTGGGTGATGCCGATGTTCCAGGTGGCCCCCTCGGGATCGGTCGACTGGAACAGGTGACCGGTCCACATCAGCTCGCCCTGGGCATTCGGGTAACCCACCTGCGCCGACAGGAAAGAGACCGGCTGGCCGGCCCAGTGCTGGTCGGGCCGCGGGTAGTTGACCACCGGCTTGAACACGCGGCCCAGCTTGCGGGGCCAGTCGTCCAGATTGACCGACAAGAAATACTTCTTCTCGGCGTCGGGGTCGCGTTTCATCTCCTCGAACATCCCGGACATCGAGCTGGAGATCATCTGGTCCTGCAGATAGGCCATCTCCCGCTTCTCGTGGTACTCGAGCTCGAGGCTGGTCGAGTCGTGGCGGTAATTGAGGGCCAGCCCGACGCCCCAGGGACTGACCGAATTTTGCTGGGGGGCCGGATCGGTGACCTGAGGAGCGGGCTCGAAGATCACTCTCTGGGCCTGCTCCATGAACTTGGTGAACACCAGGTCGGTGCGCTTGTCGATCAGCTCCTGGATCTTGTCGGCCCCCGGCAAAGTGGGATCGACAAGCACCTGCACCTCAAGGTCGCCGCTGGCCCGCAGGTTGTTGTATTCGGCCTTGATGTCGGCCGAGAACCAGAGGTAGTGCCCCGTGGCGTGGGCGGCGAAGTGATCGAAGATGCGCTTCCACTTGCCCTTCACGTGGATCTCGACCAGCGGAACCCACATCTTCATCTTCAGGGCCTGCATCACCACGATGGGGCTGGCGGTCCCGTGAAAGGCCTGCCACAAGACCGCGGTCGGATAGGCGCCGACCAGGGCGGAATACGCGTTCTGGCCCATCGGATCGATCGAGCCGTTGCCCTGCCCTTGCAGGTTCCAGTACCAGGGATCCAGATTCGAATCGCTGCTCAGGTCCCGGCTGGCGGGGACGATCCTGGGCATGTCGCGCATGAGCGGCGTGGGCACTTGCCGGACCTGGGGCCCGGAGGTCAGAGCGCGACCGGGGGGAGCGCCGTTGCCTCCGCCGGCGGGAGCAGCAGGTGCGGCCGGCCCGGGAGCACCGGAGGGGAACGTCCCGTTGGCCAGGGGCGACAGGTTCGAGATGGAGGTGACGTTCTGGACGATGGGGACGGGGCGGAAGACCGGCGCGGCGTTGCTCCGGATCCCCCAGAAGAAGTCCCCCGAAGCGCGCCAGCGATCGATGATCTCCTGCTGCGACTGGCGCAGGACGTGCTCGGGAGGAGCCGCGGTGGCGGTGAAGGTCAGAACCCCGCCGGCCACCTGGCGCTCGGCCGTCGCACCGACGGTGGTGTCCGCGCTCTGGATGCCGGCGAAACGGATCAGGTTGAAGAGGTAATCGCCGGTGTCCGGTCCGTTCTTGCGCGCGATGCGAACGTAGTTCGGACACCAGTAGAACACCGGCGCGTTTCCCTCCCGCTGGAGGGCGTCGTTGTGAACGTCGGGAAGGTAGAGCAACTCGTATCCGTCCTTGACGATCGGTTGCATGCCGCCGGCCATGGTGGGCCCCGAGGCGCTGGTTGCCATGTCTGGTCTCCTTTTGCGTGATTGGTGGTGTGCGAATACAGAAACGCCAGATGCCGCCCGTTCCTCAGCCCCCGCCGCTCAGCTGCAAGCTGGCGTTCCAGGTGTCCGGGCCGACGATTCCGTCCGGTTCGAGGCCGGCGTGCCGCTGCATGGCCAGGCACGCCCGACGCGACTCCGGTCCATAAAAGCCGTCGACGCTGATGCTGTAGCCCTGATTCCGCAGGGCGACCTGCCAGGCGCGCACGTCCTCGCCCCGGATGGGCGGCACGTGCGGCCACACGAAGAATCGTCCCGGCCACCGCGCTGTATCGACCGGGAGCGGACCGCTGCCGCCAGGAGGCGATTCGATGGGGGGCTGGATCAGCCCACGCAGCTCTTCCAGCGATCCTCGAAAGCGGTTGGCGTCACAGGGGCCCCTCACCCCTGGCACCGGCAATGCCTGCCCGCTCTGGCCGTCGGTGAACTGCCAGAAATCCCAGCGCTGCCACGAGCGTGGCACGCGCGGCTCGTCGTTCCCGTAGCGCGCGGTCCACAGCAGGTGCTTCTGCATCTGCGGGACCAGCGGATCGCCCAGAGTCCGGCGCCACAGGCCGCCCGTGTACATGATGAGCGGACGGCCCATCAGCTTTCCCGCCCGGGCGAGGAAAGCCAGCGTCCAGTCGATCACCGCGGAGGCAGGCAGACCGCCCGCGGTCTCCAGGTCCAGCACCGGCGGCAGCTCGTCCCAGCTGCCCGGTCCGACCACGGCGGCGAAATGCGCGGCCTGTACCTCGGGATCACTTCCCGGGCGGCCGAAGTGGTAGGCGCCGCGGAGCAGCCCCGTCTCCCCGCACCCGCGCCAGTTGTCCGCGAACAGCGGATCCACCATCGAGACCCCTTCGCTCGCTTTGATGAACGCGAATCGGATCTCCGATCGAGAAACCGCACCCCATTCGACGGAGCCATTGTGATGGCTCACATCTATTCCCAGCACTGCCATCGCGTCTCCCGCTGCTCGACCCACTCCAGTCCTGACGAGGACTCCTGAGCCACCGCCCTCGATGACTCGTCCGTCGTTGCTGGGAAACGGGGCTGCCGAGAATTATTTCAGCGAGGTGAGCACGACGATCTTCGTGCGCACGATCATCCGGGCCATCGTCCGGACCTGAGGCGCCAGGTGACGCCGTCGCGTTCACTTGCGGATGGAGATGTCGACCAGGTGGCTGCTGCCGTCGTGCAGGTCTGCTTTCAGGCGGTAGGTGCCGACGGTCAGCGGCTTGGTCGAGAGATTGAAGATGTACAGCGCGCCGGTGGAGTCGTAGCGGAAGGTGTTGCCGCTGTCGGCGGCGGCGGTGGAGGTGGCCTCGAGGTAGCTGCCCTCGACGTTGTCGGTCAGCTTGGCCAGCGAGATGTGGGCGACCAGGTTGCTGATCGAGGCGCTGACACCCTGGAGCTGGAACTTCACCGGCACGGTGCTGCCCTGCTTGAAGACCGAGCTACCGTCGCCGTTGATCGGCTGGAGGAAGAAGCTGCCGGCGGGCGCGGTCTGGAACACGACCTTGACCACGAAGGTCCTGGTGCCGGTGTTGCCATGGCTGTCGGTGGCCGAACACGACACGGTGGTGCTGCCGGGAGCGAACGTCGACCCGCTGGCCGGTGAGCAGGTGACCGGCACCGAGCCGTCCACCAGGTCGCTGGCGCTGGGTGCCGTGTAGCTGACCGGAGCGCCCGCCGTGCTGGTGGCGAATGCGCTGAGGTTCGCCGCGGGCCCGACCGCGGGCGCGGTGGTGTCCCGCACCAGGACCGTGAAGCTCGTGCCTCCGCTGTTGCCGGCCAGGTCCATCGCCGCACACAGGACGGTGGTGGCTCCCAGCGGGAACAGATCGCCGCTGCTGACCGGCAATCCACCCGCCGTGCACAGCAGCGAGCCCGTGACCACGCCGCTGAGCGCGTCGCTGGCGCTCACCGCGAACGTCGCCGGCGCGCCGCTGCCGCCCAGGGCCTCGACCACCACCGGGCTGGCCGGGCCGACCACCACCGGCGGGGTCTTGTCGATCTGGATGGCGATCGGCGAGGCGGCGGCGGTGTTGCCGGCGCGGTCGCTGGCGATGCCGCCGGCGCTGAACAGACCGTCCCCATCGAACAGCCGATCCAGCGGGCAGGTGTCGACGCCGGAGAGGGCGTCGACACACTCGACGTGCACGGCCACGCCCTGGTTGTTCCAGCCGGCGGCGTTGGGCGGCGGCGTGCGGGTGAGGGCCACGATCGGAGGAGTCAGGTCGATGTTGATGCCGCCCACCTGCGCGCCAGCGCTGTTGTCGGCCCTGTCGACGGCCGAGCCCGCCACGCTCTGCCCGGCCCCTTCACCCAGCAGGGTCTGGCTGGCCGGCGAGCAGGACGCCACGCCGGACAGGGCGTCGGTGCATTCGAAGCTGACCGTGACCGGGCTGTTGCTCCAGCCGTCGAGGTTGGGCAAGGGCGCGCGTGCGCCCACGATGACCGGATTTGTCGCATCCAGCTTCACCGGGGCCGAGCGCTGGGCCAGGTTGCCCGCCCGATCGCTCACCGATCCGCTGGCCGTGTAAAGACCGTCGCTGCTGTAGCTCTGCGGCGCCGGGCAGGCCGCCGCCTCCAGACCGGACAGCGCGTCCGTGCAGGTGAAGCTGGCGGTGACGTCGCTGCGGTTCCAGCCGGCCGCGTTGGGGGCCGGCGAGATGTGCAGATCGATCAGCGGCGCGGTCCGGTCGATGTTGATCGACCCGACGGTCGCGCTGCTGCTGTTGCCGGCGTTGTCACTCACGTTGCCCGAGACACTCTGGCCCTCGCCCTCCGACGAGACCACCGACGGCGCCGGGCAGCTGCCCGCCGCCACGCCCGACAGCGCATCGCTGCAGGCGAAGCTCACGGTGACGTCGCCGTTGTTCCAGCCGGCGGCGTTGGGGTCCGGGTTGCGCGAGCCGGTGATCACCGGGGCGCCGAGGTCGATGTTCAGGCCGCCGACGGTGGCGCTGGCCTGGTTGCCGGCCCGGTCCTCGGCCGTGCCCGAGGTGCCCTGGTCGGTGCCCTCGCTGCCCACCAGCGCGGTGAAGGGACAGACCGTCGCCAGACCAGAGAGCGCGTCCGAGCAGTTGAACTGCACGCTGACCGGCTGGTTGTACCAGCCGGCGGCGTTGGGCGCCGCCTGCGGGGCGCCGGAGATCGCCGGCGGCGTCAGATCGATGCGCACGGGACCGTGGTCGAGCGATCGCGTGTTGCCGGCGTTGTCGACGGCGGTCCCGGTCACCTCGGTGCCGGCCGTCTCGCCGGTCAGGGTGACCGGGGCGGTGCAGCTCTTGACCCCGGACAGACCGTCGGCGCAGCTGAAGGCCACCGTCACCGCCGATCGGTTCCAGCCGGCGCTGTTGGCGGCGGGTGCCTGGCTGGCCTGGATCGTCGGCAGGGTCCTGTCGATCCCGGGGGCCACCGCGGTGGTCAGGCTGTTGTTTCCGGCGTGGTCGGTGGCGAAAAAGGCGATGGTGTGCGACGCCTCGGTGGTCAGCGAGACCGATACGCTGCTGCCGCTGGTGACCTGCGGGTCGGCGCCGTCGATCTGGACGGTGACGTTCTTGACGCCGGAGCCCTGATCGTTGTCGGTGGCGCTGATCTCGAACACCAGATCCGCGGAGCTCCAGGGGATCGGGCTGGGGCTGATGGTCACGGTGGGAGAGATCGGATCGATCACCGTGACCGTCGGGCTCTGCCCGACCGCGGATAGCGGCGTGCCGCCGTCGCTGGCGGTGACGTTCGCCTGGAAGGGGAAGCTGCCCGCGCCGGTGGCGGTGCAGCTGAACGACAGCTGGCGGGTGGCCTGCGGCGCCAGCGGCGCCGGGTTGGGGGCGGAGGTCTGGGTGCATCCGGTGGCGCTGGCGTTGCCGGAGGTGGCCGCGCCCGCCGCGACCTGCACGGCCAGGCCGCTGGCGGCGTGTCCGCCGGCCACGGCCGTGTTCTTGACCACCACGTCGACGGCGATGGCCTGCCCGTCGGTGGCGCTGGTCGGCGTGGCCGCCACGCTGTCGACCGCCAGCCCCGCCGCCGGTGACAGGACCGTGATGGTCGGGCTCTGCACCGGACCGGCCGACAGCGGCGCTCCGGTCACGGTGTCCGAACCGCTGGCGGTGGCGCGCATCTTGAAGGTACCGGCGGGCGCCGTCTGACACGTGAAGCGGTACACGCTCTGCTGGCCAGCCACGATGGTGGCCGCGCCGCTGACCAGGCTCGCGCTGCCGCAGCTGGGTGATGGCAGGCCAGTGGACTCGCTCAGCGACACGGCGGCGATGCTGGCCGGGTTGGCATTGGCCGGGACGTTCCGCACGGTCACGTCCACGGTGAAGGCGGTGCCGGCCACCACGCTGGCGGTCGAGGGGGTGACGGCGGGGATGGCGAGTTGCGCGGCCACGGTCGCGGGCAGGACCTGCACCAGGGCGGGCGTGGTCGTCCGCGGCTGCCCGGACATCCCGCTCCAGGTGACGAAGGCGGAGAAGGTCACGCTGCCGCTGGAAGCGCCGGCCAGCAGGGTCGGGCTGGCGGTCCAGTTCAGCAGCACGGTCTGACCCGTGGGAAGCGTGCCCAGCAGGCGGCCGGGCGCGCCGTTGATCACGCAGCCGCCGGTCGGACCGGGGCTGATCGGCGTGACGACGTTGCTGGCATCGCTGGCGACCACCGCCACGCAGACCGAGCCCATCGTCTCGGCCGGATTGCCGGTGGTGGTGATGCTGGTGGTCAGGGCGAGCGTCGTTCCGCTGACGGTCGAGCCGGCGACGGTGAGGGGGTTCATGTTGATGGCCCCGTCCCAGAAGGTGGTGACCGCGCTGCCCGAGACCGCGCCGGTCGCGGTGAGCACGAACAGCACGCCGCCGTCGTGGTCCTCGACCAGGTAGAGGTCGGGCACCAGCAACCACCCCTCGCCGTCCGCCACGACGTCGCGCTCGAGGCGCGGGTGCGTTGCGGGACTCTCGTCGAGCACCAGGTGGATCGACTCGCCGGGCTGCCAGCCGGAACCGCTGACCTGGACCAGCGACCCGGGTGAATAGTCACCCTTGTCGGTCGCGATCGTGGGCCCGCCCTGCGCCCGGGCCGTCGCCGCCATCAGACCACCCAGCGCCAACGCGGCCACCCAGCACCCGATCCGCCACCCGCCGCGTCCCCGATACAGTCCCCGCTTGCGCGACCCGAACATCAATGGCTCCTCCTGCCGCTGGCGGCGGGTGGGACCTCCACACACCGCTGCTCAGGTAGTACGCCATAGGATAGGTAAGTTCAAATACAACTTATTCAGTTGAGTCCGAAGGAGGCATCGGGCAGAGAGCAAACCCGCGCCCCCATTGTGGAAGCGAGCGCTACCGTCGCGGTGCCGACCGGATGATGGCGGCCAGCGGCTCGTAGTCGGTGCTGGCGGGCCAGGCCTTGCCGTCGAGCAACAGGGCCGGGTGGCTGCCGAGGCCAATCTGGCGCCGCAGGACCTCCGCCGGCTCCGCGCGCGGCGGCGCGCGCAGGCAGTCATCGAAGCGCGCGCGGTCCAGGCCCGCCGCCTGTGCCTCCGCGCCCAGGTCCGTGGCCCGCCGCAGGTCTGCGCGCCCGGCCAGCCTGTCGCGCAGCCGCCAGAATGCTCCCTGCGCCTCGGCGCAGGCCACCGCGGCTGCCAGCCGCTCGCTCGACGGGTCGCCCGTCGGCGCCAGAGGAACGTAGGCGAACACGTGCCGCAGGCGCCCCCCGGAGGCCGCGTACAGCCGGTCGGCCAGCTGCTGCAAGCGACCACAGTCCGGGCAGACCAGGTCCGAGACCTCGACCAGGGTCCAGGGCGCGCCTGGCCCTCCGCGCGACGGTCCCTGCGGCGCGGCCGCGACCGCCGGTGGCGTCAGTTGCACCTGCAGGCCGGCCCGCTCGCGCAGCTCCTGCAGCAGCTCGCGCCGGGCCGTGCGACGCTTGGGCTCGATCAAAAGGGCCCGGATCGCGGGCGCCGCCTCCTCGAACGACTTGCCGCCGAAGGCGGGTCCGAGCGCCGCTTGGTTGCGGCCGAAGAACTCTCGCATGTGGGCCTCGTCGACCTCCGGCACCTTCGCCCGCACCTGTTGTTCGAGGAACGCCGGCACCGACTGGCCCGCCTGGCGGGCCGCCTGTTCCAGCAGCGCCTCATCGGTCGCGCGCGCCAGCGCCTGCGCCCGCACCTCGTACAGATCCAGCGCCGCCAGCTGATCCAGCTCGGCCGCGCTCAGCTGCCCGCCGTTCCAGCGCGCCACCGGGGACTCCTGCCGCCGGCAGCCCCCGGCGCCCAGCACGACCGACAGAGCCAGCACCGGTAGCGCGCAAGAGGCCATGGGCAGCCCCAGCATATGCCCTGTGCAGGCGACCGGACAGCTCTGACTGCTCTTCTCAGGGCCGAGGTCGGGCGAGGGGAGGCGGTGGGGGATTCAGGGTGAGCGCCGACTGGGATGGCAGGGGCGCATGAATGGGGGGGCGGAGGCGTAGAGGTAACAGATCTCGATCTCTTTTTTCGGCATCGTGGGGCTGCGCCAGTCGAGCTGGAGACGGGCGGTGTCGGCGGGGCCCTGCTGGATGTATTCGACCCGGATCGGATAGGGGGTCCGTTCGCTCAGGGGCATGGTCATTGTCGCTTCCTTGATGACCCCGGACGCGTCGGGCGTGACCTTCAGTTGCTGATCGCCGAGGTACAGCGTCGTCTCGGCGTCGGACTGCAGGAAGAAGGTGAACGGCTCGCCGAAGGGCGCGCGGAGGTTGCCCTCCCAGCGGATGCGGTAGCGGGTGTCCCGCATGGCCGGAGGGGTTGCCGCCGCGCTCAGCCAGTCCAGCGAGGCGACGAAGTTGATCTCGACCCCCTCTTCCCGGTGGGCCAGGACGCGGGAGTCCGGGTCGGAGAAGAAGCTGACGTCCAGGCCGTTGCCCCTGTCGTCGCAGGTACAGAACGGGTTGTCGTCCGGGTAGCAGCCGAATCGGAAAGGATCGGGACAGTTCGCCGGTCTGGGCGGGCCGAGATACAGCTCGCACGCCGGAATGGACGAGCGGCTGCCACCGGGGGGCGCCCAGGTGACCTCGAGGGTGCCCGGGCCCTGTTCGTTGTAATAGTCGACCATGAGGGGATAGCGGGCGCCGGCCATGAGCGAGACAGTCGCGGCGAAGGTGTGACCGGCGGTGCCGCCAGGCCGGCCCCACGACAGCACCTGCTCGCGACCCAGCCACAGGTCGAAACCGTCGTCCGCCTCGACGAAGAACGTGTAGTCACCGCTGACCGCCGGCTGCAGCTGGGTGGCGAAGATGGAGCTCCAGTCGGAGTCGTCGGCGAAGCTCGGGTCCGGGGGTCCGTCACCCCAGTGGAAGGCGAACTGGGGGGACTGGGTCGCCACCATCAGCCCTCTGCGTCCGGCCTCATCCCAGTGCAGCGCGCGCACGCCGCGCGGCTCGCCGGTACAGGCGATCGATCCCGCTTCGCCGTCGGCGGCCGATCCGTCCGGCGGCGGTGGCGGCGCCTCCGGACCGAGGCCGGCGTCGGGCGGAACGACTGCGGGCGCGTCGACCGGTGGCACCATCACCGGTGCGGGGCCCCGCGGGCCCGGCGGGGGCGTCGGCGGCGGGCAGGCGGGACCTTCGCGCTGATCCCGACGCACGCAGCGATGGCTGCTCTCGCAGCACACGAAGTCGCGATTCTCGATGCAAGGACAGGGGCGCCCGCTGAGGTCCAGCGGCTGAACGCAAGCGGGCCAGGCGCCGATCAGCACCAGGATCGGACCGAGGGCGATGCCACCGACCGTCGGGCGCCGCTCCATGCGTGCCCGAGGTTATCCGCTTTTCTCCCGGGACGCAGCCCTTGCGCCGCGTCTGCTCACATTTGCCCGGACGCGCGAGTTCTGCCCGGCGCGGAAGTCGAGTGCTATAGGTGGCCGGCGATGACTACCGGCAAGGTTCTGACTGTGCGCGCGAGCAGCGGCCCGCTCACGGTCCTGCTCTCGCTCCTGGCGATGCCTGCTCTCTCGGGCCGAGCTGCGGCCGCGGAACCCGGCCGTGCGACGGAGGCGTCCATGCCGCTGGCGCTGATCCCGATGCCCACGCGCGTGACTTCACGCGAAGGTGCCTTCTCGCTGTCTGCGCGGACGAAGATCCAGGCCCCCAGCACGCTGCGCGACCTGGCCGAACGTTTCCGGGACGACCTCCGGCCCGCCACCGGGCTGCCGCTTCCGATCGCGACCAGCGCGGCGGGCTCGCGGATCGTGCTGGCGCTGGACCCCAGGCTGAAGACGCTGGGCGACGAGGGTTACCGGCTGGTGGTCACGCCCCGCCAGGTGCAGGTGCGGGCCGCGCGGCCAGCCGGCGTCTTCTACGGGCTGCAGACGTTCCGTCAGCTGCTGCCGCCGGCGCTGTTCCGCAAGGCGCCCATCACGGGCCAGGCCTTCCGCGCGCCGGCGGTGGAGATCGAGGACCAGCCGCGGTTTTCCTGGCGGGGCAGCCACCTCGATGTCGGGCGGCATTTCATGCCCAGGGAGATGATCCTGAAGCACCTCGATCTGATGGCGCTTCACAAGCTCAACGTCTTCCACTGGCACCTCACCGAGGACCAGGGCTGGCGCATCGAGATCAAGAAGTACCCGAAGCTCACCGAGGTGGGCGGCTGGCGCAAGGACACCGCGGTGGGGCCGCCGCCGCCCCGGGGCAAGGACGGTACGCGGGCCTGGAAATACCGGGGCAAACCCCACGGCGGGTTCTATACCCAGGACGATGTGCGCGAGGTGGTGCGCTACGCCGCCGATCGCTTCATCACCGTGGTCCCCGAGATCGAGCTGCCCGGACACGCGCGCGCCGCCATCGCCGCGTACCCCGAGCTCGGCAACACCGGCAAGCCTCTGGAGGTGGCAACCCACTGGGGCATCTTCAAGGACGTCTATAACGTCAACGACAGCACCATCTCGTTCCTCGAGGACGTGCTCGACGAGGTGCTGGCGCTCTTCCCCTCGAAGTACATCCACATCGGCGGCGACGAGGTGCCCAAGGACGAGTGGAAGGCCAGCCCGGCGGCGCAGGCGCGCATGAAGACGCTCGAGCTGAAGAACGAGGAGGAGCTGCAGAGCTGGTTCATCCGGCACTTCGACACCTGGCTCGCGGCCCGGGGACGGCGGCTGCTCGGCTGGGACGAGATCCTCGAGGGCGGGCTGGCGCCGGGCGCGACGGTGATGAGCTGGCGCGGCGAGAAGGGGGGCATCGCGGCGGCGAAGGCGGGGCACGACGTGGTGATGGCGCCGGGCCAGCCCACCTACTTCGACCACCCGACCTCGATGGATGCCCAGGAGCCGCCCAGCATCGGCAACTACGACAACCCGCTGGAGAAGGTGTATGCCTACGACCCCGTCCCGGCCGAGCTGACCGCCGAGGAGGGCAAGCGCGTACTGGGCACGCAAGGGCAGCTCTGGACCGAATATGTCGCCGGGCCCCGCCACGCCGAATACATGATCTGGCCGCGCCTGTGCGCGCTGGCCGAGGTCGCCTGGTCGCCCAGGGAGGCCAGGAGCTTCGACCACTTCAAGCAGCGACTGGGGGTGCACCTGGGACGGCTCGCCGCCCTCGATGTGAATTACCATCCGCTGTCGGGCTCGTTTCCGGCAATCATGAGCATTCCCTGAACCGCCGCCCGCGGGCTCGAGTGGCAGGCGGCTGTCAGGGGCCGGCCGAGAACACCACGTACAGGATGGGCACTGCCGCCCCGAGCGCGACCAGCAGCCCCCCGCGCCCCAGGATCCCGCGGCGCCCCGGCAGCATGAAGATGCCGGACGTGGCGAGAAACAGCAGGAACACCGCGTACCCATCGGCGATGTAGCTCCAGGCCTTCTTTCCGCGGTTGAGGTGCAGCCAGTTGGCGGCGCGCAGGACGAGACGCGGTTTCTGTCCCTCGTCGATCACCCGACCGCTGCGCGTGTCGACGTGCAGCGAGCGGCGGTCGAGCGTGATCTCGAGGCGATCCGCGGCCGCCCGGTACACATCCTGGGGCTTTCCCTTCACGCCCAGCGCGGCCAGCACGCGCGCGGCCGCCGCCTCGTCGCCGGCCGGCAGCGGACCGCCGAGCTCGTGGACCCGCTCGTAGCTCTGGAAGTTGGGGTCCCAGGACGCGATGTGGTTCACGGCCAGACCCGACAGCGCGTAGACGAACGTGAGCCCCACCGCCAGATAACCGGCGTCTCGATGCAGCGAGCGCAGCTTCGCGCGCAGGCGGGTCACCCCTCGCGCCTGAGGAGGGCCGACGCGGGCGCGCGCGCGGATCAACGCTGGCTCATCCATAACGCTCCTGTCGCCAGGGATCGGCGTGATTGTGGTAGCCGCGGGTCTCCCAGAAGCCCGGCTCGTCCTGGGCGGCGAAGCGGATACCGGTGAGCCACTTGGCGCTCTTCCAGAAGTAAAGTCCCGGCACCAGCGCCCGTACCGGCGGCCCGTGCGGGCGAGGCAGCGGTCGCCCCTCCAGCTCGTGCGCCACGAGAACGTCCGGGGCCATCGCCTCGGCCAGGCGCACGTTGGCGGTGTAGCCGGCCGCCGCCTCGAAGATGACGTGCCGGGCGCCCGGCTTGACTCCGGCCAGATCCGCCAGGTGCGACACGCGCACGCCCCTCCACTGCACCCCGAGGACCGACCAGGTGGTCACGCAGTGGACATCGCTCGACTGCTCGGTCTGAGGCAGCGCGAGCAGCTGCTTGAAGTCCAGGCTCAGCTCCTTCTTGACCTCCCCGTGCACCCGCAGCCGGAAGGCCCCGGGGCTCGGGTCGCCCGGCGTGCCGCCCATCGGACGCAGAGCGCGGATCAGACTCTGACCGGGGGGCAGCCGCGAGCGCCCGTCCGTCCGCGTCTCGGCGCGCGCCTTGCGCGCCTCCCCGTCCCCCAGCACCTCGTAGAGGCCTCCGCCGAATGCCACCAGGATGGTGCCCGCCGTCAACCGCTTGACGGCACTCCGGCGGCCCGGATCCACCCCTGGCTCTTGCAAGACGTCACGTCCCATCGTGATGGTGATACGCACGCCGGGCGCCGGCGGTCACGGTTGCCGCAGCGCCACCACCCGGGTGTCACGGCAGGTGACCGGAAGGAAACTTGCTGAGGGTGCAGGCGAAGGTGACCTGGCCGTCGCTGACCGGATCGGAGATCGTGATCGTTGCCTTGCGCACCTCGGTTTCACCGTCGTGCGCCCGCAGCGGGTCGATCACGCCACTGGCGGATCCGTGGGCGGAGATGCCGTCGGTCTTCAGCACCGAGACCAGGATGCCGCTGTCGAACGCGATGTCCGAGGCGAGCGCGCTCAGCTTGCTGGTCACCGCGTCCCGCACCTTCCTGGCCAGGTCAGGCCAGTCCTCGCCGGTGTCGGCATCGTCCCAGTCGTCCGAGAGCAGCGGTTCCTGGTCGACCGTCAGCTCCAGTTCCAGCTCGTCTTCGCCGGGCCAGTCGGCTCCGGTCTCGTCGTCGACGTGGAGGGTGATGGGTTCTTGCAGACGCAGGAACGTCAGCGGGCTTTGCCACTCCATCGTGAACTTCGTATCGGTCAGCGACGTCCGCGCCAGGGTCAGAAAATGGGGTGCGCCTTCGGTCGTGATGTTCGTGAGGATCTGCTCGGCGGAGGACGGACCCGGGACGGGCGGGATGGCCTTGCCGGCCGCGTCCCGCGCTGTCACCGTCGCCGCGACCGTCGCGGGGTTGCGCAGCACGAACGTCGACGTGTAAGCGGTCCCGTCGAACTTCTCCGGCAGGTCCGCTCTGAACCAGCACAGGTCGGTCTTGCCGAGTCTCTGACCCGATGGCAGGTCCGGGTTCACCTGCAGATGAGGCGTCAGAATGATCGCGGTGGACTGGCTTTCCCCCCGGTGCGTGAGCACTCCCAGAGGGCAGGGGCCGGTGCCGCTCTCGGTGCGCGCTCGCACCCGCACGAAGAACGGCGTGCGAGACACCACCACCTGGCCGTTCGGCACGAAGCCACGGCGGTCGAACTGTGGCTGGAGCTCGATTCCCAGCTGTGCGACAGCGATCGATCCCGCAGGAGCGATCTCGCGCGTGAAATCCTGCTCACCGAACACCGCCAGCTCGAAGCTCGGGGTGAGGAAGAATGAATAGGTGCCTTCGCGCGACACGTACGCCCACTGGTAACCGCCCTCCTGCGCGATGGTGAGTCCAGCCACACGCAGCTCGGACTGGACCTCGCCGGCCGGGGGCGCGGAGACGGGCGTCAGCGACAGCACGTCCACCGCGCTGGCCGGCGTGGACGCCTTGCTGAACAGCTGTATGCGCCCGAGCAGCGACCAGTGGTCACTCAGATCGCGCAGCGGTGTAGCCAGGTGGTGCGGGACGATCTGACGAGTCAACGGCTCGACGCGCTTGAAGCAGTGATAGTCGAGCCGGTTCTTGGTCCCATTTTCCCGGTTGTCGTTGGTGATTCCCAGGTCGCGTTCAGCAAGAGTCAGGGGCGAATGCATGTGCTCGCGCCAGCCATCGGTGAAGGCGGTGCCAAACTCGTGCTGGCCCGGGGGCTCGAAGATGTTGTTCCACTCGCTGGTGGTGGCGCCCGGGTCTCCCTTGACGTTCAGATCGCCGACCAGGACGACGTTCTGCCAGTCGCTGACGTTCGGCCCCAGCTTGTCCTTCAGGAAGGAGACGATTTCCGTGAACTGCTTCTCTCGCACCTGGTGGTGTTCGCTGTTGTCGACGTCATACGAGGCCTGCATGTGGGTGAACACCAGAGTGGTGGGCTCGATGGGCGTGCCCACCCGGACCATGGCGACGCCCTTGCTGGCACCCTGATCGGGGCCGGCGCTGTTCGCGAAGATGTGCGTCTCGACCAGATTGCCGCCGGGTAGCGGAACGAAGGGCAGCTTGCTCAGCAACATCAGTCCGCTGTCCTCCGGAGGGATCGCCACCCCTGCATTCACCTTCTTGACCAGATGAGGCCACAGGGCCAGCCGCTGGATCAGCGTCCCGCGCGCGCCCTCGTGAAATACCTCGTTGAACGCGATGACGTCCGGGCGTTCGCGAATGGGTAAGTTCTTGATGGCCCTGGCGATGGCCTTGGCGTCCGCCACCGCCGTGTCCGACAGTCCCTGGGCCGCCGCCATGGCGGTCGATGGCAAGTGAACGTTGTAGGTCATCAAACGCAGCGCAGGCATGAGTCGTCCTCGTCGGTTGTTTGGCGACGACGGCCGCTCGTCCGCCGCGCCTACCGATGGAACGGGCTCCGATACTTTTCTTTCGTGCTCCCGTCGAGCGCATCACTGGCCGGGCCGCGAAGCGCGGACTGTGTGCCAGATTGCGCCCTGGCGGACCTGGCCGGGCGCCTCGAAGGTGAAGTCCACGCGCGACCTGGCCTCGTATTGTTGCTGGCGTGCAGAGGTGACCTCGAGGCAGACCACCCCTTGCGCACCCCCTGGCAGGACGATCCGGTTCGATGCGGGGCGCACGTTCGCCACCGAGTCCGACAGGCTGTTGCTCGAGAACCGCCAGGAGACGGGCGGGCACTGCGGGTCGTTCCGGTTCGCGAGGACCAGGCGGTAGACCAGCGAGCCGCCCGGCTCGGCGCAGGGGGTGTGCGCGGGCTGGATGCGCACCTCGGGGTGGCGATCGCACGGCCCTGTCTCCGGCCCCGGGTCGAACGTGTCGTACCCGGAGCCCTGGACCGGGTGCAGCGCCGGGCAGGCCTGCCCGAAGGCCCCGGCCGTGCCCGGGGAGCTGAGCGGGAGGACGTACGAGTCATCCAGTTGCTTCGCGCTCAGGCCACAGCTGTCCCCGCCTCCGCTGCCACCGGTGCCGCCGCCTCCCGACGGGCGCAGGTTCTCCTCCAGAGTCGACAGCTGATCGCAGCCGAGGAATGCGAGCAAGCACAACACAACAGTCGGTCGCTTCATGCCGCCTGGCCGATGCAACTTCAACGCCGCGAACCCGCGGCGCGGATGCGGGCCGATTGACGCGAGCCCGGGACAGCCGGGGCCTCGAACAATCGGCCCCACCCTGACGCGATTGCCGCACCTCCGTCGGTTCTGCACCCAGACCGCCTCCTGCCGACCACCGCCCCACCTGCGCGCTGGCCCACGCGCCAGGCATCGGTCAGCGCGCGAGGCGGCCGACCAGAAGCTCGAGAACGCCGTAAAGGTGCGACTTCCAGCTCCATGGCTCGACCGCCAGCTCGCTGCTGCGGAAGACCACGCTGTAACGGAACGCGACCACGTCCCCCAGGCGCACCAGCAGTCCGAGCTCGTTGTCCCAGACCAGCCGCCGGATGTCCTGGACGTAGGGATCGCTGGTGCCCAGCCGGCCCTGGATGGTGCCGTTGCGCAACACCAGACGGGGCTCGCTCCGCGCGTACAGGAACGCCGAACGCAACCACGGCGCGCGGGGGGCGGAGGCGATGTTGCTGACGTCCTGGTAAGGACCCAGCCGCCCCAGCCACAGCAGCGGTCCCACGCCCAGCGAGTCGAACAGGGTCCCCAGTCGCAGCTCGCCGTGGAGCGCGACCATCCCGATGTCGGCCACCGCGAACGGGCTCGGCACCGCCCACAGGGCCCGCTGGACGTCGACGACGTTCTGCAGTTGAAGCTGCGTGCCGATCTGGGCGACCCACGTGGGCCGGGCCGCGCAGTGACACACTTTTGTGTGGAACCAGGTCTGCACCTCCTGGGCCAGGGAGGCGTCGCCGGTGGTGCCGAAGTCCATCTCCCAGGAAAAGCGCCAGCCGCGCTTCTGCCCGGAGCCGTCCGCGGTCGAGCCATCCGGGACCGAGACCGATCGCAGCACCAGGCCGCCGTACAGGAACCCGGCGTAGGGATGTTGGCCCTGGATCCCGGCCAGGGTGCCTTCCGATATGTCGTCCGGCGTGTACATGATCTGCGCCGGCAGCACGATCCCCAGATCCACCCGCTGCGATGCGAGGCCTTCCCAGTTCAGCCACCGGAAGGGCCTCTCGGGCACTCCGAACATGTGGACGGCGCGCGCGCCCTGGGTGTAGTTGCGATCCGTCCCCGCCCTCAGAAATTGCGCGAAGTGATCGTCCTCCTCTTCGATCTCGAGCCAGGCCCGGCCCCGCCAGGCCTCGGTGTCCTCGGCGGCGTGGGCGGCGGCCGGGAACCACAGCGCGAGCAGCAGGGTCGGGACCAGCCAGCGGCGGATCACCCGCCGTGCATCGGTGCTCAAAGGGCCAACCTCCAGACGTGTCCGGCGCTGTCCATGATGGCCAGCTGCTGATTCTGTTCGAGCAGCGCGAGTCGGAACGCCGCCAGCGCGACCGCCCGCCCGGGGACGGACGGGTCCGCGGCCGCGCTGTCGCTCGCCGGACCGTCGTCGCAGAAGATCTTCACGGAAGAGGCCGGCGGCCCCGGACGATCCCGCGGCTGCGGCTCGATCGCGGCCTCCTCGAAGGGAAAGAAGATGCCGTCGGTGCGCAGCGCTCCCAGCCGCGCGTCCCCTTCCTCCAGGCGGTGCACGCAGGCGTAGAGGCCGAGCGCGTAGCGGAGCGTCTCCAGCGGAGCCGCCTCCCCGCTGTCGGGCGCCCGGAACCGGGTCGACCGTTCCGTGAGCGCGGCGAGCTGGGCCCACAGCGCCGCCGAGAGGTGATATTCCCCCGAGCGCAACCGCGGGGCGGCGGCCCGCGAGATCTCCGCCTGCGCGCCGGCATCCGGGCGCTGACCCGGGCGGACCAGCTGCTGGACGTCGGCGCTCGGTCCGGGACCGGCGGTCGGGCTGCTCGACGGCTCGACGGTGACCCGGGGGAGCGGCCAGGCCAGCTCGGGCAGGAACGTGCGCGTGCGCGAGACGGCGGCGCGCGCGAGATGGACGTGGATGAACCCCGGAATCATCAGCAGGACGGCGGCAATCGGGAACAGGATCGACCACGACGGCAGGCGCGCTGGCCACTGCTCCGGCTGCAGGAAGGAGTAGACCGGTCCGACAACGAACATCAAGATCAGGAGGGTGTAGCTGGACAAGCTGGACCGCTGCGTCCCGGTGCGGAAGAGGCGCCGCCAGCCGACGGCCGCAGAGGCGCCGGCGAGGATGGCCAGGGCGAAGACGCCCCGGGGGATCCAGGTCAGCAGGAAGACGGCGTCGCTGGGGACCTCCCAGGTGACGAGCCGCTGGGTGAGGGAGGCGCCACCCAGCGCGACCGCGCCGGCCAGCAGAGCGATCCAGACCGCGAAGAAATGCCCGCGGAAGGCCCGCGTTCGCTCCTGGTTCTTCTGTCGCGACGGCGCGCTCACGGGCAATTCTCGTCGGCGCTTGCACACCCCGGTCCGCACCGCTTGCAGGCGCAGTGGGTCTCGTGCTGGGCCACGCCGCCGTCCAGCTGAGCCATCAGGTGGCCCCGATGGCCGGTCTTGGGGGAGCGATCAGCCAGGTGGTAGTCATCGGGAAGCGCGAGCACGTGGCCCAGCTCGTGGGCCACCTCGCCGGGGCTGCTCGGATTCCAGTCGCCCTTGCGGGCCGCGATGTCGCTGTGGCTGATGAACGGAGGCGCCTCGAGCCGGACCAGGAAGGCGCCCTCGGGCGTGCTGCAGAACCAGCGCAGGCGGGAAAAACACAGCCGGCCGGGTGCATATCGCTCCCGCGGGAAATCGAAGCGCGCCGGCCGGCAGCCACCGTGCTGCGACTCCCACTGCACGCGGGCGCGTTCGACGTTGGCATCGAAGGTCCGGCGGAGGTTCTCGTCGTCGGTCCACACGCTGAGCCGCCGCGCGAGCGGCTGGCCCGGACAGGCATGCGGGCTGCCAGCGCCTCCCCCGCCTCCCGGTTGCCCGACCACCAGGCCAGCGGTGGCCGCCACGACCAGCGCCGCGAGCGAGAGGATGGACAGCCCGGCCCGCAACGCCCCGCCCCTGTTCATGGAGTCGTCACGCCCGAAATGTCCTACCCGGGGCCGTGCTGTCCGTCGCCGACCGGAGCGCGCGCATCATCGCCACAGCAATGCGCCCGCCGCCCGCTTTTTTCAACAAATTCCCGCCCGAGCCGGGCGGCGATCACCCGCGACCGGGGAGCGTCTCTGTCTGGCCCGCGGGGACGGCGTCCACGACGGTCTTGTCGTCGAACAGGGAGACTGAAGGCCGTTCCGCGCGATGGGCGAGGTCGCGCAGAAGGCCCGCCATGTCCAGCTCGACCCGGCCTGCCTGGTCGTCGGCAGAGCTGGACAGACCCTCGATCGGCCATCCGTCCTCCGGGAGGAAGAGGAAGGTCCCGCTGGTCCAGGTGGCGATCTCGAACACGATGCGGGAGAAATGTTCGGCCAGGTGTTGCTTGATCCGTGCCTCGGTCACGAGGCCCTGGCTGATGAACATCTTTCCGATCGGTCGCGGCCGGGCCTCCTTGCGCTGAGCGGCCTGCGCCGCCTTCAGTGCGGCCGCGGAGAGCAGTCCCGCGGCGACCAGAAGCTCCCCGAGCCTGGGCGTTCCGCTGACCCAGGCGTTGGCAATCAGCCCGTCGTGGAAACCGAGCGCCGCCCGACGACCGCCCGGCGTGTCGATCCGCAGCGTACCGCTCCGCGCGCCGATGTAGATGAATTGAATGGCATCGACCGCCCGAACATCTTCCAGATTGCCGTGCAGGCTCATGTCGAGGCGCCGATGCGATCGATGTACGAACGACGGGCCGCCAGGATACGGTCGTCGATCGACCCGATCACCCGTCGTGTGTGGCCAGAGCGGCCACCAGCCCCCCGTCGACCCCACCTGCGCGCGCCCGATTGCGGCCTGAGGGAGCGCCGGCCAGGAACCAGATCGCAATGAGGGCGTCGAATACCATGCAGCCGAACGACGACGTCGGCATGAACGGCCAGATCGGGTTGCCAAAACGGTGATGGACCAGGTCCCAGCCCGAGTGCATGAGCCACGCCAGGCCCACGAACCGATGCGAGCGCAGGCCGAGATAGACGATCGGGGTCGCGATGGCCGGATAGATCAGCTCCCACGCACCCAGCCCGCCGCTCAGGTACACGCCGCAGGCGCCCGCGGCGACAATGGCGTTGAGCCTGAGGCGAACCGGCTCCCGCACCCGGGACATGACCAGCACGAAGACGACGGCGGCCAGGACCGGGCCCAGGTAGTCCATGACATCGAGCAGAGGCGGGCTGTGCATGTCGCTCCTTCCTTCTCGTCAAAGCATAGGGAGTCCGCCAGACTGGACCAGTGGCTAAAAAGACATCGTTCGCTGGATTCGCGCCAGACCCCCTCGCCTCCCCCGACTGGCCCCGGCGGCTCGCCATCCTGGCGTTCGACGGCGTCGTGCTCGGAGATCTGGCCACACCGTGCGAGGTCTTCGGACGCGCGCGGAGCCGCGACGGGCGAGCCCTCTACGAAGTCCGCATCTGCAGCATGCGGCCGCGGGTGGTATCGGAGCACGTCACCCTGGAGGTGCCCTGGCGCCTGTCCTCGCTCCGGCGCGCCCACACCGTCGTGGTCCCTGGCGTCGACGACATCGATCGGGCCCTCGACCCGGACCTGCTGCGTGCGATCCGACAAGCCATCGAGCGTGGCTCCCGGGTCGCCTCGATCTGCACGGGAGCCTTCGTCCTCGCGGCGACCGGCGCCCTTGCTGGCAAGCGCGCGACGACGCACTGGCTGGCCGCGCGAGAGTTGAAGCGACGGTACCCCGACATCGACGTCGATGCCGACGTGCTGTATGTCGACAACGGCAACGTGTTGACATCAGCAGGCGCGGCGGCGGGCCTGGATCTCTGTCTTCATCTCGTGCGGCGGGACCTGGGCGCCGAAGCGGCCGCGGAAGTGGCGCGCGCGGCGGTGATGCCGCTCGAGCGGGCCGGCGGACAGGCGCAGTTCATCACCCCCGAGCCGGCGGCCAGCGAGGGCACGTCGCTCGGGTCGCTCCTCGAATGGATGGCCCGGAACCTCCGCAAGGAGCTGTCCCTCCCGGCCATCGCCCGACGAGCAGCGATGAGCACACGGACCCTCAGCCGGCGCTTCCGCGAGCAGGTGGGCACCACCCCGGCGCTCTGGGTCGCCCAGGCGCGGGTGCGCCGCGCACAACGTCTGCTCGAGACGACCGACCTGTCGGTGGAGCGGATATCGACGGAGGCCGGATTTCCGTCTGCGCTCGTGCTGCGCGAGCGCTTTCGACGGATCCTCGGAACCAGTCCCCAGGCATACCGGCAAGCTTTCAAGGTGAGCTGACTGCCGCGCGCACCCACGGAGATCGCGATCACGACCAGCAGCCTTCCTTGACGTGAACGTCGGCGGCGCGGAACATGGCGCCCGTCGTCTTTCGAAGAGCGAATCATGCGACTGCCGAGCTGGTGTGCTTTCCTGGTCGCTGCTGTTGCTGCCGCGGGTTGTGGAGACGTCGACGACCTGGCGGGCACCACCGTGAGCAGCGACTTCGAATCGGGCAACGTGGGAGCGGTTCGGAAGCTGGGCGAAACCGAGTGGGTGCTCTCGCTGCCTGACGACAACGACAATCACGGGCTTTCCGAGACGTGGCGCACGTGGTGGTACGTCCGCTTCGACAGGGTGACCACCACGCAGCCGATGACCATCACGATCGACAACAACGCCTGGCCCTATTACTACCTGCCCGTCTACTCTTACGATCAGAAGGTCTGGCACCGCTTCGAGGAGCCCGAGGTCACGCAGCCGGACGGGCTGTCCACCCGGATGGTCAAGCGCTTCGAGCAACCCACGGTCTGGCTGGCCCGCTTCTATCCTTACACGTTCACGGATCTGGACCGGTACCTGGGCAGTCTGCCCCGGGGCGGTTACCTGTCCCGCGACGTCGCCGGCACCACCGCGCTCGGACGTCCGATGGAGGTCGTGACGATCACCGATCCCGCGACCGACGACAGCGGCAAGCGGCGCATCTGGATCCACGCGCGCACCCATCCGGCCGAGACCGGCGGCTCCTTCGTCCTCGAAGGGCTCATCGATTTTCTGCTCGGCTCCGACCCGGACGCGGGGACTTTGCGTTCCAGCTTCGTGTTCAGCATCTTGCCCATGCACAACATCGATGGCGTCGTCGCCGGCAACTACCGCACGACGCCCGCCAGCCAGGATCTCGAGAACCTGTGGCTTCGCAACCCCGACGATCCCTGGCGGCTGAGCGCGGACGCGCCCCACGAGGTCCAGGTGCTCCGCGACGCCATCGCCGCGACGATGGAGCGGCCCGCCGCCATTCCGGTCACCGTCGCGCTCAACCTTCATTCTTCGAACAGCGCGCCCGACACCGCGGCCTTCTTCATTCCCCACTTCGGCCCCCCGACGCTCGGATATTCGGAGGACGAAGCCCGCCTGTGGAACCGCCAGCTCTCGTTCATCGACTCGGTGGCGGCCTTCTACGGCACCGGTCGGATCGAGCCGAGGCCCATCCAGGGCGGCGCCACGTTCGCCACCAACAACTTCCCGGAGACCTGGTGGTGGAAGAACCTACACTCCGACGTCATGGCCATCACCCTCGAGACCGTCTACGGCCGAGCCGGCTTCGCCCCCCGCTGGGTAACCCCCGAAGATCTCCGCCCGCTCGGCCGAGCCCTGGCGCTGGCCGTGCTGGACTACCACCGCCGCCCCCTGGCCCAGGGGAAGCCTCGATCCACCATGGAGCCACGGTGGTGGCGAACGGCCACGCCCGCGTCGGCCGACACGCAGGGGTCTTGGCTGCGTCCGCCAACGGCATTACCCTCCTTGGGTCGGGCAATTCTTCGCTGAAGACAACCATCAGGGAGCTTCAACTTGAGCGAGGGCCACTCAGACGGGGCGGTCGGCGCGCGTGCGAGCACGGTGTTCATCGTCGAAGACGATCTCGACGTCAGCGACGTGGTCGCGGAGATTCTCCGGGATGTGGGCTTCGAGGTGGTCTGCGTGGGCAATGGTCAGGAGGCTTTGCAGTACCTCCGGGGAAATTCGCCGCCCGCGCTCATGCTGCTGGACCTCTTCATGCCGGTCATGGACGGCTGGGCGGTCCTGCGGGAGGTCGAGCGAGATTCGACGCTGTCTCGCATCCCGGTGATCGTCATGACCGCCATCGGCGGGCACGAGAGCCAGCGCATTCCCGTCAGCAGATTGCTACGCAAGCCGATGGACATCGACGTCCTGATCGGCCAGGTCCGTGAGGCGATCGAGGTGTGGTCAGCGCCGCGATAGCTTGCGGATGCGGACCTGGATCGCTGCCCGATCCGGGGCGCGACCGGCGACTTTCAAATAACGCTTCAGCCACAGCACCGCCTCCCGGCGCTTGCCCTGGGCGGCG
>JBKPRZ010000510.1:0-11969 GCA_046734815.1 Myxococcota bacterium | reverse complement strand
GCTGTTCGGCGAGCGCAAGGGCCCCGCGCCGCTGATCGTGGCCGGGTTGCCGGCAGGTATCGAGGCGCCCGAGCGCCGCAAGCTCGAGCGCCGGGCCCGCGCCCTGACCCGGGCGGGCGCCGAGGTGCTGTTGCTGCCCGCCCGGCGCAACGGGCAGGTGCCGCTGCCGCGCGTGCTGCAGCAGCTGGCCCGGCGGGGCGTGCAGTCGCTGCTTGTCGAAGGCGGCAGCCAGGTGCACAGCGCTTTCATCGCCGGCCGCCTGGTCGATCGGGTGGCCTTCTTCTTCGCCCCCCGCCTGCAGGGCGCGGGCGTGCCCCTGTCGGCGGGCGAGCGCGGCCTGCCCTGGGCGCAACCGTTGCTGCTGGGCCCGGTCAAGGTGCGCCGGCTGGCGGGTGATATACTTCTGTCCGCCGATGTTCTCCCCGTCGGAAAACCGTCCCTGCGGGCGACGGGATGAAGGAGTGAGTTGTTCACGGGAATCGTGGAAGCCAGTGGTCGGATCGAGGCGGTGCGCGGGCACCGCCTGGTGGTGTCGACCGACCTTCCGCTGACCACCATCCCGCCGGGCGGCTCCATCGCCGTCGACGGCGTCTGCCTGACCGCCGTCAGCCGACGCGGCCGCCGCTTCGAGGCGGATCTGGGCCCCGAGACCCTGGCCCGCACCACCCTGGGCGAGCGCCGCGCCGGCGACCGGGTGCACCTCGAACGCCCGCTGCGCATGGGCGATCCGCTGGGCGGCCACCTGGTCGCCGGTCACGTGGACGGCGTGGGCCGCGTCCGGCGGGCCCAGCGCAAGGGCGAGGCCCTGGAGATGGACGTCACCGCCCCGGCGGAGATCGTCCCCTTCCTGGCCACCAAGGGATCCATCACCGTCGACGGGGTCAGCCTGACCGTCAACCGCGTCGACGGCGCCGTATTCTCGGTGACCTTGATCCCGCACACGCTCGCCGTCACGCAGCTGGGGAACCGGGCCGTGGGCGCGCGGGTGAACCTGGAAGCGGACCTGCTGGCCCGACACGTCGCCCGGCTGCTCGAGAGCCGGCTTCACGACGTGAGGCAGCTGGGCGCGCGGCCCGCGGTCACTGCCAACAGGAGGTCCCGTCGTGTCATCTGATCCCGGTAGCCCCCACCTGGCCATCGACGAGGGGCTGGCCCAGATCCGGGCCGGGCGCATGGTCATCGTGGTCGACGACGAGGACCGCGAGAACGAGGGCGACCTCACCATGGCCGCCGACCTGGTCACGCCCGAGGCGGTCAACTTCATGGCCCGGATGGGCCGCGGCCTGATCTGCCTGTCGCTTACCGAGGAGAAGGTGGCCGCCCTGGGGCTGCCGATGATGACCCACGAGAACCGCTCGCCCCGCGGCACCGCCTTCACCGTCAGCATCGACGCGCGCGAGGGCATCACCACCGGCATCTCGGCCCGCGAGCGCGCGCACACCATCCGCACCACCGTCTCGGCCAGCGCGGCCCCCGGCGACCTGGTCACCCCCGGGCACATCTTCCCGCTCAAGGGCCGGCGCGGCGGCGTGCTGGTCCGCTCCGGCCACACCGAGGCGGCCATCGACCTGGCCCGTCTGGCCGGGCGCGAGCCGGCCGGCGTGATCTGCGAGATCATGCGCGAGGACGGCGAGATGGCCCGCCTGCCCGACCTCGAGCGCTTCGCCGCCGAGCACGGCCTGGGGATCGTGCGCATCGCCGATCTGATCCAGCACCGCCTGTCGCGCGAGGTGCTGGTCCGGCGGGTGCGCGAGACCACCGCCCGCCCGCGCGGGCCGGGCCTGGCGGCCGAGTACCAGGCCTACGTGTATGTCACCGACGTCGAGGACACGCAGTACCTCGCCCTGGTGCTGGGCGATCTGCGGCCCGAGGTACCGACCCTGGTGCGCGTGCAGAGCGCGCGGGTGGCGCGGGACGTGTTCGGGCTGGCGGTCGACGGGCCCACCCCCGCCTCCTGGCTGCGGATGATCGAGGAGGAGGGACGCGGTGTGTTCCTGTACGTCGTGCCGGGCGGCGGGCTGGACCTGACCGCGGGGCTGGGTGACGCGGGCCCCCCCGCGGCCGCCGGAGCGGCGCGCCCGGCCGAGGCAGCCCCGCCCCCCGGGACGCCGCTGCGGGACTTCGGTCTGGGCGCCCAGGTGCTGGCGCAGCTGGGCGTGGGCAACGTGCGCCTGCTGACCAACAAGCCGCGCCGGATCGCCGGCGTCGAGGGATACGGGATCCACGTGGTCGAGTGCGTTTCCAGCCGCCCGCCCGGTGTGGTACTCCCACTGCGAGAGGAAAAAGGCTGATGCCCACCACCCACGAAGGCAGCCTGCGCGCCGACGGCAAGCGTTTCGCCGTCATCGCCGCCCGCTTCAACGACTTCATGGTCGACAAGCTGGTGGACGGGGCCCTGAATGCCTTGCGCCGCGCCGGCGCCGCCGAGGACGACATCGAGCTTTACCGGTGCCCGGGCGCCTTCGAGATCCCGGCGGTGCTGCGGCAGGTGGCCGACACCGGCCGCTTCGCCGGGGCGGTCTGCCTGGGGGTTGTCATCCGGGGGGCCACGCCACACTTCGATCTGGTGGTGGGAGAGTGCACCGCCGGCATCGCTCGCATCGCCGCCGAGGGCAAGCTGGCGGTCGGCCTGGGCGTGCTCGCCTGCGAGACCATCGAGCAGGCCATCGAACGTTCGGGCAGCAAGGCGGGCAACAAGGGCTTCGACGCCGCCATGGTGGCGATCGAGATGGCCAACCTGTTCGCCCAGGACACGCTCGCCGGCAGCCAGTCCCTGCCCACCGCCGCCGGCAAGCTGGGCAGGCGCTGACCCGATGGCCAGCCCGCGGCGACAGGGCCGGGAAGTGGCCCTCCAGATCCTGTGCGCCGCCGACGCCCAGACCGCGCCCGAGCCCGCCGCCGCGCTGAACCTGTACTTCTCCCACCTCGCCGCCGGCGCCGAGGAGGAGGACATGCCCGGGCGCGACCCCTTCGACCGCCCCTTCGTCGACAGCCTGGTGCACGCCACCCTGCAGAACCGCGACGCCGTCGACGCCGCCATCTCCCAGATCTCGCGCAGCTGGCGGCTGGACCGCATGGCCCGGGTCGACCGCAACATCCTGCGCCTGGCCGTCGCCGAGATGATGTACCTGCCGGACATCCCCGCCCGGGTCAGCATCAACGAGGCGGTCGAGCTGGCCAAGCGCTACGGCGCCGCCGAGAGCCCGGCCTTCGTCAACGGGCTGCTCGACTCGGCCATCAAGGCGCTGGACGTCCGCAAGTAGCGGTCGCCCAGCGCCCCTCCCGCTCGCTCAGCGTGCGGGGACGGTCACGAAGCGGGTGTTGCCGCCGCGGCGGACGCGGAGGATGTGCGCGCCCGAGTTGCTCTTCAGCGCCGCCGCCGCGTCGGCCGCGCTCTCGACCGGCTTGCGGTCCACCTCGACGATCACGTCCTCGGCCCGCAATCCGGCGCGGGCGGCGCGGCTGCCGGGCACCACCTCGGCGACGATGGCGCCGCGGGTGCCCTCGGGCAGCTGCAGGAAGCGCCCGATGTCCGGGGTGACGTCCTGCAGGTGCACGCCGATCGAGTCGCTCTGGGACTCGCCCTCCGCCACGCTGTCGCCTTCGGCCGGGAACTCGCCCAGGGTGACCTTCAGGGTGCGGGGCTTGCCATCGCGGAAGAAGGCCAGGGTGACGCTGCTGCCGATCGGCTTGGAGGTGACGTACTCCGAGATGTCCGACGGCGCCTCGACCTTGCGGTCGTCGATCTTGGTGATGACGTCATTGGCGTGGATGCCGGCCTTCTCCGCCGGCCCGCCCGGCGCCACCCGCGCCACCAGCACCGCGTCCTTGGGCGTACCCGGCGGCAGGCGGTCCTTCACCTCGGGCTCGGACCGGGTGAGGTCCTGCATCATGATCCCGAGGTACGAGTAGCGCATGCGGCCGCTCTTGATCAACGACTCGGCCACCGTGCGCACCTGGTTGATCGGGATGGCGAACCCGTAGGCCCCGCCCGGGCCGGTGTTGATCAACGTGTTCACGCCGATCACCTCACCCTCCAGGTTCACCAGCGGACCGCCCGAGTTGCCCGGGTTGATCTTGGCGTCGGTCTGGATGTACTCGCGCACCTTGTCGCCCGACATCTGCACGTTGGGGTTGCGGCCCAGCCGGCCGCGGCTGCTGATGATCCCGGCGGTCACGGTCTGGTCCATGGCCAGCGGGCTTCCCACCGCCAGCACCCACTCGCCCACCTCGACGCTGTCCGAGTTGCCCAGGCGCGCGGCCACCAGGTTGCCGGGCGGCTTCTCCAGCCGCACCACCGCCACGTCGGTCAGCGCGTCCTTGCCCACCACCCGGGCGGGCAGCTCGGTGCCGTCGGAGAAGATCGCGGTGACCTTGGTGGCGTTCTCCACCACGTGGCTGTTGGTCACGATGTTGCCCTGGGTATCGATGAGGAACCCCGACCCCGTCCCGCGGCCGGGGCTGGGCTGCGGGATGCCGTCGAAGTCGAACAGCCGATCGAAGAAGTCGCGGATGTCTGGCTCGCCGCGGCCACGCGGAGCACCGCGCCGTCCGCGGTCTGCCGCGACACGGCTTTCGGCCTCCACGTCCAGGCGGACGACGCTGGGGCGCAGGGCCTTGGCCACGCCCGAGAACGCCCTGGACAGCGCACGCGCCTCGGGGGGCGCCTGCATCTTGGGAGTCACGGCGGGAGCGGCTGCGACCGGTCCCACCCTGGGCACCACCCACAAAGTCCCGGCCGCGGCCAGTCCGGCCGTGGCCAGCACCGTTACCCGCTTGGCTACCCGCTTGCGGCTCATCCTCGATTTCCTCCTTGACTCTGATGCTTTGCGAATCGGTTCGTCGCTCGGTTCGTTCAGGTAACCCGCCGACGGTCCGTTTTCATTCCGCACCGGCCGCAACCACCTCGTGCCCGACGCTAATCGACTTTACAGATCGGTGAGCGCGCGGCAAAACGCTCCCAGCCGTCATGTTGTGGCACCAGGTCACCTTCCAGCTGAAGCCCCGTCCCCGGGGGTTTCATCTGGTCACCGCCGAGATCTTAGCCGCCATCCCGGAGCTGCGCCGCCTGCGGGTGGGATTTCTGAACCTGTTTCTCCAACATACGTCCGCTTCCCTGACCATCAACGAGAACGCCGACCCGGACGTGCGGTCCGACCTCGAACGGTGGGCGAACCACGCCGTGCCGGAGAACGCCCCCTACTTCGAGCACACCACCGAGGGCCCGGACGACATGCCCGCCCACGTCAAGTCGGTGTTGTTCGGCGCTTCCCTGGTCATCCCCGTGCGCGACGGCCGGCTGACCCTGGGCACCTGGCAGGGCCTGTACCTCGGCGAGCACCGGGACCACGGCGGCAGCCGGAGCGTGGTGGCCACCTTGTGGGGCAGCGCCGACAAGGCGGGCGGTCCGTGAGCCGCTCGGGTATCGTGCCGGCGTGCGCTTCGGCCCCTGGCTGCCGATCGAACGCGCGCCGGCCGAGGCCCCGGCCCAGCCGGGCGTGCTGCAGGCGCGCGCCGATTCGTTGCTCGAGCTGCCGCGGGGCAAGTCCGCCATGGTCTTTTACGCCGCCTCTGCTGATGACGAGCCGCTGGCCGATTTTGTTCAGGGCGGCGGCCGCGCGCCCCTGGCCGGCGCCGCCCAGCTGGGCGCGCGCTGGATCCGCTTCGCCGCCACCGCCCGCCCGCAGGACGTGCTGGCGCGGCTGCTGCGGCAGTTCGAGGAACGTTTCGGCGCCCCACCGCGCGCCAACAAGGACGTGATCCATGGCCCATGAAGAGGGAAAACCGCTGAGCTACCGGGACGCCGGGGTGGACATCGACGCCGGCGAACAGCTGGTCCAGCGGATCAAGGCGCACGTCAAGCGCACGATGCGCCCCGAGGTGCTGACCGACCTGGGCGGGTTCGCCGGCCTGTGCGCCCTGCCGCGCGGCTACCGCGAGCCGCTGCTGGTGGCCTGCACCGACGGCGTCGGCACCAAGCTGAAGCTGGCCTTCACAACCGGCCGACACGACACCGTCGGCATCGACCTCGTGGCCATGAACGTGAACGACCTGGTGGTCAGCGGCGCCGAGCCGCTGCTGTTCCTGGACTACTTCGCCTCCGGCAAGCTGGACGTGGGTGTGGCCGAGCAGGTGATCGGCGGCATCGCCGACGGCTGCCGCCAGGCCGGCTGCGCCCTGCTGGGCGGTGAGACCGCCGAGCTGCCCGGCTTCTACCAGCCCGGCGAATACGACCTGGCCGGCTTCTGCGTGGGCGTGGTCGAGAAATCCACCCGTGTCGACGGCACCCGCATCGCCGCCGGCGACGTGCTGCTGGGGATCGCCTCCTCCGGATTTCATTCCAACGGCTACTCGCTGGTGCGCAAGGTGTTCCTGGAGACTGCGGGCCTCGACCTGCACGCGGTCCCCGAGGGTCTGGACGAGCCGCTGGGGCAGGCGCTGCTGAGGCCCACCCGCATCTACGTGCGCGCGCTTCGCAAGCTGCACGCCGCCGGCCTGCTGAAGGGGGCCGCCCACATCACCGGCGGCGGCCTGGTCGAGAACCCCGCCCGCATGTTGCCGCCGGCCGCGGCGCTGAAGCTGCAGCTCGAGACCGGCTCGTGGAGCTGGCCGCCGCTGTTCCGGCTGATCGCCCGCCTGGGACGCATCACCACCGAGGAGATGCGCCGGACCTTCAATCTGGGCCTGGGCATGATCGTCTGCGTGGCCGCCGACCGGGTGGCGGAGGCGACCGCGCTGCTGACCGCGGAGGGCGAGACCGTCCACCGGGTGGGCCGCATCGTTGCTGCACCCGCGCCCGGCGCGCCGGTGGAGTTCGTGGGTTGATGAAGGTCGGCGTCCTGGTCTCGGGCAATGGCAGCAACCTGCAGGCACTGCTCGACGCCGGCGCCCACGCGCAGCTGGGCCCCGCCCGCATCGCCGTGGTCGGCGCGAACGTCCCCGGCTGCGGCGCCCTGGCCCGGGCCGAACGCGCGGGCGTTCCCACCTTCGTGATCGATCACCGCAGCCACGCCAGCCGCGCCGAGTTCGACCAGGCGGTGGCCGCGCGCCTGAAGGAGGCGGGTGTGGAGCTGGTCGTGCTGGCGGGTTTCATGCGCATCCTCACCCCCGAGTTCGTGCGCACCTTCGCCCAGCGCATGATCAACATCCACCCCGCCCTGCTTCCCGCCTACCCGGGTTTGCATCCCCAGCGCCAGGCGCTCGCGCACGGAGCCCGCTTCTCCGGCTGCACCGTGCACTTCGCTGACGAGGGCACCGACAGCGGTCCGATCATCGCCCAGGCGGTGGTGCCGGTGCTCGACGGCGACACCGAGCAGACCCTGAGCGCGCGCATCCTGGCCGAGGAGCATCGCCTGCTGCCCGCGGTCGTGCGCGCGCTGGCCGAGGGCCGCGTGAGCGTGGAGGACCGGCGCGTGCGCATCGCTTTCGCACCCGCCGCCGGCGCCGCGGACAGCGAATTCGCCGTGTCGCGTCTCCGGAGCCTGTGACCGGGGTGCGCCGCAGTCCAGCGGTGCTACCCTAGCCTCATGTCTCTCGCCATACGATCGCGCTGGCAACTGTGGTGGGAGCGCCGGAAGAAGGCGCTGACCCCGCGGCCACCGCTGCGCGAGCGCTTCAAGGCCTGGTTCGAGCGCCTGCTCCCGGAGGCCGTCCGCGCCTCCGACGCCCCCGGCGACGCCCAGAAGATCGCCGACCGCGCCGAGGCGAAGATCGTCCGCCAGAGCAAGCTGCGCCAGGCGTTCCGCGACGTGCAGGTGCTGGTGCGTCTGGTTCGCGCCTGGGCCCGCGGCGAGTACCGCGACGTCTCGAAGGGAACCATCGCCCTGATCCTGGGAGCGCTGGTCTACTTCCTGACCCCCATCGACGCGATCATCGACGGCCTTCCCTTCGCCGGCTACCTCGACGACGCCGCCATCATCGCCTGGGTGATCAGCGAAGTCCGCGGCGAGATCGAGGCCTTCAAGACCTGGGAAGCGAAACGCCTGGCCGCCGCCCCGCCCGCTCCCGCCGCCCTGGGCCCCACCACTCCCAGCTCCGACCCCACCTGACGAAACCTTCCCCCACCGCCCCGCGATCCATCTAGGATCCCGCCCTCTGCCGGGGTGGCGAAATGGTAAACGCGGCGGACTTAAAATCCGCTTTCGCGCGAGCGACGTACGGGTTCGAGTCCCGTCCCCGGCACCCGACGACGCCGCCAGGCCAGGGGCGGTGTCATTGCTGGGCGCAGTCGCTGACGCGCGGGATGTCGGTCGGGCCGGTCTGATCCAGGACCCACCACTTGGTGCTGGCGGCGCGCGACTGCCCCGCCTCGTCGAACTGGACCGGGCCCGAGACCCCGATGTATTCGATCTCCTGGCCCTGGGAGAGCAGCTGCAGCCCACGGGCGAGATCGTTCCACCGGACCGGCGTGCCCCCTGCTTTGGTGACCGCGATCAGGTGGGGAGCGAGGCCGGTTCCTTCGGGAATCGTGCCCTCGAGCGCGATGGCGCGCTGGAGGGCGAGGACCGCGATGGCGCCGGCGTCGTAAAAGGCAGGGGCGTCATCCAGGGGCGTGTCCTGCCAGCGAGACGAGAACCCCGCCCGGAATTCGCCGGCGCCGGCCACGGTGCCAGGTGCAACGCCGCGGGCGCCCTGGAGCGCGTCCCTGGGGATCGAGTCCAGAAACGCCGGGGTGTGAAGCATGGGCGACAGATACCAGCGCGCCGGCTGGCCGATGGCGCCGTTGGCAGCGAGCGCATACACCAGCGCGGTGGCGGAGGGTGGAAGGGTCGCCAGGACGTATGCATCGGCGCCGGAGGCGGCAATCGCCGCCACTTCGTCCTTGCCTGGCGTGTGGTTCTCGGCCAGAGGCAGCTTGGGCATCGCGAACATGTTGGCTAGCGTATAGGCCAGCTCGCCGTGGTAACCGGACGGCGTCGCGATCAGGACCGGGTGCCGACGGCCGTCGGCCTGGAGCTGGGCTTCGATCTCGCAAGCGACGTGTCCCAGGTTTGCTCCCATCATGAACCAGGACGGCGGCTTCCATCGGATGCTCGATGAGGTGTTCAGGCTGGGCAGGATGATGGTTCGCTGCTCGAGCACCGGCCACAAGTTGGCCAGCACCTCGGTCGTGTCGGGACCGATCAGGATCGCCGCTCCGCTGCTGGTCAGCTCTCGGGTCGCGGCGATCGCCTTGTGGACGTCGCTCCGGACGTCCTTCGCGGTCACGCGAAGCCGCCGGCCTGCCACACCGCCCGCCGCATTGGCCGATTCGATGGCCATCAGCAGGGCGCGCTCCGAGTTCGCGCTGTTGGCGGCCAGGTTGCCCGTGTAAGACAACATGAGACCAATCCGGATGTCTTCTCCATCCGCTGGCGCCCGTCCACAGCCGAGGGCCACGATCGTGACGCACGCGATCAGGGCGACGAGATCGCGGATTTTTTTCGAACGGGCGGCGATCGAAAACGGTGTGGGCGGACTGTCACGCACGCGGACTTACGGACTCGCAGAGACTCGCAGATACGAATCGACGAGGCGGGGCGCCGGCTTGAGCTGCCCTCGGTGATTCGCTAGCGGACGATGATCCCCACGAAGGTCGGTTTGGTCTGCACCGGGGTGCGGCTGACCAGGTGGAGGCTGCCGTCGTCGTCGACGCGCATCACGAACAGCTCGGCGCTGTCCTGGTTGGCGACCAGCATCCACTTGCCGGACGGGTCCAGGGTGAACTCGCGGGGTTTCTTGAACTGCCCGCCGGCGGTCTCGTGGCCGCGGGGCGTGAGGCGGCCGTCGGCGCCCACCTCGTAGATGGCGATGCTGTTGCTCAGCCGGTTCGATCCGTAGACGAAGCGGCCGCCGGGGTGGACCTCGACGTGCGCAGCGGCGTTTTCGCTGGTTCCGGCTGGCGCGTTGCTCGTCGTCTGGGGGTCGGACAGCTTGCCGGCGCTCCTGTCGAAGGCGTAGCTGGTCATCGTGCCGTTGGTCTCGTTGATGACGTAGGCGAAATCGCGCGACGGGTGCAGCGCGATCTGGCGGGGACCGGTCCCGGCCCCGACCGCAACCTGGCCGGTGTGGGTGAGCTTGCCGGTGGCGGCATCGAAGGCGAAGGCCTCGATGGCCTGGCCGTCGCGGCAGGGGACCAGGACGAACTTGCCGCCGGCGGCGCTGGTGGCGTGGTGGGCCTGGGGCGCGGTGGCCTGCAGGTCCACCGCCTCGCCCACGCCGCCGTCCTCGCGGATGGGATGGACCGAGACGTGTCCACTGGTGAAGTAGGCAACCAGCACCCACTTGCCGCTCGGATGGACCGACAGGTGAATGGCCCCGTTGGCGCCGGCCACGTTCACTTCGTTGATCCGGGTCAAGGCGCCGTCGGCGGGGTTGATGGCGTAGGCCAGCACCTTGGCCGGGCTGCGGTTGATGCCGTAGAGGAACTTCTTGCTCGGGTGCCAGGCCAGGTAGCCCGACCCCGCCCCCGCATCGGCGCTGGCCACCGGCGTGAGCTGCCCGCTGTCGCGATCGAACCGCAACACGCGGATGTCTCCGGTGTCCGAGCCGCTGGTGTAGACGAACGCCTCCTTGCCGGCGCCGCCGCCCGCGACCGTTCCGCCGGTGCTGGCGCAAGCGAGGACGACGGGAACGAGCCACAGGAGCCACCGCTGGGACGACATGGGTCGCGATGGTACCCCAGGTCGCCCTAGGGAATCTTGCCTTGCTGGTGCAGCCGCTCCTTCACGCGATCGATCGGGATCGCTTCGGCGGTGTGGCCGCGGAAACCGGTGGTGGTGGTGGCCCGCAGCAGGGAGTTGTAGATCGCCTCCTCGGTCGCCTCCACGGCTGCCTGGAACAGCGGATCCAGGGCATCGCCGCGCAGGCGGGGGGCGGACGGCAGCAGCGGGCGTTGTGGGTCGGCGGGGATCCGCAGAGAGGGCGCCGTGGAGAAGGCGATCGCATAGTCGCCGCTGCCGTGGGCCAGCGCCGATCCGGTGCGGGCGAGCGCCAGGATCGCGCGCCGGGCGATGCGCGCGAGCGCCGGCGCGTCCACGGGCGCGTCGGTGGCGACGATGATCATGCACGACCCGCCCGGCGGCCGCGCGGCGGGGTCGCGCGCGGGCGGTCGACCCAGGGGTACGCCGGCGATCTCCAGCAGGCCGCCGTAGTTGGTCTGCACCAGCACCCCGAGGGTGTAGGCGCCCTGATCCGCCGGCAGGCGGCGCGAGCTGGTGCCGATGCCGCCCTTGTAGCCGAAGCAGATCGTGCCGGTACCCGCGCCCACCGCGCCTTCGGCGACCGGCCCGCCGGTGGCCTCGCGGATCGCGCGCAGGGCGTGCGCGCGCGTGATCGGCCGGCTGCGGATGTCGTTCAGGGTGCCGTCGTTGGTCTCCCCCACCACCGGGTTGATCGAGCGGACGGTCTCGTTCCCACGCAAACCGAGCATGTGCTCGACGACCGCGTCGGCCACGGTCCAGACCGCCAGCGTGTTGGTGAGCAAGAGGGGCGTCTCGATCTGACCGAGCTCCTGCACCTGGGTCGCGCCCACCAGCTTGCCGAACCCGTTGCCCACCTCGATCGCCGCCGGGACCTTCTCCTGGAACAGGTTGCCCCCGTGCGGGAGGATCGCGGTCACGCCGGTGCGCACGCCTTCGCCCTCCTTCACCGTCACCTGCCCGACGCGCACGCCGGCCACATCGGTGATCGCGTTCAGGGCGCCGGGCGCAAAGCGACCGACCACCAGCCCCAGCTCGCGCGCGCGGGGGCGCGGCGTCTCGTCGGCGGCGGCCAGGCCACCGACGGTCAGGGCCAGGATCGATCCGGCCAGCAGCCGCATCGGCGCCGATATTAGCGCAGGCGGGCGGTGCCGCCGACAGCGGTCTTGACCTCGGCGAGCATGCGGTCCAGGGCGGCGCGGTCGTGGGCGGTCCCGCGCAACACCACCGCGTGGATCTTGCGGGTGCTGGCGATGTCGGCCAGCGGGTCCGCGTCCAGCACCACCAGAT
>JBKPRZ010000509.1:0-18608 GCA_046734815.1 Myxococcota bacterium | reverse complement strand
GTCCCCCGCGCGTGCCTCCGCCGCTGGGAGCGGCGCCCGGCCGCGGCGGCGAGCGCGACGCGCGTGGCACCGAGCGACGCGAGCGCCCGGAGAAGAAGCGGTCGTCCCGGCCCCGCCCCGAAGAGCGTGAACGTGGCAACTGGCGGTGGAACCGCAGCGTCGACGACGGCGACGATTGATCAGCAACTAGCCGCCGATCGCGGCGCGTAGGTTGTCATGGCTCGCGTGCTGGTCGTCGACGATGATTCCTGGGCGCAGCGAATGCTCGCTGCTGTCCTGTCCCACGTCGGACACCAGGTGGGCATGGCCGCCGATGCCCGCGAGGGCCTGCTGGCGGCCGATCATGTCCAGCCCGAGTTGCTGATCGTCAAGACCCGGCTGACCGGGCTGGACGGCTGGGAGCTGGTCGCGCGGCTGCGCGCCCGTCCCGAGCTGGCGTCGGTGCCGGCGCTGTTCCTGGTGAACGGCCCGGCCTCCGGCCGGCGCGGGGCCAGCTTCCGGGCCGAGACCGACGACATCCTGATCAAGCCGTTCAGCCCCGAGGCGCTGCAGGCCAAGGTCGAGCGGCTGCTGCAGGGCAACCCGGCGTCGCAACCGGCCGGCTCGCGCGACGTCGGGCAGGCGATGGCCGATCCAGGCAGCGCCGTGCCGGTGGCGCCGCAGAGTGAACGTCCGTCCGGTCCCAACCCGCCGCCGCTGCCGCCCTCCGAACGCTCGCGCCGCCCGACACCGGTGGCCGGGCGTCCCTCGCGCCGGCAGACCCCGATCGGCGTCGCGCTGGTGGGCCGGCTGGACGAGTTCGGCGCCGCCAGCATCCTGATGTTGCTGGAGCTCGAGCGGCGATCGGGCGTGCTGATCCTCAGCGGGGCGCCCGGCAACGGCCGGGTCCAGGTGCGGCGCGGCCGCGTCCTGCGGGCCACGATCGAGGACCGCCCCGACTGCCGGGCGGCCGCGGCGGTGTTCGAGATGTTGACCTGGAACGAGGGGCGGTTCGAGTTCCACCCCGGCGAGGTCGAGGGGGAGGACGAGGTCCGCTCCTCCACGTCGTTCCTGCTGCTGGAGGCGGCCCGCAAGCAGGACGAGGCCGCCGCCGCCACCAAGCGCCAGAACTAGGGTGGCCGTGCCCGACAGCGCAGGCACCATCATCCCGGTCCGGCTGCAGGTGCCGCCCGAGTGCGACCGGTGGCGGCTGGACCACTTCCTCAAGTGGCGCATCCGCCGGCTGTCGCGCACCAAGATCCGCGAGATCATCGAGCAGCAGGTACGGCTGGGCGACGGCCGCCAGCCCCGCCCCGCCCTGGGCGTGCGCACCGGCGAGGTGATCGTCATCGAGCGCCCGGCACCGGTCGAGCCGCCGGTGCCGCGCCACTTCGAAGTGCTGGCCGAGGACGAGACCTTCATCGCCATCGACAAGCCGGCCGGGCTGCCGATCCACACCACCGCCAAGTACTGGCGCAACACCTTGACCGCGCTGCTACGCGAGCGTTACCCGGACCAGCCGCTGCAGGTCTGCCACCGCCTGGACCGCGAGACCTCGGGCGTGCTGCTGCTGGCGCGCGGCCCGGGCCCGGCCTCGTTCCTCAAGCAGGCCTTCGCCCGGCGGACGGTGGAGAAGACCTACCTGGCCCTGTGCCACGGCATCCCCGCGCCGGCGGAGGGCGAGATCGACCGGCCCCTGAAGCTGACCGGCGGGCGCACCAAGCTGCTGATGGAGGTGGCGCCCGACGGGCTGGCGGCGCTGACCCGCTACCGGGTGGTCCAGGCCTTCGCCCGGCACGCGCTGGTGTCGCTGTCGCCGCGCACCGGCCGGCAGCACCAGATCCGCGTGCACCTGGCCAGCATCGGGCACCCGATCGTGGGCGACAAGATCTACCGGGCCAGCGAGCAGCACTTCATCGATTTCTGCGACGGCGGCATGACCGCCGAGCTGCTGGAGGCGTTCGACGGGCTGCCCCGCCAGGCGCTGCATGCCTTCCGCCTGACCTTCCCCCACGCCACCACCCGGCAGCCAGTGACGGTCGAGAGCCCGCTGCCGCGCGACCTGACCGACTACATCGCTGGACTGGAAGCCTGACCGGCGGCGCGCGCGATCCCGGCGCGCAGCTGGCGGGCCTGCTGATCGGTCAGCCGGGGCTCGAACGGTCGGGGCGGCCGGGCCGCGCGCCAGGCGGGCGACGAGGGCCCCGGTGTCATCAGGTTGCCGCCCGCGGGATCGTGGGGCAGCCCGAAGTAGTGGCACAGCTCGTGGGCCAGGGTGGGCGGGTGCGCGCGCGCGGTGAGGAAGATCCAGCGCCGCCCGCGCGCGCGCCAGTGCACGCCCTGCAGATTGTAGGTGAGGACATCCAGGTCGCGCACGCGTGGCACCACCAGCACCGTGACGCCGCCCTTTTCGACGCTGGCCTCCGCGAAACGATCCCGGTCCTCCCGGGTCAACACCTCGCACAGCGGGGGCGTGAACAGGTCGGTGGTGGCGGTGACGGAGATGCCGAGCGGGGCAAACAGCTCCTGCACCGCGCGCACGTGCGCGTCCACCCAGGCGGGCGGCCGCGCCGGCGTCGCCTTGCCGCCGGCGTCCGGGCAGGCGGCGACGCGGATGTTCAAGGACACCGCCCGCGCGGGCGACGCGGCCATCCCCGCGAGCAGCAGCGGCAGGAGCATGGGCCCATCTTACCCTCGCCGGCCGTTGTCCTTTGCCGGACGCCGTGACAGCATGGCCGCCGTGCCGACGCCGCGCTGGAGCGAGAACCTCGCCGGGCTCAGCTGCTTCGCCTGCGCGCGGGCCCACGACTTCCGCCAGCTGCAGAACGTCTGCCGCGACTGCGGCATGCCGCTGCGGGTGGATTACCACCTGGATCGCGTCCGCCTGAAGCGGACCGACCTGCCCGGCCGCGTCTCGTCGCTGTGGCGCTACCGCGACGTGCTGCCGATCGGCGCGGGCGAGGTGACCCTGCACGAGGGCTGGACGCCGCTGCTGGAGGTGGCGCCCGGGGTGTACGTCAAGGACGAGGCGCGCAACCCGACCGGTTCCTTCAAGGCCCGCGGGATGACCGCAGCGGTGTCCGCTGCGGTGGCGGCGGGCGCCCGGGCGCTGGTGGCCCCTTCGGCGGGCAACGCCGCCGGAGCCCTGGCCGCGTACGGCGCCGCCGCGGGCCTTCCGGTGACGGTGGCCATGCCCGAGGACACGCCCCGCAGCTTCTTCGACGAGTGCCGCCACTTCGGGGCGGAGGTCCATTCCGTGCGCGGCACCATCGCCGACGCCGGACGGTGGCTGCGCGAGAACAGCCCCGCCGGCGCGTTCGATGTCTCCACCCTGAAGGAGCCGTACCGGGTGGAGGGCAAGAAGACCATGGCCTACGAGCTGGCCGAGCAGCTGGGCCAGCTGCCCGACGTGATCGTCTACCCCACCGGAGGCGGCACCGGGCTGGTGGGGATGTGGAAGGCGTTCCAGGAGATGCAGGCCATCGGCTGGACCGATGGCCGCCGGCCGCGCCTTGTGTGCGTGCAGGCGGAGGGGTGCGCCCCGGTGGCCAGCGCCTTCGCCAGCGGCGCCGCGGCCACCACCGCCTGGCCCGACCCGGTCACCGCCGCCTTCGGGCTGCGGGTGCCCTCGCCCATCGGCGGCTTCCTGTGCCTGCAGGCCCTGCGCGAGACCGCCGGCACCGCGGTGGTGGTGCCCGAGGCGGCCATCTTCGAGGCCATGCGCGCGCTGGCTGCCCGCAGCGGGATCGACGTGTGCCCGGAGGGTGGCGCGGCCTGGGCCGCCACCCAGCGGCTGCGCCAGGAGGGCTGGATCCGCACGGGCGAGAGCGTGGTGGTGTTCAACACCGGCACCGGATTGAAGTACCGCTGATGCCCGCCCGGCTGCATCTCGTCGACGGCACCTACGAGCTGTTCCGGGCCCATTACGCCCCCCGGCCCGACCACCGCGCCCCCTCCGGCTGGGACGCCAAGGCCACCGTGGGCGTGGCCGCCTCGTTGCTGGCGCTTCTGCACGAGACCGCCGAGGCGGTCACCCACATCGCGGTGGTGTTCGACAACCCGATCCGCTCGTTCCGCAACGACCTCTTTCCCCACTACAAGAGCGACGAGGGCGTCCCGCCCGAGCTGCGCGCGCAGTTCGACGCCGTCGAGGACGCGGTTCGGGCGCTGGGGGTGGCGGTCTGGTCGATGAAGGACTTCGAGGCCGACGACGGCCTGGCCGCCGGCGCCTGCCAGTTCGCCGACCAGGTCGAGCAGGTGCGGATCATGACCCCGGACAAGGATCTGGGGCAGTGCCTGCGCGGCACCCGGGTGGTGCAGGTGGATCGCCGGCAGCGCAAGGTGATCGACGAGGCCACCTTCCGCTCGCTGCGCGGCTTCGGCCCGCGCAGCATGCCCGACTTCCTGGCGCTGACCGGCGACACCGCCGACGGCATCCCCGGGCTGGACGGCTTCGGCAGCAAGAGCGCGGCCCTGCTGATCGGCGCTTACCAGCGGCTGGAGGAGATCCCGGTCCTGGCCCACCACTGGCGGGTCAAGCCGCGCGGCGCCCTCCAGCTGGCCGACACCCTGGCCCGCCACCGCGAGCAGGCGCTGCTGTACCGGCACCTGGCCACCCTGGTCGAGACCTGCCCGCTGGCCTGCACGCTGGACGATCTGCGCTTTGACGGCGTGCCGCGGGCGCGTTTTCTCCGCTGGTGCGACGACCTGGGGGCGACGACCCTGAAGGCATCGCCTCGCCGCTGGGCCGACTGAGGGGCCGCCGGCTCAGACCGCCGACAGGCCGGGCAGCTTGCGCGCCACCTCGTCGAACTGTGCCCGGGCGGCGAAGCCGATGGTGAAGGCGTCGATGACGTCCAGCTTGCCGGCGAAGGCCAGCGCCCGGTCGACCTGGTTGGACAGATCGCCCTGGCCCATGATCTTCATGCCCAGCACGCCCTTGCCCGCCTGTTTCATCTCCCGCAGCAGCTGCACGATGGTGGCCGGATCGGCATCCATGTGCGACTGGATCGGGTTGATGCGCGCCAGCTGCACGTCCACCCAGGGTGTCTTCGCCGACAGCTTCAGCGCGTCCAGCGAGTGGCAGGAACAGCCGTGCGCCCGGATGATCCCTTGCTCCTTGGCCCGCGACAGCACCTCCATCGGTCCCTCGAGCTCGGTGGTCCACTTCGCGCTGGTCATGCAGTGCAAGAGCACGATGTCCAGGGTGTCGGTCCCCAGCTCGCGCCGGAAACGGTCGAGGTCCTTGCGCACGTCGGCGGCGGTGAGCGCGCGGGTCTTGGTCATCAGCACGACGTTGTTGCGGCCCACCCGGCGCATGCCCTCGCGCACGTGTTCGTGGGTGCCGTACTGGTCGGCGGTGTCGAAGAAGTTCACCCCGTGGTCGTAGGCGTACTCCAGCAGGTCGGCGAATCCGTACACGCCCAGCCGCCCCTGCACCGAGGTGTGCTTGACCCCGTTGGTCCCGCCGCCCATGGCCATGCGCGAGAGCTTGATGCCGGTCTTGCCCAGCAGCACCCGGTCGCTGACCGCCTTGGCGCCGGCGCCGCTGGCCAGCCCCGCGCGGGCGAGGTCCAGCCGATGAAGTCCCAGCCATGACGCCGCCGCGGTGCCGAGCGCGCCCCGTGCTGCAAGCGTGACGAACCGTCGTCGTCCGAACGTGGACATGGACGTCAGGCTACCTCCGGATCCTGGCCCGTGTCGATAGTGCGCAGCGACGGTCGGTGTCCTGCGCCTACTCGTCCTACCTGATGCCCTGCGGTCCGCGCGCCGCTGGCACCATGGTCAGCGATCCAGAACCTGCGAAGAAACAGCGGAAAATCGGCGTTCGCGCGCGGCACGAGCGTTGCACCGTTTTCGCGTGCGCGTGACTCCTCAGCAAGAGCTCCTCGAACTCGTTTCAGTCTCCGCCCCACCATCCATCGCGCCGGTCGCGTACGACACCGCCTGGCGCGCTCGCATGGGCAGGGCCGAGACGCCCCTGCAACCCGCCCACCCCGAAGCGCTGTCCTGGTTGCTGCGCAATCAGCTCGGCGACGGCACCTGGGGCAGCCCGATCGGCCATCATCAGGATCGGGTGATCTCCACCCTGGCCGGCATGCTGGCGCTGGCCCAGTGGCGCGAGCTGTCCGCCAATCCGGAGGAGCTCACCGAACGGCTGCACACGGCGGCCTGGGGGATCGCGCCACACGCCGCCGCTCTGGGGCGCGACCCCTGCGACCTGATCGACTTCGGGCCTGCGGCGGCGGCGCTGCTGGCCGAGGCGCGCTGGCGCCACCTGGTGTTGCCCATCGAGGCGCTGAAGAACGTTTTCTCGTCCGGCACAGCCGGGCGCGTCCAGCCAGCACCGGCCGGGCCGCTGCCCGACGGGTTCGAGCAGGCCTGGGTGCTTCACCACGTCGCCCTGGCCTTCCCCGATCACGCGGCCGTCGCGGGCAGCTGCCAGGGCGCCGTCGCCGCGCTCGAGCGGAGCTTTCCCGCGCTGGCCGCGAGCGCCCAGCCGCGCGAGCGGGCCGCGGCCGCGGTGGCGTTCCGGGTGCTGACCTGGGCCGGGCGCACGCCCGATCCGACGCCGCTCTTGCAGCAGCTGTCCGAGCCCGACCTCCCCTGGGACGGATGCGATCGGCCCACCGGCGCGGTGGGCGCGCAGGCCTACCTGCTGGGCGCCCTGCGATCAGCGCCGCCGTTCGCCGGGCGCGAGCCGGCCCTGCGCAAGATCATCGGCCTTCTGGCTCGCACCGCCAGCCCGGACCATTTCTGGATCGACGGCCAGCACGCGTCCCCCCATCACGCCACGTCCCTGGCGGTGATCGGGCTCGGCTGCGAGCTGAGCTTGACCGAGGAGGCGGTGGCCTGGATCGAGCAGACCCAGCGGCCCGACGGCTCGTGGGGCTACTACCAGATGGCCACCGCCGAGGAGACCGCCAGCTGCCTGCAGGCGCTGGTGTGCCACCGCCGCGCGGGGGGTCGGGTGCGGCCGGGCAGCATCGAAGCCGGGGCGCGCTGGCTGACCGGGCCGGCCGCCGAGGCCCTGCCCGACCAGCCTCTCTGGGTGGATCGCAGCCTGTACCAGCCGACCCGCGTGGTCCGTTCCGCGGTGCTCAGCGCACGCGTGCTCTCCTCCTCCTGACGCCCGGGTTGGCGCAGACCGACGCACCGGTTTTTGCGCGCCGGGCAGCGGCGACAGCGTGATATGTCTTCCGGCATGGGCCTGAACGCGCTTACCCCGGGGCAGCGTCGGAGACTGATCGCGACCGCGTTCCTGTCGCTGTTTGCCATCGTCGGCCTGGTGCTGTACGGCCTGCCGCTCTACTACGACTTCTTCGTCCGCGAGCTGGGCTGGACCCGGGCGCGCGTCACCTCCGGGAACATGATCGGCAAGATCCTGATCGGCCCGCTGTTCGGGTTCGTGGCCGGCTGGCTGATCGACCGCTTCGGCCCGCGCCGCCCGATGATCCTGGGCATCGCCCTGGCCACCCTGGCGCTGTTCGGGCTGGGCGGCGTGACCCAGGTGGGCTGGTTCTACGTGTTCTACGCCTTCAACGCCCTGGGGTACGTGCTGGCGGGGCCGCTGCCCAACCAGGTGCTGCTCTCCCGCCATTTCCAGGAGACGCGCGGCCGGGCCATGGGCATCGCCTACCTGGGCATCGGTGCCGGTTTCTTCGCGGTGCCGGTGATCTCGAAGTACCTCAACGCCAGCCTGGGCTGGCACAACGCCCTCCGCCTGCTCGGGGTGCTGGTGGTCCTGCTGGCGCTGCCGCTGGTGCTGATGCTGCGCGAGGGGAACGGCCCCGCGCCGGCGGCCCGCGAGGCCCCGCGGGTCTCGCTACGCGGACCGCTGACCAGCCGCAACTTCTACCTGCTCGCGCTCGGAAGCATGGCCTCGGTGGGCGCGGTAGGCGGCGCCAACCAGCACCTGAAGTTGCTGCTCAGCCTGGACCAGGGACGCTCGCAGAGCGAGGCGCTGAACATCGTGGCCCTGGTCGCGGCTGTCAGCCTGGTGGGCCGTTTGGGCGCGGGCTGGCTGGCCGACCGCATGGGGCCCAAGCGGGTGATGCTGGTCGTCTACGGGCTGGTGACCGGCGCGATGTTGCTCCTGACCGCGGGCGCGACCGGCAGCAACATCTACATGTTCGCGTTGGTGTTCGGGCTCGGTCTGGGCGGCGAATACCTGATCATCCCGCTGATGGCGGCCGAGCTGTTCGGCACCGCCGTGCTGGGCCGGGTGATGGGCATCATCCTCACCGCCGACGGGGTGGCCGAGGCGCTGTTCCCCTGGGTGGTCGGCCGCCTGCACGACGTCAACGGCAGCTACCGCACCGGCTTCCAGCTGCTGGCCGCCCTGGCCGCGGTCGGCGCCGTGGCGGTGGCGCTGCTGCCGCGCTCGCGCCTGCGCGACGCCCCGGCGGTCACCGTCCCGGCGGCCCGATAGCCCCTGCTTTCCGCAGCTGGCGGATCTCCTGGAGGGAGGTCTTGCCCACCTGCTGCAGGTGCTCGAGCCAGCCGGCCCGCAGCGGGCGCAAGGTGGCGACCAGGCGCTCGAGGATGGCCAGGTTGCGGAACCACTTCTTGTCGGCTGGCACCAGGTAAAACGGTCGGTCGGGGCTGCTGCACCGGCTGAGCGCGTCCTCGTAGGCGCGGGTGGTGTCGTTCCACAGCGGCAGCTCGCGCCAGTCGCTGGCGCTCAGCTTCCAGGCCGTGCGGGGCCCCTGCTCGCGCTCCAGCAAGCGCTGGTGCTGCTCCTCGCGGCTGACGTGCAGATAGAACTTGAGCAACAGGGTGTCGTTGTCCGCCAGCAGCTGCTCGAAGGCGTTGATCTGCTCGTAGCGGGCCTGCCAGCGCTCCTTGGGCACCAGCTTGTGCACGCGGGCGGCGATGACGTCTTCGTAGTGCGAGCGGTTGAACACGGTCAGCTGCCCGCGCCGGGGCACCACCCGGTGCACCCGCCAGAGAAAGTCGTGCGCCCGCTCTTCTTCGGTGGGCACCTTGAACGACTCGACCCGGAAGTTGAGCACGTTGCAGTAGTCGAGGATCTTGCGGATGGACCCGTCCTTGCCGCTGGCGTCCCGTCCCTGCAGCACGATCAGCAGCGCGTGTTGCCCGGCAAAAGCCAGCAGGTTGGCCAGCTCCTGGAACTCCTGCCCCAGCTTGTCGACCCGGGCGAGCCCCTCCTCCTTGTCCACCCCACCAGTGTCGCCGGGGTCGCAGTCTTTCAGCCGGATGCGTTTGCGGCCGTCGATCTTGACGGCGTAGGAACCCTTCATCCCGCTACGGTACGCCGTTTTCCAGCAGGCGCACCACCGGCGCGAGCACGGCCCGCACCACCGCCCGGCCCGCCTCGGTCCCGCGCAGGACCTCGGCCACCGGCGGGCTGGACCGCGCGTACAGGTCGGCGGCCGCCGCGGCCACGGCGCTGCGGTCGCGCGCCCGATCGCGGAACCGGCGCAGCAGCTCCACCCTGGCGGCCAGCGGCCCGCCGTAGGCGGCGGTGGCGATGAAACAGCCGGACAGCTGCTTGAACTCGCGGATCACGGTGGTGAAGGTGGCAAAGGCGATGGGCGCGTCGGCGCAGGGGCCGCTGGGGCGCACGCCCACGGTGTATTGCGATTCCGACTTGAGATTGTCCACCGAGACGATCAGACGGTTGCCGGGCATCACCGGCCTGACTCGCGCGAGCGGCCGGCCCTCGGCGAAGGCCGCCGGAGTCTTCTCGGTGCCGTTCCAGACCCGCACCTCGTAGCTCTCGGTCCTGTCCCACAGCTCGCGGGCCGGCTCCTTCAGCTCGATCTGCGCGGCCTCGGACATCACCTTCAGCGGGCTGAGCTGCAGGTCCACCGCCGCGGCTGTCGCCGGGCAGGCGGCGGCGCCATCGGTCGTTCGCGGGACGGCGGCATCCGCGGCGGGCGGGCTCGCGGCGCCGTCCAGCGGGCCCACGCCCGCGTCCGGCGACGATGCCGGCCCCAGCTCGGTCGACACGTGCACCCGACCGGCGACCGGCGCGCCGCCCGACAGCGCCGGCTGGCTGATGATCAGCAGCCGGCCGGCCCCCGAGCCCGGGCTGTCGACGATCGACGAGTCGGGCGCATGCAGCGTCCCGGTCAGGCCGTCCCAGTCGCCGTAGCCCGCGATGTCGGTGGTGGCGGCCTGGGTCACGGTCCGGCGGTCGAGCCGGAAGGGCACCTGGAACACGACCGAGGGCTGGCCGAAGTTGTTGGTCAGACCCCAGTCGCGCAGCATCGGATCGGCGATGGCCGGGTGCATGTGGCCGGGCGACTGGTCGAACTCCTTGTTCACCTCCACCAGCACCACGTAGTCCCCATCGGGCAGCTCGGGCGGCACCCCCCACACCTGGCTGAAGGGCTGACCGTAAGCGGGGGTGGCGGCGGCGACGTCGTCCAGATCGTTGAGGGCCGCGAAGCTGCGCGCGCTGATGGGGCAGCCGGGCGCGTGCCCGCCGTTGCAGTCGAGCTGGGTGAAGGTGGTGAGGTCGTTGCGGGGCGGGTAATAGCTCCGGGCCGGCGGCACGTAGTCCTTGGGCTGTCCGTTCTGCAGGTGCGAGCCAGCGAGATCGATGGCCGGATCGAAGAACCGCCCCTTGGCGCTGTTGAAGCGCGCGGTGGGACAGGAGACGGCGTCCACGTCGATCTCCTGGAAGGTCATGGGCCGGCAGAAGTAGGGGTCGGGCGACGAGATCGCCTCGTGAAAGCCGAGCCACATCTCCTTCTCGGTCCCGTCCTGCATGACCACCGAGTCGTACAGCTTGCCCCGCCGGTGGGCCCAGACCGGCAGCGCCATCAGCCGGCGGCCGTAAGGAAACTTCGGGCTCGACGGCAGGAGGTAGTGGCCCGGGCGGTTGCCGATGCCGAGCCGCGCGGTGAGGTTGGTGACCAGCACCGTATCCACGAAGCGTCCGTCCGCCCCCTCGATCCAGATCGCGATCTGCGGTCCCAGATCCAGCCGGTTGTCCGTCTTGCGCGGATCGCACGGCGCCGACGGCGAGGCCCGGAAGCAGTCGGGCTGCACGGTCACGCGCACGCGCGCCGGGCCCGCCTGAGCCAGCGCGGCCGGAGAGGCGAGCAGGACGGGGAGCGCGACTGCTGCAGCGAGCCGCAGGAAGCCGGAGGCGGGCGGCATCATGCGAGGGGGTCATCCTGTAACACCGGACGCCGCCCGACAAGGGCCCGGCACAGCCAGCTAATACGCGACGCGGGCGCCCAGCGCTACGCTGGCGATCACCGGATCCTGCGCGGCCAGGTTCAGCTGGGCGAACACCTTGATGACCAGGACATTCACCTGCACGCCCGCCAGCCAGCGCAGGCGGCCGGCGCTGGGCCCCACCGATTCGCCCGCCTGGACGCTGGCGGTACCGAGGTCGACGGTGGTGTGCTGGCCGTCGCGGCTGGTGGCGTTGCCGACCATGGTGCCGTTCAGGTCCAGCGAGAGATCGTTGCCACCGGCCAGCTGCCAGTCGAAACCGAACCCGGCGTACAGACTGAGGAGGTACAGCAAGCGAACGTTGGTGGTGACCTCCACCGGGATGGCCAGGGTGCGCATGTCCAGGTTGAAGACCCCGGTGCTGTCGACCGCGACCGCCGTGGTGTAACCGTTGCTGGTGGTGCCCACGGGGATGTCGCGGCGGAAGTCGCGCGCCAGGCTCAGGCGCAGGTGCGCGCGCTCGACCCCGGTAGTCAGATCCAGGCCGCCCCAGCGGAAAAGGGCGTTGATCAGACGTTCGTCGCGCGGGCCCCACAGCTTCAGCTGCGCGTGCACGCCCCAGTTGCTCAGGTCGGCGGCGAACTCCTCGATCCGGCCCGCCCGGCTGAAGTAGTTGCCGTACAGGCTGATGGGGGCCATCGAGAAGTAATCCAGGTTGATCCCCGCCATGATGGTGGCGTTGGTGCCGACGCCGCCGGCGGGCGGACGGGTGCGGGTGCCCTGGGGCAGATATCCGTCTTCCACGTTCAGCGACAGGTTGCCCGCCACCCCCAGCATCACCGCCTTGAAGTTGGAGGCGTAGTCCACGCCCAGGCCGCGGCTGGCGAATGAGTGGGCGTTGCCGAAAGACCGCAGGTAGTCGGTCACCCGGTAGGTCTGGAACAGGGTCTCCAGCTCGCGCTGGACATCGCCCTGCAAGGTGGGGATGTCGACGCCCGCCTGCTGGGCGAACTGCGCGGCCAACGGGGTTTCCTGTATCTTGACCTGCACCTCGGCGCCCCGGGCGGCACCGGCCCGCGCACAGACGAGGGCGACGGCCAGGGAGCCCGCCGCGACAGGCAGACCGGAAAGCAACCTGAAAGCCAGCGAGCGGACCATCTGGCTCATGTTAGCGCCCGACGCCGCCAGCGACGAGGGGCATGGACAGGTCGACCCGATTCTGGTTAGGCTTTCTCCGCAGTCCCGTTTCGTCTCCACTGTGTCTCCACTGTTCGTCCTTGCCGGTCCGCCGTGGGAGCTCGGAAAAGCAGCACGTTGACAAGCGAAGGGACGCCAACCGAGGACGCAACCGGACGATCGAGAAGGAGCGTAAGATGGCGAAGCGACTCTACGTGGGCAACCTGCCCTACAACCTGACCGAGGCCGAGCTGCGGGACGTGTTCTCGGAGATCGGTGAAGTGGCCGATGTGAAGCTGGTGCTCGACCGCGACACAGGCCGCCCCCGGGGGTTCGGCTTCGTCGAGATGGCCAGCGAGGCCGAGGCCCAGCAGGCGATCCAGAACCTCAACGGCCGCGAGCTGGCGGGCCGACCGATGTCGATCCGCGAGGCGCAGCCGCGCGCCGGCGGCGGCGGCTTCCGGCAAGGCGGTCAGCGTAACGGCGGCGGCGGCGGCTGGCCTTCCTCGGGCGGCGGAGATGGGCGGGGCGAGGGCGGGGGCGGCGGCTGGGATCGCGGCGATCGCGACCGAGATCGCGATCGCGGGCGCGGTCACCGGCGTGGGCAGGGCTGGTAGCGGTCCAGCCGGCAGATCCGGCGGGGGGGTCTGGGCGGTCGCCCTGGTCCTGACCCTGGAGGCCTGTTCGGGCCTCCCGGGGTGCGCCGGCACCCGCCGGCGCGAGCCCCCGGCACCGAGCTTTCCGGCCGAGGAGGGCATAGCCACCCACTACGCCGAGCGGTTTGCCGGCCGGACCACCGCCTCGGGCGAGCTCTACCGGCCAGGGGCCATGACGGCGGCCCACCGGACACTGCCGCTGGGCACCGTGGTGCGGGTGACCCGCATCGACGGCAAGGGCGCCCCGGTCGCCGGACCCATCGAGGTGCGGATCAACGACCGGGGACCGTACGCCCGGGGCCGGATAATCGACCTCAGCAGCGAAGCGGCGCGCCGACTGAAGATGTACGGAGGGATCGCCCGCGTGCGCCTGGAAGTGCTAAAAAAGCCTCCGTGAGCCGCGCGGGCGGCCACGCCTGGTCGGAACCATCATGCCCACCCTCTCCCATCTCGAGGCCCTCGAGATCCTGGACGGGCGAGGTGTACCCACGCTGGAAGTCAGCTGCGTGCTCGACGGCGGCGTGCGAGGCAACGCCGCCGTCCCCAACCCGGTCACTCCGGGCCGCCAGGAGGCGGTCTCGCTCCGCGACGGCGACGAGGATCGCCACCGCGGCGCTGGCCGCCGCCAGGCGGTCGCGCTGATCGACGGTGAGATCCGGACGGCGCTGGTGGGCAAGCGCTTCCCCGATCAGGCCGCGCTCGACCGCGCGCTCATCAGCCTGGACGGGACCGAGAAGCTCTCGCGTCTGGGTGGCAACGCCCTGCTGGGGATCTCGCTCGCCTTCGCGCGCGCGCAGGCCCACGCCCAGGGGGCGCCGCTCTACCGCCATTTCGCCGAGATGGTGGGCAACAAGGCCCACCGGTTGCCGCTGCCGATCGTCTCGCTGTTCGCGCGCGCGGCCAGCGACCCCGCCGACCGGGGCCCGCTGAGCCTGGCGGTGGTGTCCGCGGCGGCGGCCAGCGTGGACGATGCCCTGGCGGTGGCCTCGCGCCTGGCCGGCGCGGCGCTGGACACCGCCCGCCGCCGCTATGACAACGGCGTCGCCGCCGCCGAGAACGGGGCGCTGCGCGCGCCCTTCTTCGACACCGACGCGGTCCTGGATACGGCCGTGCAGGGGGTGCGGGTGGCAGGACGCGAGCCCGGCAAGGACGTCAAGCTGGTGCTGGCCGCCGGCGCGACCCACCGGCACGAGGCCGGCTGGTACCGCATCGACCGGGAGAAGCTGACCCCCAAGGAGGTGATCGATCACTTCGCCGCCTGGACCGCGAAGTTCCCGGTGCACGCGGTGGAGGACCCGCTGGGCGACGAGGACTGGGCGAACTGGACGGTGCTCAACCGACGGATCGGCGGTCACGTGCGGGTGGTGGCGGACGACCTGCTGTGCACGCGCGCCGCGCGGCTCAAGAAGGCGGTGGCCGAGCAGAGCTGCAACGGCCTGACCATCAAGCCCGACCAGTGCGGGACCTTGACCGAGGCGGCCGAGACCCTCCGGCAGGCGCGCAAGGCGGGCTTCCTGGTGGTGGTGGCGGGCCGCACCGGCGAGACGGAGGACGACTGGCTGGCGGATCTGGCGGTCGGCTGGGGCGCCGAGCACCTGCAGGTGGGCGGCTACGGCCGCTCCGAGCGGCTGGCCAAGTACAACCGGCTGCTAGCGATCGAGAAGAAGACCCACTGGCCGCTGTACCGATTGTGATCGCGCCGGCGCGGCGCTGGCGGCACGCACCGCCGCCGCCAGCACGACCAGCGACAGCCAGACCAGGTCGGCGGCCAGGAGGTGGAGGATCTGCACCGTCACCGGGGCCAGCAGGGCGAGGTTGGCAAAGCCGAGCCCCAGCTGCATCAGCACCAGACCGGCCGCGGTGGTGGCCGGTTGGCGCAGCTGGCCCGAGGGGTCGCGCGCGGCGATGAGCGCGGTGATCACCAGCAAGTAGATTCCGCCCAGCACCGCCAGCAGCGGGTGGAAGACGCGCAGGCGCAGAAACAGGTGCGCACCCGGGGCCAGGTCCTGGCGCAACCCCTCGCCCAGCGAGCGCGCCGGAAAGAGCGTGTCCCCCAGCGCCACCACCGCGCCGCTGGTCGCCACCAGCAGCACCGCCGCCAGCCCCACCACCATCGCCGCGCGAAACCGCGCATCCAGCGGCGCGCCGGCGTCGGGCTCGGCGCGCGGCCGCGCGCGCCAGGCGCACAGGCCCAGGGCCGCCAGCAGCGCGAACGTGTTCAGCAGGTGGGCGGCCATCCAGTACGCGCGCGCCACCGCGGTGTTGCCGGCCACCATCTCGAACAGCACCAGCCCGGCGCCGACCAGCGCCTCGCTCACCATCAGCGCCATGCCGGCCGCGGCCGCCCGGCGCACGCCATGTCCGCGCGGGAACAACCGCCAGGCCACCAGCAGCTGGACCGCCACCAGCAGGAATGCGATCCCCGAGGTGCTCCGGTGCACGAACTCGATCACCGTCGCGGTGCTCGGGTTGCGTGGGATCACCACCCCGTTGCAGGTGGGCCAGTGGCTGCCGCAGCCGGCGCCCGAACCGGTGGCGCGCACGTAAGCGCCCCAGAGGATGACGCCCAGGGTGGCGCCCAGGACGACCAGACTCAGCCTGAAAAACGCCGAAGTTCGACTCGACACGGGGCCTTTCCTACGCCGAAAGGCCGCGGTTGGCCAACACGCGACGCATCGCACATTGGCGGTGCTCTCATGACATTGCGTGAAATGTGTGGTAAGCGGCTCCGGTTTGCGCGACCGTCTCATCTGCCCGGAGTACAGCGAGCCGAGAGCGAGCCCATGAGTCAGGCCAGGGGAGACGCGCGAAAGGTATTTGCCTTGCGCGGCCTAGGAATCGTTTTCGTTCATCCCGATCCGGATCTGCACTTCGTCCCTTTTCGGGCCATCCCTCTCATCCTGGGCCGCAACCCGGAGTGCGACGTCCCGCTCGACGGGCGCGCGGTCTCGTGGGAACACGCGGAGATCGTCATCAGCGGGCGCCACACGGTGATCCGCGATCTCGACAGCACCAACGGTGTGATGGTCGACGGCGAGCGCGTACGCGAGGCCGACCTCGAGGAAGGCGCGCTGATCCGGCTGGGCGACTTCATCGGCGTGGTGGCGCCCGCCCCCGCGCTGGAGACCCGCGCCTCGCTGGAAGCGGCCGCCGAATCGGTGGGCATGTACCTGGGGCCGGTGTCGCGGGCCGCGCTCGAGCCGCTGGTGGTCGCGCGCGGCGAGCCGCTGCCGATCGTGCTGGAAGGCGAGACCGGCTCGGGCAAGACGCTGGCCGCCCGCCTGATCCACGCGCAGGAGGGCCGGCGCGGCGCTTTTCTGTCGCTCGACTGCAGCGCGGTCGACGCGGCGGAGGCCTCGCGCCGCCTGTTCGGCGAGCGCTGGGGCGAGCCCTCGGCGCTCGAGCGATCCGCCGGCGGCACGCTGTACATCAGCGACATCGGCGCGCTGGAGCCCGCGCTGCAGACGCGGCTGGCCGGTCTTCTGATCGACCGCCGCTTCGAGCAGGGCAGCCTGGTGGTGGGCAGCCAGGAGCCGCTGGCCACCGCGCTGGCCGACGGCCGGCTGACCCAGCCGCTTTACCAGCAGCTCGACGGCGTGAAGATCCACCTGCCACCCCTGCGCCGGCGGGTGGTGGAGCTGCCGGCGCTGTTCAAGCATCTTTACCTGCGGCACGGTCCGGGCGAGGTGCCACCCCTGAGCACCGAGATGGTCGAGCGGCTGTGTCTTTACGACTGGCCCTGCAACGTGCGCGAGATGGTGCTGCTGGTTTTGCGTCTCATCTCGCTCCACGGCGACGAGGAGCGGCTGCGTTCGGCGCACCTGCCCGCGCGCATGTTGCCGCCCGACCGGGACAACAAGACCACCTCGCCGGTCTTGCCGCTCGGCTCCGTCCCCGATCTGCCGCTGGTGCTCGACGCGGTCCGGGAGGCCGGCGGGAACATGACCCGCGCCGCCACCCGCCTGGGAATCACCCGCGAGCGCGCCTACCGGCTCATCGATCGGCTCGCGCTGACGGCCGGGCGCGCCTGATCTGCACCGCTCAGCTCTCTTGTGCCAGGTGGCGACGCTGGTAAGCTCGCCCCCCAACCGTCCTTTTCCGGAGGTGCAGACATGCTGCGGGTCCTTCGTACCCTTTCCGTCGCGCTGCTGCTTTTCACACCGTCCGTGCTGCGTGCAGCCGAAGGAGACCCCAAGCTCCCCATCGAGCGCTACCAGCTGGACAACGGCCTGGAGGTGATCCTTCACCCCGACCGCACCGTCCCGCTGACCTACGTCAGCGTCTGGTACCACGTGGGCAGCGGCGAGGAGACGCCCGGCAAGAGCGGCTTTGCCCACCTGTTCGAGCACATGATGTTCCAGGGCTCGAAGCACGTCGGGGAGGACCGCCACTTCGAGGTGTTGCGCAAGATCGGCTCGGCGGTGATCAACGGCTCGACCAACACCGACCGCACCAACTACTTCGAGCAGGTGCCCTCGCACCAGCTGGAGTCGGCCCTGTGGCTGGAGAGCGATCGCCTGGGCTACATGTTGCCGCTGCTGAACGAGAAGAGCCTGGCCAACCAGCGCGACGTGGTCCGCAACGAACGGCGGCAGCGGGTGGACAACGTCCCCTACGGCAAGAGCCAGTTCGTGCTCGGCCGCCTGCTCTACGGCGAGGGGCACCCCTACCGCTACCTGGTGATCGGCCGGCACGAGGACCTGGCCGCGGCCTCGCTGGACGACGTGAAGAACTTCTTCCGCAAGTGGTACGTCCCGGCCAACGCCACCCTGCTGATCGCTGGCGACATCGATGTGCCCGCCACCAAGAAACTGGTCGAGAAGTGGTTCGGCACCTTCCCCAAGAGCGCCCGTCCCGCGCGCCGGGAGGTGCCGCCCACCCTGGTGACCCAGACCAAGCGCGAGCAGATGACCGACGACTTCGCCAAGCTCCGCCGCATCCACTACGCCTGGCACTCGCCCAAGTCGTTCGGGCCCGGTGACGCCGAGCTGGACATCCTGGCCAGCGCGCTGGCCCGCGAGGGAACCGGCCGTCTGTACAAGATCCTGGTGCACGACAAGCAGTGGGCCCAGAACGTGGCCGCGTTCCAGGCCAGCCAGGGCTTCTCCAGCGTGTTCCACCTGATCGTCGACCTGAAGCCGGACGCGGACATGAAGGCGGTCGAGGCGGTGCTGAACGCCGAGCTGGACAGGGTGATCCACGAGCCGATCACCGAACGCGAGCGCAAGCGGGTGGTGACCGAGACCGAGGCCAACCTGGTCCGCTCGCTGGAGAGCCTGGTGGCGCGGGGCGAGCTGATGCAGTCCTACAACCACTATCTGGGCGATCCCGACTCGTTCGGGCGCAACCTCGACATGTTCCGCAACGCCACGGTGGAGGGTGTGAGGGACGTGGCCGCGAAGTACCTGAAGAAAGAGAACCGGGTGGAGGTGATCATCTTGCCGAGCAACGCTGCGGCCAAGCCCAAGGTCAGCACCATCTCCACGCCCTCCAGCAAGGGAGCCAACTGATGCGCACCCACAGCCTCACCCTCGCCTCCTGGTCGGTCTGCGGCGCCTTGCTGTTCGGCCTGCAGGGCTGCGCCGGGCGGATGCCGAGCCAGACCACCGTCGACACCACCCCCGCCACCGCGCCGGCCCCGGC
>JBKPRZ010000508.1:0-4533 GCA_046734815.1 Myxococcota bacterium | reverse complement strand
GCCGATGACCGTGCCGGCGGTGCCGGTCGCGCCCGCGCAGCCCGGCGCTTCCGCGGTCCCGATCCAGCCGTCGTCGGTGGGCACCTGGGCCCCGCGTGACGGCACGGCTCCGGCCGCTCCGACCACCGCCCCGGCCGCTCCGGCGGCCGCTCGCGAGGGCAACGTCCCTCTGCGCGGCTACGTCTGGTCGCCCAAGGAACACCGCCTGGTCCCGGCCAATTAGGCCGGGCGATCCAGGGCGGCTGGCGGGCGCCGACCCTTCGTCGGCGCCCGCCCTCTCACGTCGCTAGCGGATCGGCGAGGACTCGGCGGCCCGGCGTTCGGCCGCGGTGGTGGCCGACACCGCCTTGGCGTCGCGCTCGCGCAGGTCCTCGTTGGGCGCGATGTGCACCTCGACCCGGCGGTTCTGCTGGCGGCCGTCGCCGGTCGCGTTGCTGGCCACCGGCCGGTCATAGGCGAAGCCCCGCGGCGTCAGCCGCGCGCGGTTCACCCCGCGGGCCACCAGGTACTCGTCCACCACCTCCGCCCGCTGCAGCGACAGCTTCTCGTTCAGCTCGCGCGGCCCGGTGCTGTCGGTGTGGCCCTCGATGACGATGTCCGTCTCGGCGTACCGCTTGAGCACGTCCGCGAACTCGTCGAGGTCCTTCTTGACCGTCGGGCGCAAGGTCGCCTGACCGGTGTCGAACAGGATGGCCGAGTTGAACTCGACCACCAGCTTGTCGCCGGCGCGGACCACCCGGGCGTTCTCGACCTCCTTGCGGAGCTCTTTTTCCTGGTTGTCCATGTAGCGGCCGATCAGCGCGCCCGCGGTGGCCCCGGCAGCCGCGCCGACGCCCGCACCCACGATCGCTCCCTTCTTGCCGCCGGCGGCGGCACCAACGCCGGCGCCGACCACCGCGCCGCTGCCGGCGCCCACCGCCGCCCCGGTTCTCTGCCGGGTGGCGCAGCCGCCAGCAGCGGTCAGTCCCATGATCAATGAAAGGGCGACTCGCCCCGTAAATGCTGGATTCACCACGTTGCACCCTCCTTTGCTGTGATTGGGGTTTTCACTGCAAATGAAGGTGGGTCCGTCCCGGCGGCGTGTCCGGGCGGCACTTACGCGGCGAAGCGCGGGCCTAAGCGTTGCCCGGGATGGAGAAGCCCTTGCGATAGGGGCGGGTCAGCAGGCCGTTGGCCTCCTTCGATCCGTTGGTGAAGGTCTCGTTCTTCGGATCGATGGTCAGGGCGGCCCCCAGCTTGAACTGGGTCTTGTCCAGCGGGATGCCGTTGTCGGCCAGGTGCTTCTCGAAGCGCGCGAAGGACTCCTCGGCGTCCTTGATCTTGGCCAGCTCCGAAGGCTTCTTGCCCAGCGGCGCGTTCTTGCCCAGCCGGTACGAGATGTTGCCCAGGTGGCACAGCGCCGCCGACAGGTGACCCTCCTCGATGTCGGCGGTCAGGTCGGTGTGCTTGCGCGACCGGATCGCCCTGATGAAGTTGTCGAAGTGGTCGGCGCCCTGGTCGAAGCTGGTCACCTTGTTGCCCTTGAGATCGAAGATGGTGCCGCTGGAGTAGTCGGTGCTGACCGCGTACCCCTCGCTGCCGTAAAAGATGTTGCCCACCTTGGCGCCGAGCAGCCCCTCGGTCTTCAGCCCGCGCACCTCGAACACCAGCTGCGAGTCGCCGTAGTCGAACCAGCTGATCTCGGTGTTGGGCGTCTCGCCGTCATCCTCGTAGCCAAAGCGACCGCCGATGCTGACCACCGCCTTGGGCAGGGTCTTCTTGTTCAGGCCCCAGCGCGCCTTGTCCATCTCGTGCACGCCCTGGTTGCCGATGTCGCCGTTGCCGTACTCCCACTGCCAGTGCCAGTCGTAGTGGAAGTGCTGGCGGGGCACGTCCTTGCGCGCCTGGGCCGGACCGAGCCAGAGATCGTAGTTCACGCTGGACGGTGGAGCGGCCGGCGTGCCCACCTTGCCGATGGTGTCGCGCCGCTTGTAGCACAGGCCGCGGGACAGGGTGACCTTGCCCAGCTTGCCCGACTGCACGTAGGCGATGAAGTCCTGCATGCCGGGGTTGGTGCGGCTCTGCGAGCCCACCTGCACGATGCGCCCGTTCTTGCGGGCCAGCTGCACCGCCACCCGGCCCTCGCGCACGTTGTGGCTGGCCGGCTTCTCGACGTACACGTCCTTGCCCGCCTGCACGCCCCAGATCGTGGCCAGCGCGTGCCAGTGGTTGGGCGTGGCGATGGTGATGAAGTCGATCGACTTGTCGTCCAGCACCTTGCGCAGGTCCTGCTGGAAGACGGGCGCCTTGCCGCCCTTCGACTCGATCATCTTGCGGGCCTTCTCGAAGGTGCGCTCGTCGACGTCGCAGATGACCGCCAGGTCCACGTCGGAGCGGCCCGACAGCGACCGCACGTGCGACATGCCTCGGCCGTTGACCCCGATGACCGCCGCCCGCAGCCGGTCGCTGGGCGCCGCCTTCTTGCCCGAGCCCGCCGCCTCCTGGGCCAGCGCACGCCGCGAGGCCGCCGCCGCGATCGCCGCCGCGGTGGCGAACATGGAGTCTTCCAGGAACCGACGACGGGACAGACGCGACATGGGTGACCTCCGTGGATGGGCGTAGAGCCACCCTAGATACACCCGATCACCCGGATCGGTTGAGAAAACCGCCGCACCCGTTCGGCCGCGAAGGCGGCGCCCGGCCCGTCGAGAAAACAGCCCGCGTCAGTGCAGGTGGCGGAACTGGGGGTTCCGCATCAGCGAGACGGCGAGGTTCTGCTGCGTCGAGTGCTCGATCCACGCGACCACGCGCGATTGGCTCAGGTACACCTGCGCTATCACCAGGCACAGCGCCACCAGCGCCACCGCCCCGGTCAGACGGTACGCGGGCGCCACGCCGACCGCGCCGCGCGATCCGCCGAGCACCAGCGCGCGCGGCATCGGATCGCCCGCCAGCGCGGGTTCCGGCGACAGCAGCCTGGCAGGTTCCCGGGCCACCGGGGTCCCCAAGCAGGTCTGCCTGCTTGGGGTGGCGAGCAGACGTGCCCCCCAGCGCCGCCAGGTGGCCAGCCCCGGCAGCAGGGCAGCCAGCACCAGCGGCAGGAAATACACCATCTCGACCCCCGCCACCTCCAGACCCCGCTTGCTGAAGAAGTCCGCACCGGTGGGCGCGGGCGGGATGGGACGCCAGGGGAAGACCACGCGCATCTCGTCGAATGGCCAGAAGAACGGGATCCCTCTGGTGCGATATGTCATCGCGTCGAGCAACCCGTGGCTGCCGACCGCCAGGAACGCCAGCAGCGCCGAGAACCCGGGCCGCGTTCCCCAGCGCCGGGCGACGACGTACACCAGCCCCGCGATGGCCGTCGCGAACAGCAGGGAATGCGAGTACCCACGGTGGCCGTAAAGGCCGTGGTCCGCGAGCCCGAATGACAGACCGGCAACGTCTGCGTCGGGCAAGAGCGCCAGCCCTGCGAAGGTCGTCATCGCCACCGCCTGCTCCCGCCCCGATCGAGCCTCGTACGCCCGCCCCAGAATGAAGCCAACCGCAAGGTGTCCTATGCTAGCCACCCCTTAGGTTATCGTTCGTGCTTACAGACGCCAGCTCAATTGTATTTGTTCAATGACAATCCATTTACGATCAGAGTGACATTGACGGTACACGTCGGGAGCTGTGCGTCCCCGACGGATGCGCCCCGTCATCCGGTTCCCTCGGCGCCGCGCCGCCTCCAAGCTACCCCGCGATCAGCTGCCGCTGACCGCCGCCACCACGGGCGGATGGGGAGGCACGTCGGGACCCATGGGCGCGGGTGTGCCGGCGTCCAGCCACTCCTGCCACAGGGTATCGATGTCCTTGCCGGTGAACACCTGGAACAGCTCCTCGTCGTAGGCGCTGGCGCGCAGGGCCGCGTTCAGGCGTCGGACCAGCTGCTTGTTGTAGGTGTTCGCCGCCCAGGCCAGAAAGGCGCCTGTGGTCCGGTAGCCGTCCTCGTAGCTGGCCCGGCCCGGGTTCACCCGCGGCAGCTGGGGCTGCTCGAACACGTGCCAGCGGATGTAGTCGGCGATGCCCTCGGTCAGCCATCCCGGGCCGCCGCCGAAGCCCTGGATGGTGTGGGTCAGCTCGTGGATCAACATGCCCACGTCCTTGGGATGCTTGCGCACGTGATCGGCGTTCAGCTCCAGGGTGCGCCCGCCGGTGGTCATCCCCGGCACGCTCATCCCGTCGCGGTAGATCATCTTCACCTCGGCGGGCGGCTCGAAGCCCTCCGAATCGAGGATCTCGACGATCAGCGGAAACCAGGCCTGGCAGAGCCGCGCCTGCGTGTCGGCCCAGCTCGCCAGGTCGGGGAACTTGGCGGTGTCGACCTGCAGGCGCAGCGAGCGCGCGCCCGCCCCGACCACCGGTGAATCGGTCTTCGCGGCGGTCGCGAGCTCCGCCCTCGCATCGGTCGACGCCTCCGCCAGCCCGGGCACGTCGCTGGCGGTCAGGCCGCGCGCGCGACACAGCTGCGCCACCTGCGCGCCCAGCCGCGGGCGCATCTGCAGGGCGCGCGGG
>JBKPRZ010000507.1:0-30964 GCA_046734815.1 Myxococcota bacterium | reverse complement strand
GCTCTCAGCAGCGGCCGGTCCGCCCCCCGATCCTCGTTGACCGCGTTCTCCAGCTTCGGCAGCGTGACGCCGCCGTCGCGCAGCGCCTCGGCCGCAGCCGACCGCGTCTCCAGCGGGATCCCCAGCAGCAGGTGCGCCGGGCTGACGGCGGCCTCGCCGCGCTCACGCGCCTCCACCTGGGCGATGTCCAGCAGCCGCAGCACCCGCTCGCCCAGGTAGACCTTGCCGCCCGGGACCTTGGGCTGCTGCCGCATGGCCTGGTCCAGCCGCCCGCGCAGCCGCACCAGATCCGCCCCCGCGCGCACCAGCAGCTCGGCGCTGCCGGAGGTCTCGCTCAGGGCGTACAGCAGGTGCTCGAGCTCGACCGCCTCCTCGTCGCGGGTGCGGGCCAGGCGCTGCGCCGCCACCACCGCCGCCCGACCCTCACGCGAGAGGAAGTCGAACGTCATCCTTCCATCAACATTGCGTCACTTGCCCTTGGCCGCCGTGACGTAGCGCAGCCGCAGGTCGTAGAGCAGGTTCTCCAGCAGCTGCGACTCGTTCGTGTTCAGGTTGCCCTTCGTCTTGTCCTGGAGCATCGACAGGATGTCGATGCTGTGCTTGGCCATCGGCAGGTTCTTGGTGGTCGCGCCGGTGCCCGGCTGCTCGATCTCCCCCAGGTGCATCAGCGCCGAGCTGCCCAGCGACAGCACGAAGGTCGAAAAATCCAGCGGCGGTAGCCGATCGACGCCCGATCCCGGCTCGGGCGGGCGCGGCACCGCGCTTCCGCCCGGCACCGTCGGGTTGGCGCCGAAGTCCGCGGTCCCGCCCGCCACGGTGGGCATCGCGCTGAACTCGTCCGGCTTGGGCGGCTCGGCCTCGGACTTGTCCCCCTCGGTCGACTCGCGCGCCTCGCCGCCGCCCGTGAAGGACCGCCGGTCGCTCACGGCGAATCCCCGAGACTTGTCTTCAGCGGATGCCATCCGTCAAGGTTATGCCTCTACTCGACGCGTTTCAACAAGCGTCGGCGATGTCCGGGGCCGCGCGGACCTCCGTCAGCTGCGGCCCGGCTGTGCACCATCAGCTGCGGTCGGCTGTTCGCCCGCCGTCAGCTGCTGGGCGGCTCCTCGCCGTCAGCTACTGGGCGGCTCCTCGCCGCCCTCGCGAGCGCCGTTGGGCTCCTCCTCCTCGTCGTCGTCCTCGTCGTCCAGCTCTTCCAGATCGTCGTCGTCCAGCTCGTCGTCGTCGAGGTCGTCACCTTCGTCGGCGCCGGCGGCGGAGGGCGGCGCCGGGGTCACCACGATGGGCGGCGGTACGTATTCGGTGGGCCGGCCGGGCGCCGGAGCGTTCAGCAACTCCTTGGGCGCAATCTTGTCGGTCACATCGGGGAGGGACTTCAGATGCTTCTCGTAGTCCTTGCGCGTGATGAGACCCTTGCGGATGTTCCGCTCGACCGTGCGCGCGTCGAACAGCCGCGTATTTTTCGCTTCCTCTTCCCGGCTCATGGACCTTTCTGGTTAATGCAGGAGAAGCAAGGAGTCAAGAGCGTAGCCGCGAGTGCACGATCCCCGCCAGCCGGGCCCGGACCTCCCGACGCCGGGGGGCGCACGCGGGCGCCGAGGGGCCCCGGGCCAGCAAGGTCCGCCCCTGCCAGTCCAGCTGCCGTCCCAGCACGCTCTGGTAGAGGAACAGCACCGCGGTCAGCGCCTGGTTGTGGGTCGCGGCGCTCACGCCGGCGTCGGCCTTCAGCGACTCCAGGAAGCTCAGGATCTCTGCCTCGCCCATCAAGGACGGGTGCTTTCCGTGAAAAGCGATGAAGCGGGCAATCCAGCGCGCGTACGAGGCCGTCGTCGCCCGGCGTAGCCCGCGCGCGCGACCCGCCTGCAGCATGCGGTCGACCAGACGGCCAGGGGTCTCTTCGCGCTTGGTGTCCATGCCCCCTCCTTCAGCCAGACACGTGCCAGGCGCCCCGCGCGCCCCGGACCGCAGAAAAACGCCGCCACCGCACCGCCCGGGACCGCCGCCCGGGCCCCGCGACAGTCGGCGACGGTCAGTGGCCTGCCCTGAGAGCGACGGCGGCCACGCGCACCCCGCCCGCTGGAAATAACCACCGCAGCCGGGTAGTTGTATGGGGTCCCTTCCAGCCGGTGGAACTTAAATCCATGGACGTTCGCGTTATCAACGACCTCGTCATCCAGCAGTCTGCCTTCGTCGAGAAGCTGTCGGCGGAGGTAGGCAAAGTCATCGTCGGGCAGCGGGCCATGGTGGACCGCATCCTGATCGGCCTCCTGACCGGCGGGCACGTGCTCCTGGAAGGCGTTCCCGGCCTGGCCAAGACCCTGACCGTCAAGACCCTGGCCGAAGCGCTGTCCATGCGCTTCCAGCGGATCCAGTTCACGCCGGATCTGCTGCCCGCCGACATCGTGGGCACGGTCATCTACAACCAGGCGCGCAGCGAGTTCGTCTCGAAGAAGGGCCCCATCTTCGCCAACCTGGTGCTGGCCGACGAGATCAACCGCGCCCCCGCCAAGGTGCAATCGGCGCTGCTCGAGGCGATGCAGGAGCGCCAGGTCACCGTCGGCGACACCACCCAGCAGCTGCCCGACCCCTTCCTGGTGATGGCCACCCAGAACCCGATCGAGCAGGAGGGCACCTACGCCCTGCCCGAAGCGCAGCTGGACCGCTTCATGCTGATGATCAAGGTGGGCTACCCCAGCAAGGAGGACGAGCGGGCGATCATGGACCGCATGACCGCCCCCACCGGGGTCAAGGCCGAGGCGGTGGCCATCCCGCGCCACATCGCCGACGCCCGCTCGGTCACCAACCAGATCTACATCGACGACAAGATCAAGGACTACATCGTCACCCTGGTCCACGCCACGCGCGATCCCAAGGCCTACGGCATGGCCGAGCTGGCCGACTTCATCCACTTCGGGGCCAGCCCGCGCGCTTCCATCTACCTGAACCTGGCCGCCCGGGCCCACGCCTTCCTGCGCCGCCGTGGCTACGTCACGCCCGAGGACATCAAGGCCATCGGGGTGGACGTGCTGCGACACCGGGTCATCCTGACCTACGAAGCCGAGGCCGAAGAGATGACCGCCGAACTGGTAGTCCGCAAGCTGTTCGAGCGGATCGAGGTGCCTTGATCCGGCCTTCGCACCACGCCCCATGCTGACGCGGGAGCTACTCAAGAAGATACGGAGCATCGAAATCGTCACCGAACGTCTGGTGCGCGATCGGATGGCGGGGCAATACCACTCGGTGTTCAAGGGGTCGGGCATCGCCTTCTCGGAGGTGCGCCAGTACATCCCCGGCGACGACATCCGCCAGATCGACTGGAACGTCTCGGCGCGGATGAACGAGCCGTACGTCAAGCTGTTCGTCGAGGAGCGCGAGATGACCGTGCTCCTGCTGGTCGACATGTCGGCCTCGGGCCGCTTCGGCTCGCGCGAGCAGGAGAAGCGCGAGCTGGCCGCCGAGCTGGGGGCGGTGTTCGCCTTCTCCGCCATCCGCAACAACGACCGGGTGGGCCTGATCATCTTCACCGACGAGGTCGAACGTTTCGTGCCGCCCAAGAAGGGCAAGAAACACGTGTTGCGCGTGATCAGCGAGATCCTCTCCTTCAAACCAACCTCGCCCCGCACCTCCATCGGCGGGGCGCTGGACTTCCTGGGGCGCATCGCCCGCCGGCGGGCGGTGGCCTTCCTGATCTCGGACTTCCTGGCGCCGCTGTCCAGCTACGAACGGTCGCTGCGCATCGCCGCCCGCCGCCACGACCTGGTGCCGATCACCGTGACCGACCCGCTGGAGGAGGGCTTCCCGCCGGTGGGGCTGGTCGAGCTGGAGGATCCGGAGACCGGCGAGGTGATCGTGTTCGACACCTCCGGTCCGGAGGCGCGCGCCTTCGCGACCCAGAGCCGCAAGGCCCGCGAGGCGCGCGAGGCGCTGTGGAAGCGGCTGTCGCTCGACGCCATCACCCTGCACACCGATCGCCCCTACCTGCAGGCGCTGACCGGGTTCTTCGAGGCGCGCGCGCGGAGGCTGCGGCACTGATGGGCCGCGCCCGCCTGCTCGCGCTGATCCTCGCGGCCGCCTCATCGACACCGGCGGGCCCGCTGCTGGCCGCCGACGCCGGGCTGGCAACAACGCCGGCGGCGGCGCCGGCGCCCGACGCGCCCACGGTGGCCGCGCGGCTGGACAGGCCCGAGGGGCGGGTGGGCGACGTCTTCTCGCTGTCGGTGACGTCGGTGGGGCCGCGCTCGATCCCCACCAATCTGCCCACCCAGCTGGACCTCGGACCGTTCGAGGTGGTGGGCGGCGACCCGGAGCTGGAGGAGGTCGACCTGGGCGACGGGCGGGTCCGGCGCACCTTCTCGCTGAAGGTGGCGGCCTTCGAACCGGGCGAGCTGCAGGTGCCTCCCATCCCGGTCACGTACATCGGCGCCGGCGGGCACGTGCTGTCGCTGCAGACGTCGCCGGTCGCGGTGAAGATCGGCAGCCTGCTGGCCAACGAGCCCGATCCCCGGCTGAAGGACCCGGCCCCGCCGGTGACCGTCTACAAGGAAGACCTCACCCTGGTCTACCTGGCCGGTGGTCTGGTCGCGGCTGCCCTGGGGGCGCTGCTGGCGCTGGCCATCCGGCGGCGGCTGCGCAACCGGGCCGCCTTCCGCCCCGCCCCGCCGCCGCGCCCGGCCCACGAGGTGGCGCTGGAGAAGCTGGATCACCTGGCCCGCCAGGGCCTGCAGAACGGGACCGAGCTGAAGGGGTTCTACTTCCAGCTGTCGGACATCGTGCGCGAGTACCTGGGCGCGCGATACGATTTCCTGGCGCTGGAGATGACAACCGAGGAGCTGATGGACCAGCTGAACCGCCGTTCGCCGCGCGGGCTGGTGATGGGCGAGGTGGCCGGCTGGCTGGCTGGCTGCGACCTGGTCAAGTTCGCGAAGATCGATCCCGGCCAGGCGGAGGCGCGAGGCGCCCTGGAGACGGCGTTCCGCATGGTGGAGGCCACCCGCCCAAGGCCGGAGCCGCAGGTGGGCGAGGGTCGCCCGGTGCGCGCGCCCGAGGAGGAGGTGCGCCCGTGAGTCTGTTCGTGCACGGTGCACGTGCACGTGCACGGCTCACGTGCACGATCCCGGGGGAACGCCCATGACCAGCGATCCCACACAATCCCCGCCCAACCACTCCCCCATCCCCTACGGGCTGATAGCGCTCGTCTTCGTTCCCGCCACCGTCGCCTACGTCTGGTTCCTGCGCACCCTCGACAGCTTCCGGTTCGCCCATCCCGGCGCGCTGGCGCTCATCCCACTCGCGGTCGCGCTGGTGCTGTGGGCGGGGGTCAAGCGGGGGCCGGGGCGGCGGCCGGTGCTGGTGCACTCGCGAGCCGGCGAGCTGGCCAGCGCGGGGCGGGGCTTCTGGGCGCGGCTGGCCGAGCTGCCGCTGGTGCTGCGCCTGTTCGCGGTGGTGCTGCTGGGGATCGTGCTGGCCCGGCCCCAGACCGCCCGCCCCGACGAGGACCTCGACGTCGAGGGGATCGACATCGTCATCACCCTGGACCTGTCGGGCTCGATGGCCGAGACGGATCTGCTGCCCAACCGGCTGGCCGCCGCCAAGAACGTCATCCGCGACTTCGTCCGCCGCCGGCGCACCGATCGCATCGGCATGGTGGTGTTCGCGCGCGACGCCTACACCTACGTGCCGCTGACCCTGGACCACGGCGCCTTCCTGCGCATGCTGGGCGAGCTGGAGCTGAACCTGATCGACGGCAAGGGCACCGCCATCGGCAACGGGCTGGGCGTGGCCCTGGCCCGGCTGCGCCGCTCGGACGCGCGGTCCAAGGTGATCATCCTGCTGACCGACGGGGACAACAACGCCGGCAACATCACCCCCAGCAAGGCGGCGCAGATGGCGCAGCAGATGGGGGTCAAGATCTACACCGTGCTGGCCGGCGACAACGACAGCTCGGACCTGCCCGCGCTGCCGGGCGTGCCCCGGCGCCGATTCCCGGTCAACCCCAAGCTGCTGGAGGAGATCGCCACCATGACCGGCGGCACGCCCTACCTGGCCAGCGACAGCCTGGCGCTGGCCAGGCGCTTCCAGGCCATCCTCGAGGACCTGGAGAAGTCGCGGATCAAGGAGCGCGGTATCCTGTACGCCGAGCTGTTCCCGCGTTTCCTGTTCCCGGCGCTGGCGGTGTTGCTGCTGGAGATCCTCCTGCGCCTGACCCGGCTGCGGCGCTTGCCCTAGGTGATCGACGATGCGGCTCGCTCAACCCCATCTATTATGGCTGCTGCTGCTGGTCCCGGTGATCGTGCTGGGCTGGGTGGTGGCGTTCACGCGCCGGCGGCGCCTGCTGGAACGGATGGGCGGGCGGGTGCTGATCGAGCGCATGGCCGCCAGCGTGTCGGTGCCGCGCAAGGTGCTGCGGGCCGTGCTGACCACCTCGGCGCTGACCCTGCTGATCGTGTCCCTGGCCCGGCCGCAGGCGGGCGGACGGGCCAAGCTGGAACGCCAGCGCGGGCTGGATCTGATCGTGGCGCTCGACTTCTCGAAGTCGATGCTGGCGCGGGACATCTACCCCTCCCGGCTGGAACGGGCCAAGCGCGAGCTGGAGCGGCTGATGGACCGGCTGGCCGGCGACCGCATCGGGCTGGTGGCCTTCGCCGGCGAGACCATGAGCTACCCGCCCACCACCGACTACGCGGCGGTCAAGCTGTTCTGGCGGGACCTGCAGCCGCAGGACCTCCCCGTGGGCGGCACCGCCATCGGCCGCGCCCTGAAGGTGGCGGTGGACCAGCTGACCCGCCTGCGGCAAAAGGACCGCGGCACCCGCAGCCAGGTGATCCTGCTGCTGACCGACGGCGAGGACACCGAGAGCGAGCCGCTGCAGGTGGCCGAGGCGGCGGCGAAGCTGGGCATCAAGATCTACGCGGTGGGGATCGGCTCGCGTTCGGGCGAGCTGGTGCCCCAGGTGGGCGAGGACGGTCAGATCTCCGGCTACCTCAAGGACTCGGATGGCAAATACGTGACCTCGCGGCTGGCCGAGGAGATGCTGGCCAAGCTGGCCTCGATCACCGGCGGCGAATACCTGCGCGCCGACGTCAAGCGGTTCGGGGTCGAGGCGGTCGAGCTGGCCCTGGCCAGCCTCAAGCGCACCGAGAACGAGGCCCGTCTGATCAAACAATACGACGACATGTACGAGGTGTTGATCTTGCCCGCGTTCCTGCTGCTGGTCGGTGAGGCCTGCATGAGCGAGCGCCGACGGAAGGTGGCCCAGTCATGAACGGTCGATCGACCCTGCTGGCCTTGCTGGCGCTGGCCCCCTTCCTGGGCGGCGCCGACCTCCTGCTCCGCCGCAGCCGGGTGGTCGAGCAGGGCAACGACCACATGAAGGCGGGCAAGGCCGAGGAGGCGCTGGCCGACTACGACAAGGCGCTGACCGAGACGCCGGGCGAGCCCGGGGTGCATTTCAACCGCGGCACCGCCCTTTACGGCCTGAGCCGCTGGGACGACGCCGCCCAGGCCTTCCTGCGCGCGACCGAGGCGCGCACGCCCGACCTGAAGGCGTCGGCCTTCTACAACCTCGGCAACGCCTTCTTCCAGGGGCAGAAATACGAGGAGGCGGCGCAGGCGTTCAAGAAGTCGCTGGCCTACAACCCGGGCGACCTGCGGGCCAAGTGGAACCTCGAGCTGGCCCTGCGCAAGAAGAAGGAAGAGGACGACAAGAAGAAGCAGCAACAGAAGGACCAGAAAGACCAGAAGAACCAGGATCCGAACCAGAAGGGCGAGCAGAAGAACGCCGATCAGAAACAGGACAAGGGCGACGAACAGAAGCAAGATCCCAAGGACCAGGACCAAAAGGGCGACCAGGACCCCAACCAGCAGCAGCAGTCCAAGCAGGACCAGCCCCAGGAGTCCCAGGACCAGAAGAAGCCCGAGCAGAAGAACCCACCCAAGCCGGATCCGAAGAGCGCCCAGAACCAGAAGAACGAGCAGAAGCCGGAGCCCAAGCCCGCACCGGAAAAACAGGCTAAAAACAACCCCGCGGGTGCCGGCAAGGAGCCGCCCCGCCCGAACGACGTCTCCGAGATGGAAGCCATCCTGGACAACCTCGAGCGCAGCCCCAAGGCCCTGGAACAGGAGCTGGCCCGGCTGCGCGCCATGAACCGCCGACCGCCCGCCAAGGACTGGTGACCCCGATGCCTGCGGCAACCCCCGACCCGCCACGAGCGCGCGCCCGCTCGCGGGCGATCGTGTGGCCGGGGGCGCCGGCGTCTCGGCGCCGCCCGGCGCTGCTGGCCGGCCTGGTGGCGGCGTTCGCGCTGCTGCCCCCTGTCCCCGCCCGGGCGCAATCGCCCTTCGTGGCCAAGGTGGACCGCTCGCAGGTGACCCTGGGCGAGGCGATCCTGTACCAGATCACCCTGTCGCTGAACGACGGGCGCGCCGAGGCCTACCGGGCGCCGGACTTCCGCGGGTTCCGGGTCCTGTCCGAGCAACCCAGTCAGTCGACCGAGGTGCAGATGGGCGGCGGCACCAGCCTGATCCGCACCGTCTACACCTGGAACTACGAGCTGGCCCCCACCCAGAGCGGGCGGCTGGTGATCGGCCCCGCCCACGTGCGCGCCAACGGCCGCGAGCTGCGCACCATCCCCGTCCCCATCACCGTGCAGGCGGGGGACATCCGCCCGCCCGGGCAGTCGGGCAGCGCCGCTCCGCCGCCTGCTCCACCGCCGCGCATGCGCCGGTCGCGTTCGCCCTTCGCCGATCTGTTCAACATGGACGACCCGGTGGTGCCGGCGCCCTCGGGGGGCGGCGGCGCGGGCAGCTTCCTGCGCGCCGCCGCCGACAAGACCAAGGTGTACGTGGGCGAGCAGGTGGTGGTCGAGTGGCTGCTCTACCTCACCGACCGCCAGGACAAGTACCAGGCGCTGACCGAGCCGCGCACCGACGGCTTCTGGAGCGAGGAGCTCACCGTCCCCCACAACCAGGGCAGCCTGGCGCTGACCCAGCAGATGTACGAGGGGCGTCTTTACCTGGTGGCGCCGCTGGCGCGCAAGGCGCTGTTCCCGCTGCAGAGCGGGAACCTGAACATCACCCCGCTGGAATCGGAGATCTCGCAGGTCGACTTCTTCGGGCGCACCCTGCGCACCGAACGACTGAAGGCGCAGCCCCTGCAGATCGAGGTGTTGCCCCTGCCCGCCGGCAAGCCCGAGGGCTTCGACCCGGCCAACGTGGGGCTGTTCAACATCGACGCCCGGGTCGACCGCAACAAGGTCGGGGTGGGCGAGGCGGTCACCTTGCTGGTCACCGTCAGCGGGCAGGGCAACATCCGCAAGCTGTCGGTCCCGCACCTGGGCGCGCTGACCGGCTGGAAGACCTACGAGCCCAAGACCGAGGTCAAGATCCAGAACGAGACCGGCATCGCCGGCACCAAGTCGATCGAATATCTGCTGCTGCCCGAACGTCCCGGGGTGACCACCCTGCCGCCGCTGACCTTCGCCTTCTTCGATCCGGCCGGCCGCCGCTACGTCACCCAGAAGACGCACCCGCTGAAGATCGAGGTCAGCGGCGAGGCCCGGGGCGGCCGTCCGGCGCTGGCCACCGGCGCCGGGTCGCTGGGCGGCCTGGAGAATGTGCTGCCGGCGGAGATCCGGCCGCCGCGCACGCGGCCGGCGCTGCGGCGGGACCTGGGCACGACCTTTTATCAGTCGCGCGCGTTCCTCTGGACCCTGGTGGCGCCGCCGGGGCTGTTCGGGCTGTCGCTGATGGTGGGCCGGCTGCGCGAGCGCTGGGGCCAGGACACCGAGCGCGGCCGCCGCCGCAAGACCAGGCGCCTGATCCGCGATCACCTGCGCGCCGCCGAGGGGCACCTGAAGGCCGGGCGGACCGCGCCCTTCTACATCGAGATCGACCGGGTGCTGAGCGAGGTGCTGACCGCGCGCCTGCGCCGCCCCATCGCCGGCCTGCCCCGCGACGAGCTGGCCACCGTCATCACCGACAGCGGCCTGGGCAAGACCGTCGCCACCCGGGTGCTGCACGAGCTGGACGCCAGCGACCGCGCCCGCTTCGCCCCTGGCACCGTGAACAACGCCGAGATGCGCGCCTCGCTGGAACGCGCGGCCGACCTGATCCTGCGCATCGAGAAGGCGCCCGCGCGCGCCGAGAGGGCCAGCGCATGAAGCGGCGCTGGCCGGCGGTGTGTGCGCTCGCGCTGCTGCTGGTGGGGACCGTCGCCCGGGCCGACCTTGTCGACGAGGCCTGGAAGCGCGGCAACGACGCCTATTTCCGCGGCGACTACGCCGCCGCGCTGGCTGCCTACGAGCAGCTGGACCGCCAGGGCGTGGTGTCGGCGGATCTGTTCTACAACCTGGGCGTGGCCCACTTCCGTCTGGGCAACCTCGGCCGGGCGATCTGGGCGTTCGAGCGGGCGGCGGCGCTGGACCCCGACGCCGAGGACGCGCGCTTCAACCTGGCGCAGGCGCGCAAGCAGGCCGAGCGCCGGGCCATCGACAAGATCGAGGGCGCCCAGCGCGAGTCGCTGTGGATCCGGATCGTGACCGCGATGCCGGTGTCGACGCAGACCTGGATCTTCCTGGGGGCCTACCTGGGCTGCTTCGCGCTGCTGCTGGTGCGGCGGCGCGCGGCCGAGGACCTGCGCGCGCCCCTGGGGGCTGCCGCGGCGCTCCTGGCGGTCGGCGCGGCGCTCGCCGGCACCCTGCTGGCCGGTCGCGCGGCCCTGGAACGGATCCCGTTCGGGATCGTGTTACCCGACGAAGTCGCCGTGAAGGAAGGCGCCGACCCCAACTACCGCACCAGCTTCGAAGTGCACGCCGGCCTGCGCGTGCGGCTGGTGGAGCGCGAGCAGGACTGGATCCGCATCCGCCTGGCCAACGGCCTGGAGGGCTGGGTCCGGGACAGCTCGCTGGGCCGCCTGTGACCTGACGGGCGGCGGCGCGATGTTCTCCAAGCGGCTGGACTGGCGACTGGAGGAGAACGAGCTGGCCGCCCTGTACCGGCGGCGGCTGGCCCAGGGCGAGCGGGTGCTGGATCTGACGGTGTCGAACCCCACCATCGTGGGGCTGCCCGCGCGCGGCGAGGTGCTGGCGGCGGCCATCTCGCACCCGTCGGTGGGCAGCTACGATCCCTCGCCGCTGGGCCCGGCCGAGGCGCGCGAGGCGGTGGCCCGCGAATACGGCCGGCTGGGCGCCAGCGTGCCGCCCGGGCGGATCGTGCTGACCGCCAGCTCCAGCGAATCGTACGCCCTGCTGTTCAAGCTGCTGGCCGATCCCGGGGACACCGTGCTGGTGCCCGAGCCCAGCTACCCGCTGTTCGACTACCTGGCCCGCCTGGAGGGCGTGGTCCCGCGCCGCTACCGCCTGGCCTTCGACGGCGAGTGGCACATCGACTGGTCCAGCGTCGAGGCCGCCGGCGCGCGCGCCATCGTGCTGTGCAACCCGAACAACCCCACCGGGTCGTTCCTGCGGCGGGGCGACCTGCAGCGGCTGCTGGAGCTGGCCGATCGCACCCGCCTGGCGCTCATCGTCGACGAGGTGTTCGCCGACTACGCCTTTTCGCCCGCCGCCGACGCGGTGGTGACGGTGGCGGCCGAGCCACTGCCGGTACCGGCCTTCGTGCTGGGTGGGCTGTCCAAGAGCTGTGGCCTGCCGCAGATGAAGGTGGGCTGGATCGCGGCGCTGGGCCCCGAGCCGATGACCCGGGCGGCGCTGCACCGCCTGGAGCTGGTGGCCGACACCTACCTGTCCGTGGGCACGCCGGTGGTGCGCGCGCTGCCCGCGCTGCTGGCCATCGGCGAGACCATCCGCGAGGACATCCGCGCCCGCGTGGCCGTCAACCGCGCCGCCCTAGCCGACGCCTTGCCCGCTGACGGCCCCGTCAGCTGGCTGCCTGCCGAGGCCGCCTGGTCCGCCATCCTGCGCGTCCCCGCCGTGCGCAGCGACGAGGAGTGGGCCCTGGATCTTCTGGCCAGCGACGGCGTCCTGGTCCAGCCCGGCTACCTGTTCGACCTCACCGGTCTGGGCAGCACCCTGGTCCTCAGCCTGCTGACCCCACCCGACGACTTCCGCCCCGGCATCCACGCCATCACCACCGCCGCCGGCGCGTGAGAAGACGCTCGTCGCTCGCTCGAGCGCGCGCTCAGCGGCAGGTCAGGCCGATGCCGATCTGGTTGACGGGGCCGGGTTTGCAATATCCCCTGGCGGTCGGGCTGGCGCCGCAGGCGATGGGAGGCGCTTCCTGGCAGACGGCCCCCTGCGGACAGTCGGCGTCGGTGGTGCAAGAGCCGGAACATCCCTGGTAGATGCAGGTGCGATCGTGCGGGACGAGAACCAGGCACTTTCCGCCCGAGCAGCTGGGATCGACGGCGGCGCCGTAGCTGCCCTTTTCCAGATTGGCCAGGGCAGCGGGGTCGCAGGGTCCCAGCCAGTCGGGGATCACCGGGGCCGCTGTCTCGACGCACTTTCCGCTGGGCTGATCACAGCGGAGATAGGTCTGGTGGACGCCCGTCGACGAGGCGTCAGTCCCGCCGTCGGCCTCCGCCACTTTCACGGCCTGGGTGGGGCTGCAGTCGGCGTCGTCCTGACAGCTGTCGCCGACCGACTTGGGATAATACTCGCGGCAGATGGTGAGCGGGCAGACGCTGAACCCGCCCTGGATGCGGTCGACGCCGCAACCTTTTTGACATTGACCGACGATCTGGTGGGGACACTGGCCGGTCCAGTACGCGCACGGCACAGGGCTGTGCGCCCATTGCGTGACCACCCCGTCTTGGCACTCCGTGAAACCGAAACAATCGTAGTGACAGAAGGGATCGGCGGTGTCCCCGTCTGTTCGGACATCGATCGGCTCGGCGGGACGATCGCCGCTGGCCGGATGATCACCGCCCGCGTCCGGGGGATCACCCGATGCCGGCGGCTGTCCACAGGCCCCCGCCATCAGCAACGCGATCGGCGACACGAAACGCAGCCCTATCCAGGATGAACGCGGGGAGGTACCGCCCGCCCGGTCGATGGTCCGCATGGTGGGATCATCGGCAGATCGTGAAAATGCCCCAAGCGTTCGCCAGCGCCATGTCCTCGGGCCCGCACCGGTGGCGCCTCCGGGTCCGCGCCGGATGCCCGCGCTGTCGGGAGGGACCGTAATCGGCGCCGGGGCCGCCGCGCGCGCAACCGCGGTGGATCGGCGGGCGTAAGATCTCCGCCGCCGTCAGAGCGGCAGCGATAGTGAGGAGGTCACCATGGCATCTGCGTGTCTGTTCATCGGCTTCGATCGACCGGTCCCGGGGCGCGAGCAGGAGGCGTTCTCCTTCCTGTTCAAGGAGGCGACCGAGATCTTCCAGCGCTACCAGAAGGAAGGGTGGTGCGAGAGCTTCCAGTTCGTCGGGTTGACCCCACACGGCGGCGATCTGAACTCGTTCATCCTGGTGAACGGCGAGCGCGCCAAGCTGGACGAGCTCCGCCGCACCGACGACTTCGAGAAGCTGTCGATGCGCATGGGCTTCATGCACACCCGTTACGGCGTCATCCCCGGCGTCACCGGTGAGGGGATCCGCCGCGTGCAGGACCGGAACCCGGATCTGATGAAGAAGTAGCCACCACGGGGGGTCGAGGCCCGAACCTCGACCCCCGCAGTCCGCCCGCACCGCCGGCCGCGGCGCTGCTATGGTTCGCCCATGGACGCGCCCTCCCCCCGGGTCAGCCGCGCGCAGGCCGAAGCGTTGCTGTTCGAGTTCACCGCCGGCGACGCTCTCCGCAAGCACGCCCGCGGGGTGGAGGAGGCGATGCGGGCCTACGCGAGCTGGTTCGGGAACACCGACGCGGCGGAGGTCGAAAAATGGGGGATCGTCGGACTGCTGCACGACTTCGACTACGAGCAGAACCCGACCGAGGAGACCCACCTGCACGTGGGTGCCCGCATCCTGCGCGAGCGCGGCTATCCCGAGGAGATCGTCGAGGCCATCTGCTCGCACGCCGATTACATGAAGATCCCGCGCGACACCCCGCTGAAGAAGGCGATCTACGCCTGCGACGAGCTGGTGGGGTTCATCGGCGCCTGCGTGAAGGTCCGCCCCACCCGCAAGGTGGCGGATCTACCGCCCGAATCGGTGGTCAAGAAGCTCAAGGACAAGCACTTCGCCCGCTCGGTCGACCGGTCCTATGTCTACGGCGGCGCCGATGCAATCGGACGCCCGCTGGTCGAGCACGTCGCCTTCCTGATCGCGGCCCTGACGCCGATCGCCGACGAGATCGGCCTGTGAGGGGCCAGTCCCGGGTCAGTCCTTCATGAGCGGCGGGCTGTGCATGCCGCGCAGGTGGTCGACCACCGATTGCTCCAGCAGCTCCTGCATGGTCTGCCCGCCGTAACGGGCGGTGATGCGGTCGTCGTATTCGTCGGCGATGATGGCGAAGTCGCGGATGGTGGCCATCACCTCTTCCTCGTCGGTCAGCTCGCGGTCGGCCATGGTGTGGCAGAACAGGACCACGTCACCGGCGGGCACGTAGGCGAAGGCGCCGAAACGCAGCACCGCATTGATCTCCAGCAGCTCGAGGGCCAGCTGCGTCTCCATGCTGACGCCCTTGACCAGCTGGGCCACCAGCCGCACCACCGCGTGCGTCTGCCAGGGATGCACACTGACCATCACGAGGGTCGAACCCTGCTTGATCACGTACAGTCCGTCGTCCGCCTTGCGGTAGGCCGGGCTCTTGGACAGAAGCTCCTCCACCCGCTGGCACGTTCGACGGACAGCCGCGTTCCGCACCGCCTGGTGCGGCCCCGTCTTGCTGCCGCTGATGAGACTCATCTCCTTATCGGTACCACGGAAGGGGCCTCCGGCGATACTCCCCCGGCCGACGGACGGCGCCACTAGGCACACCTACCGGGGGTCCTGACGTTGGCCGGAGCCGGAATAGCCGGGTTCGCTCGCAGGCTCGCGCCCGGCTAATCGACCGGATTGTCTTCGTCGGGCGGCGGGCCGTGGGCGTCGCCGGCCTGGTGCCGCGACAGCCCGAGCGCCCGCATCTTCTTGTGCAGGTTGGTGCGCTCGATCCCCAGCGCCACGGCGGTGCGCGAGATGTTCCACCCGTTCTCGTCGAGCTTGGCGCGGATGTATTGCCGTTCCATCAGGTCGCGGAACTCGCGCAGCGGCAGCGAGCGCGCCTCGGGCGGCAGCTCCACCGTGCCCACCGCGGGCGGCGGCGGCCCCGAGCGCCGGTTGGCCTCGGCGATGATCTCCTCGGGAAGGTCGCCCACCCCGATGCCCTCGTCCGACAGGATCACCAGCCGTTCGACCACGTTGCGCAGCTCGCGCACGTTGCCGGGCCAGGGGTACGCCTCCAGCAGCCGCAGCGCCTCGGGCGAGAGGCTCTTTTCCTTCATCCCGTTCTCGCGGCAGATCTGGACCACGAACGACTGCGACAGCAGCGGGATGTCCTCCACCCGCTCGCGCAGCGCCGGCGCGCGCAGCGGCACCACCGCCAGCCGGAAATACAGGTCCTCGCGAAAGCCCCCGCTGGTCACCGCCGCCTGCAGATCGCGGTTGGTGGCGGCCACCACCCGCACGTCGGCCTTCAAGGTGGTCTCGCCGCCCACCCGGGTGAACTCGCCCGACTGCAACACCCGCAGCACCTTGGCCTGCGCCGACAGGATCATGTCCCCGATCTCGTCGAGGAAGATGGTCCCCCCGTCGGCCAGCTCGAACAGGCCCTTCTTGCGCGCGGTCGCGCCGGTGAAGGCGCCCCGCTCGTGCCCGAACAGCTCGGACTCGATCAGCTCGGGCGGGATGGCGGCGCAGTTGACCTTCACGAACGGCTTGGCCGACAGCGTGCTTTCGCGGTGGATGGCCCGGGCGATCAGCTCCTTGCCGGTGCCCGACTCGCCGGTGATCAGCACCCGCGTGCGGGTGGGCGCCACCTTGGCGATCTGGGCGAACAGCGCCAGCATGGCCGGGCTGCGCCCCACCATCTCCCAGCGCCCTTCGGTCAGCGCGCGCAGGCCGGCCATCTCGGCCGCCATGGCCCGCCGCTCGACCGCGTTGCGGAGCGTGACCATCAGCCGCTCGCGGTCGAGCGGCTTTTCGAGGAAGTCGTAGGCCCCCGCCTTGGTGGCGCGGACCGCGTCGGCCAGGGTCCCGTGCCCCGAGATCATGACCACCGTGGGCTGGTCCTGCTCGGGCAGGGCCAGCTTGTTCATGGCCTCGACCACCTCGTGGCCCGACAGCCCGGGCAGCTGCACGTCCAGCAGCACGATGTCGGCGTCCACCTCGGGCAGCCGGGCCAGCGCCTCCTCGCCGCTGGCCGCCTCCTCGACGGTGTAGCCCTCGCCCTCCAGGACAAGGCGCACGGTCCGGCGGATGTTCTTTTCGTCGTCGACGATGAAGACGGTGGTCGGCACGATGGCGGCTCCGGACGCAGGCTACGTCCGCTTCTCTACAGGGGCAAGACACCTACGCTGTCGCCGGCGGACACCTGCAGCAGCCCCGCCACCTCCTCGCCCAGCGTTACCCCGGCTTCGTCCAGCCCCACCAAGGTGCGCGCCGCGATGAACCAGGGCGGGCGGGGGCGCACCGCCGCCACCAGCGCCGGCGTGCCGCCGGCCTCGGCGCCGCCACGCAGCCCGCGCACCGTCAGCCGACGGCTGGCCGCCACCGAGCCGATGTCCTCGGTGCGGCAGTGAAAGTGAGGCCCGCCGTCGAACGGATCGATGCGGCTGGCGTATTCGAAGCCGGCCCGCACCAGCATCTTCTCGACCGCCTTGCTCTTGGGCCCCACCCGACCGATCTGCTCCTGGGCCCCGGGCGGCAGCAAGGTGGCGTAGATGGGGTCCTGGGGGAACAGCGCCCGGATGAACTCCTTGTTCTCGCGCGACAGCCGATCGGCCTCCTGGTAGGAAAGGCCGGTGAAGTGGCGCCCCAGCGCCTCCCACAGCCGGCTGGTCCCGTCGGCCTCCAGCGGTGGCAGCAGCTCGGACACCACCTCGTCGCGAAACGACTCGCGAAAAAGCGCGATGTACAGGAAGCGCACGTGCACCAGGGTCTTGCCCAGCTGCTGCGCGTGGCCGCGGTATTCGGGCAGCAGCACCAGGCCGCCGATCTCGGTGGGACCGTCGTAGTTGTAGCCGATGCGCAGCAGCTTGTGGCGGAAGTGGCGGTCCAGGCTCTGGCTGTAGCGTTCCTCGTCGATGACGTCGAAGTAGATGTGCGGCGCGGGCCGGTTGCCGTGCTGGGCGAAGATCATCGACGAGCCCAGCGCCCGCTCGCTGCCGTCGGCGGACCGCTCGACCAGCACGAACAGCAGCTCGCGCTTGGGCCGCTCGAGCGCGCCGGAGAACGATCGTTCCGACCGATCGATGGATTCGCGCAGGCGGACCTCGTCGTTGGGCAGGTTCACCGAATCCAGATGTCGCGCCACCTGCAACAGCGCCGGCAGATCGGCGATCACGGCCGGGCGTACGTAGAACACAGCGGTATTGTACCGCGCGGGCCCGCCACCCCGACGCGCGTCGCCGCTGTCGGCGGGCGCCTCCTCTGTCCCACCCGGCTGCCCGGGCCCCTTAGGGACGGATCAGGCAATTTCCCCCCCGGTATGCGGCTTTTTTTGCGCCCACCCCCGGTCGGGAGATCTGCGGCAGCCACCGATGCCGCTTTCATGGGGCATGCGTTCGCCTTCTGCTTGCTGAACGCCGGTCTGTTGCTCGGGTCCGCGCTGGCCACCGCCGCCACGCCGGCCACCGAGCCCGAACCGGAGATCGATCCCCGCCTGCTCAAGCGGTTCGCCCCGGTGCGGACCCGCATCGACGGCCCGGGTGGGCCACCCAGCGCCCAGCAGGTCCAGCTGGGCCGCAAGCTGTATTTCGACCCGCGGCTGTCACGCGGCGGCGACATCTCGTGCAACACCTGCCACCGCCTGGACCGCTACGGCGTCGACGGGCTGAAGACCTCGGTCGGCTACAAGGGGCAGCGAGGCAAGCGCAACGCCCCCACCGTGTACCACGCCGCCGGCTACTTCCAGCAGATGTGGGACGGTCGCGAGCCCGATGTCGAGAGCCAGGCCAAGCGCCCCATCACGAATCCGGCCGAGATGGCGATGGGCAGCGGCCAGGCGGTGGTCACGGTGCTGCGCGGGATCCCGGGTTACCAGGCCGCCTTCGAGCAGGCCTTCCCCGGCGTCGCCGATCCGCTGACCTACGACAACGTGGGGCGGGCCATCGGCGCGTTCGAGCGGATGCTGACCACGCCCAGCCGCTGGGACGCCTACCTGGCCGGCGACAAGACCGCCCTGTCTGCCCAGGAGAAGCGCGGCGTGCAGCTGTTCATCAGCATCGGCTGCATGGCCTGCCACAACGGCGAGATGCTGGGCGGCGGGACCGCCCTGCAGAAGCTGGGCGCGGTCGAGCCCTGGCCCAACCAGCGCGACCAGGGCCGCTTCGACATCACCCAGATCCCGCTCGACAAGATGTTCTTCAAGGTGCCCACCTTGCGCAACGTGGAGAAGACAGCGCCCTACTTCCACGACGGCTCGATCGCCACCCTGGACCGCGCGGTCTGGATGATGGGCAAATACCAGCTGGGCATCGAGCTGTCGCCAGACGAGACCCAGCTGCTGGTCAGCTGGCTCAAGTCGCTCACCGGTGCGCTGCCCGAGGAGCTGATCGCGCCGCCCGAGCTGCCCGGTGGCCCGGCATCCGACACCGGCCCCCCTTCCGCGTCTCGCACTATTCCGGCCAGGAGCGGACGGCGGTGATAGGATCCCGGCAGAAATGGGCCTGGCCGTGCTGTGCGATGGGCTGCAGCGAGCGGCGGATGAGGAACGACGCCGGCTCGCGCGACAGCTCCACGACTCGGCCGCACAGAATCTGTCTGCCGCGGCCATGAGCCTGAGCCTGGTCGAGCGCGAGGGCGCATCGCTGACGCCGGCCACGCGTCAAGCGCTGACCCGCGCGCAGCAGCTGATCGCCGACTGCTGCCGCGAGCTGGCCGAGCTGTCGCACCGTTTGCACCCTCCCTTGCTGGGCGAAAGCGGGCTGGCGGCGGCCCTGCGCTGGCTGCTGGCCCGGGAGGGCAGCGGTCGCGCCCAGCTGCAGATCGACGGCCTGGGCCCACTGGGGCCCGACCTCGAGAACGCCGTGTACCGGCTGGTCGAGGACGCGCTGGCCGGCGCCTTCGCCCCACAGGGCCCGCTGGCGGCCCGCGTCTCGGCCACCCCGGCCGGCCCGCTGCTCGTCAGTCTGGAGGGTCCGCCCCGGTCGCGCGCGCAGCTGGAGCTCGCCACCCTGGCCTTGCGGCAACGGGTGCGAGCCGCGGGTGGTCAGCTGCGCGTACGGCAGGGACCCGAACACACCCGCATCGAGGCTCGTTTTCCCCCGCCGGCCGTCGCCAGCACCTAGGTCCAGCCGTCCTGTACAAGATTTGCCCGGCGCGGGGTTTCCTGGCGTTGTAGAAAAGCTTACAATCAGGACTGGTTCCGAGTTGGGGGTCGAGTGGAGGCGAGCTTCAACATCCTGGTTGCTGACGACCACGAGGTCGTCCGCGAAGGTCTGCGGGCTCTGCTCGAAAAGCAGCCTGGATGGGCGGTGTGCGCCGAGGCCGCGAACGGCCGCGAAGCGGTCGAGCGGGCGGTGGCCGTCCGCCCCGACGTGGTGATCATGGACCTGGCCATGCCCGAGCTGAACGGGCTGGAGGCCACCCGCCGCATCCTGCAGGAATCACCGCGCACCGCCATCCTGATCCTGTCGGCGCGCGATTCGGAAGAGCTGGTGCGCGAGGTGCTGGGCGCGGGCGCACGGGGCTTCGTCCTGAAGACCGACGCCGCTCGCGATCTGGTGGTGGCGGTCGACGGTCTACGCCACGGCCGGCCCTTCTTCTCCGCGCGGGTGGCCGAGCTGGTGTTGCGCGGCTACCTGCATGGCGGGGTGGTGGTGGACCTCGACCGCTCGCGCCCGCCGGCGCTGACCGTGCGCGAGCGCGAGGTGCTGCAGCTGCTGGCCGAGGGCCGCAGCAACAAGGAGGTGGCCGCCACCCTGAGCATCGGGGTCAAGACCGCCGAGGCCCACCGCGCGAACCTGATGCGCAAGCTGGCCGTGCGCTCGATCCCCGACCTGGTCCGCTACGCGATCCGCAATCACCTGGTCGAGCCATGAACGTCCTGGTGGTGGACGACCACTTCGAGCTGCGCAACATGGCCGTCCAGTTCCTGCACATCCTGGGGCACGCCTGCCTGCAGGCGGGCACCCGCGCCGAGGCGGAAGAGCTGATAGCTTGTGCCGACCCGCCGGTCGACCTGGTGCTGCTGGATCTCCACCTGGGCCAGAGCAGCGGGCTGCCCCTGGCCGGTTGCCTCGAGCAGGCCCGACCCGGCCTGCGCACCCTGTTCATGTCCGGGCTGGCGCACGAGGAACGCCTGGTACCCGCGCTCGGTCATCCCCGCCGCGCCTTCATCGCCAAGCCGTTCACCCTCGAGGGGCTGGGCGCGGCGCTGGACCGGCTGGCGGCCGCGCGCTGAACCCACACCCTCAGTCGCGGCGGCGCAGCCACCGCTGCAGCCCCGCCGAGGACGAGGACAGGTCGGCCAGGAAGGGCTCGAACCCGCTGGGCGGCAGCGGCGGGCGCGGCGGCAGGAACACGGTGTAGTCGCGGATCACGATGGGGGCGCCGCCCTCGCGGGCCAGGCGGTCGTTCTCCCGCGCGATCCAGTCCAGGATGCGGGGCAACGCCCGCACCGCCTCCTGGCGGGTGTCGTGCAGCAGCAGGATCCCGCGCCCGTTCAACCGCTGCAGCTTGCGGCCCACGTAGTCGACGATCTGCTCCTCGCTGCCGCCCTTCCACTCCTGCGGGTCGATGCTCCAGCCCACCTGCAGCAGATCGCGCTCGCGCAGGGCTCGATCCAGCCGGCGGCAGCGCGCCCCGTAGGGCGAGCGGAACAGCAGTGGGCGCAGACCGGTGGCAGCGCTGATGATCTCGGTGTTGCCGTCGATCTCGTGCTCCATCACCTCGTCGGGCATCCGGCACAGGTTCTGGTGGGTGAGGGTGTGGTTGGCCACCAGATGTCCGTGCGAGGCGATCTTGCGGATCAGGTCGCTGCGGGCCAGGTCCTGCAGCTTGGCGCCCACCATGTGCCCGCCGTTGATGAAGAAGATCGCCTTGAGGCCACGCCGCTCCAGCTCGGCCAGCACCAGTGGCGTCCCGAACAGGTCGGGCCCATCGTCGAAGGTGAGCACCAGCTCGCGCACGCCCCGGGGCGCGCGCGCCGCCGAGTTGTCCGGCTCACCGGGCAGGGCGTGCAGGAAGGTGGGATAGGCCGGCACGCGCGGGCGGGCCGGAGCCACCGGCACCTCCTCGGCGGGCGGCGGCGTTTCCTCGGCCGGCGGCTCCGCCTCCGGCTCGGGCGGCAGGGGAAGCCCCCGCGCGCCGGCGGAGCTCTCCGGCACGGGCGTCACCGTCCGCCCGGGAGAAAACGGGAGGACCAGCACCGCCGCCAGGCCGAGCAGACTGACCGCCAGGCGAATCACCTGGGATCACATCGGCTGGCCTGGCGCTTTCTTGCGGCCGGCCTACAGGTCGGTCAATTGCCGGCGCTGGCGTCCGGTGTGGGCACCTGGCCCGGGCTGGCCGGCAGCTCGTAGTAATACGCGCCGTTGACCGCATCGCCACCGCCGCTGAGCGTGTAGACGATGCCCTTGAAGCGCGGGGACGACCCGTCGGTCGGCTGCGCGTCGAGGATGATGTGGAAGAAGCGGTCCGCCCGTTCCTGGATGGTCACCGGCGCGCTGAGGCTGGTGCCGTTGATCCAGGCGTACTTCAGCGAGACCTGCGCGCCGTTGCTCTCGTCCGAATACAGCAACATGCGGTCGGCGTCGACGAACCAGAAGTCGGCGTGGCTGGAGAACTTCTTCTTCTTGCTGGCGTTGTTGCAGTCGGCAGCGTCGGCGTAGAACGCGTCCGCCGACAGCGTCGCCGGCTCGTAGCTGTCGGTCCAGAACACCATGTTGCCCGACTGGCTGAACGGGAAGCCGAAGATCCCGCCGGCGATGCCGCCGGTCATCGGGCAGGGTTGCCCCATACCGTCGTTGCGGGCCACCCAGATGTCCGAGGTGGGCTCGGTCATGTCGAACTCCTGAGCGAACAGGGAGAAGCGCAGGTCGGGCGAGGCCAGCGGCAGCGAACGCGTCCGCGGCGCCACCAGCGGTACGTTGGTGGCGTCGTCCAGCGCGCCGGCCGTGTTCTTGATGAGCGAGTAGCTGCCGCGGCCCATGACCAGGCCGGTCAGCACACCGACGCCCTGATCGGCGCCCTTGGCATCGACCAGGATCCGATAAGCGCCCGCGCCACCGGTGCTACCGCCGGGCACCCGCCCGCTCTTCAGCTCGCGGGCGTTGGCGCCGCTGGGGAAGTCCGCCACCCACAAGGTGCCGGACTGGTTGCCCATGGCGTTGTAGTTGTACTCCTTCAGGAAGTAGATCTTCTTGCCGTCGGCCGAGAGGGTCCAGCGGGTGATGTTGTCACCGCCGGGGAAGGGCGTGCCCACCACGCCCGCCTTGCCCAGGTCGTCGGACTTGAAGGTGTACAGCTTCTCGACGTCGGCCTCGGCCGCCCCGCCGGTCGACAGCAGCAGGCTCTCGCCGTCGGCGGTGAAGCCCACCCGCCAGCGCAGGGCATTGGTGGCGGGGTGGATCGGGTTGATCTTCTGCACGATGCCCAGGCCGTCACCGCCCATGCGGGTCAAGGTCGCGGCCGGGGTACCGGGCGTCTGGCCCGCCACCACGCCGCCCTTCAGGGTGAAGAAGTTTTCCGCGTCACCGGCGGCGCTGCTGGGGTTGCCCGCGCAGATGCCGACCACCTTGTCGATCTGCCGCTTGCCGTTCTCGATCAGCCGCTGGCCGCTGACCGCGCAATCGAACACCCCCTTGCCGATCTGGGTGGTGTTGGGCGAGCCGACGGTGTGCACCCAGACGTCGCCCTCGAAGGGATCGGAGGGCGCCGAGCTGGCATCGGTCAGGTAGATGAAGGTGTTGCCGGAAGCGCGGGCCGAGTCTTCGGGATAGACCGGGCCGCTGTCGGGCTGGGCGGTGTAGACGTTGTCGGACGCCTTCACGCACACCCCCGGCATGTCGCAGGCCGAGAGCAACGTCTTGGCCGCGGCCGCCTTCGTGATGTTGACGAACCACAGCTCGCGGCGCGACAGACTGAGCGGGCGGCTGACCGCGCACCAGCGCTCGCCGCCCGGCCCGAAGGTGCAGCCGTTCTGGAACGAGCCCAGGAGGTCGGTCTGGCCGGGGAGGATCTTGACCGCGTTCGCCGCCGGCGTGGGCGGGGGCGTATCGGGCGCCAGCCGCACGTCGCCGGTCGAGCCCGCGCCGCCGCCCTTGCCACCCGTTCCGCCGGTACCCATCCCGCCGGCACCGCCCGTGTTGGTGGGGCGCTCGAACCCGCCGTCGTTGACGCTCCCGCCCGGATCGCCCTCACAACCGGAGGTCACGAGCGTCAGGGAACACAGGCCGGCGAGCAGACCGAACGTGCCGGTCAAGACAAGTGGACGTGAAGACATGAAACCTCCTGGAGGGCTGACGATTGGACCCCCGATCGCCCTCCAGCGGCAACAATAAAATCACCCGACGGCCCGCCGCACCACAGGCGAACCACGTCGCATTCGCCTTCGAGAACCGGCCGACGAGCCGGGCCTCTGGCAAGGAGGGCCGAGAACCGGAGCGGAGTCGTACGCCCGGATCGTCGGCCGTCGGTCAATCGAAGAATTGACGGTCGCGCGTTAAAACGGGATATCGTCGTCGCCCGGACCGGGGCCACCCATGGGCTCGGGAGGCTCGGATGGTTGCGATGACGAGGATTGCTCTTCGCCCCAGCTACGACCGCCGCCGCCCCGCCGGGGGCCGCCGCCGCCGCCTTCGCCCGACGCGCCGCCGCTCAGGAAGACCACCCGGTCGGCGACGATGTCGGTGCTGTATCGTTTCTTGCCTTCCTTGTCGTCCCACGACCGGGTCTGCAAGCGGCCCTCGACGTAAACACTGCGTCCCTTGCTGAGGTACTTCGAGCAGTGTTCGGCCTGCTCCCCCCAGACCGTCACCCGATGCCACTCGGTCCGTTCCTGGCGCTGGCCGGACTTGTCCTTGAAGACCTCGTTGGTGGCGACACTGAGGTTGCAGAGGGGTCGGTTGCTGGGCGTGTATTTGAGCTCGGGATCTGCTCCCAGGTTGCCGATGAGAATGACTTTGTTGACGCTGCCCATATGAACCCCTCCGTGCAGACGTATATCAGCTTTTCGTTTTCGCGGACGGCTCCCCTTCCTGCAACTTCGCGGCCGCTCGAAGACCGCGGAACTCCGGAGGTCCGATGGTGCTGCCGCTTCTGACCTGGCTCGCGATCTGGACGGCGGCCGGAATTCCGGCCACCGCGGGCGCGGCGATCGATCAGCTCCGGCTCGGGCACCAGGCCTTCCGCGCGGGCGACTACGAGCGCGCCGCCCGGCTGCTGGACGGCCTGCCCGCGCGGCTGCCCCACACGCGCGACTACGTCCTTTATCTGCAGGCCGAGAGCGAGTTTTACGCCGGGCGCGCCGCCCGCGCGCGCAAGCTGTTCGAGGAGCTGGCCGGACAGACCCGCTCGCCGCTGCGGACGGCGGCGGCCTACCGCGCGGCCGACTGCCGCTGGACCGAGGGCGACCACGCCGGCGCCGCCGCCGCCTACCGCAAGCTGCTGGGCCCCGGCGCCGACGGCACGCACGCACCACCGACCGCGCGCAACCACAACGACAAGCGCCCGTTGCCCGCGATCGCGCCGGCGGGCACGCCCGCGCCCGATCCGGTGGTGGGTCGCTTCCGGATCGCGGCCGTGCTGGCCGAGCAGGCGATCAAGGGAAAGAAACCCGACCCGGCCCTGCGCGAGCGGGCGCTGCGCGCGTTCCGCGCCGTCCACGTCGAGTTCCCCATGCACCCGCTGGCCGACCGGGCCGCGCAGGAGGCCGCCACCCTGTCGCCGCCGCCGGCCAACGCGGAGAAACACGCGCCGGCCATGGAGGCGACCGCCGAGGAGCGGATCGCCCGCGCCGAGACGCTGGCCGAGAACCGGTACTTCGACGCAGCCGTCGCCGAGCTGGAGAAGCTGCCCAAGGATCTGGCCGGGCCGGTGGGCGCCGAGCGCGATTACCTGCTGGGCACGACGATCTACAAGATGCGCAGCGACTACGCGCGCGCGTCCTCGTTGCTGCTGGGGGCGGTGGACCGGCTGAGCGGGGAGAAGGCCGCCTCGGCCGCCTTCCACGGCACGCGGGCGCTGTCCCGGGTCAACCGCGACGACGATGCCATCGCGGGCTACCGGCAGGTGGCCCAGCGGTACCCGAGCTCGCCCTACGCGGCCGAGGCGCAGTTCCTGGCGGGCTGGCTCGAGCTGAACCGCGGGCGCTTCCGCGAATCGCTGCCCGGTCTGGAAGAGACCATCAAGCGCTTTCCCCGCAGCGGGTTCGCCCAGGACGCCGCCTGGTTCACGGCCCTGGCCCAGGTGCTGCTGGGCGACGGCGCCGCTGCCCTGCCGGCGCTGGAGCGCTTCGAGCGCATGGCCCGGGCCTCGGGGGGCGAGACCGCCCGCCGGGCACAATACTTCCGGGCGCGCGCCTTGACCCTGCTGGGGCGCAAGGACGAGGCCCGCGCCCAGCTGCAGCAGCTGGCGAGCAAGCAACCATTTTCTTATTACGGGCTGCTGGCCGTCACCCGGCTGCGCGAGCTGGGTGAGCGCCCCGCCCTGTCGCTGCCCGAGTGGAGCGGCAAGCTGGAGCTGCCCGCGGCGGTCAAGGACGCGGCGGTGGCGCGCGTCGACGAGCTGGCCTCGGCCGGCCTGGAGGTCGAGGCCGGGCTCGAGCTTTCGCGCGAGGAGGCGGGCGTGCTGTCGCGCCTGGGCCGCGACAAGGGGCTGGCTCTGCTGCTCGACCGCTACCCGCGGCTGCAGCACTGGCGCCGGGCCAACCAGCTGGCCGAGATCCACGGCGGCGCCGCGCTGGCCTCGGCCCCCAGCGGGGCGGCGCGCACCTTCTGGCAGGCGGCCTATCCGCGCGCCTATCCCGACCTGATCGACAGGTTCGGCCCGCCCGCCGGCAACCCCGACCTGTTCCTGTACGCCATCATGCTCAAGGAGTCGCGCTTCTGGCCGTCGGACGTCTCGTACGCCGACGCGCGCGGTCTGCTGCAGATGTTGCCCGCCACCAGCGCCAAGGTGGCGGCCGAGATGGGCGAGCCGTTCTCCGGCGAGCAGCTGTTCATCCCCGAGGTGAACGTGCGCCTGGGCGCGCGCTACATCGGGGCGCTGGCCCGCAAGTTCAAGGGCAACATCGGCCTGGCGGCGGGCTCGTTCAACGCCGGCCCGGCCTCGATGATGCGCTGGTGCGACCGCAACGGCGCCCGCCCGCTGGACGAGTTCGTCGAGCTGGTCACCTACGAACAGACCCGCGAATACATCAAGCGCGTGCTGCAGATCTACGCCCGCTACCAGTACCTGTACCGGTCGCAGCCGCTGGAGGTATCCCTGAAGCTCGACGGCTGCCGCTACCAGCCGGGTGGCCCGAATTATTGACGTCGTCTAGGATCAGGAAATGGCCAAGCTGACCGGCACCATCCGCAGGAACGATCTCGAGGGCGGCTTTTACCAGCTGGTCGCCGACGACGGCACCGCCTACGAGCTGGACGGCACCGACCCGCTGCTGTCGCGCGACGGCACCCGGGTGGAGGTCGACGGCACCGTCGACCGTAACACCATGTCCTTCCGCATGGCCGGCCCCCGCCTGAAGGTCGACTCCGTCCGGCAGATCTGAAACGCCGTCTCAGTCGGCGCGGCGGAAGCGGGCGATGGCGACCGCCAGGGCCACCAGGGCCGCGGCGGTGACCAGGGTGAGCTGGAGCCAGGAGGGAACGCTCCAGCCCTGCCAGGTGACGCCGGGCAGAGTCAGGCCGGGCAACGCGTGGCTGAGCACGGTGTGGCGGAGCGGATCGATCGCGTAGGTGAGGGGGTTCAGACGGGTGACCACCGCCAGCCAGGGGGGCAGACCGGACAGCGGGTACAGCGCGCCCGAGAGGAAGAACAGCGGCATCATCAGCATCTGCACCAGCGCCATGAAGGCCTGCATGCTGCGGATGCGCGCGGAGATCATCACGGCGAAGGCGGTGATGGCAAAGGAGAGCAGCAGAAGCTCGCCCAGCAGCACCAGCAGCAGGCCGGGCGCGTAGGGCACGCCCACCAGCCCACCGACCGCCAGCATGACCAGCCCCTGCAAGGTGCCCACCGTCGCGCCGCCCAGACACTTGCCGATGATGATGGCGCTGCGGCGGACCGGCGCCACCAGCATCTCGCGCATGAAGCCGAACTCGCGGTCCCACACCATCGAGGCGGCGGAAAAGAAGCAGGTGAACAGCACCGCCATCGCCATGACACCAGGGAACATGAACAGGCGCAGGTCCAGGCCGCCCGACCGCGGGACCATCGACGCCAGACCGGAGCCGAGCACGAACAGATACAGCAGCGGCTGCAACAGCGCGCTGATGATGCGGGGCCTGTCGCGCACGAACCGGATGATGTCCCGGTGCCACACGATCTTGATCGCGCGCAGCTCGTTGCGGAAGCTCCGTTCGGGCACCCGCACCGCCATGACCGGCAGGGCGGCGCCGGCGGTCCTCGACAGCTCGGGCGTCATCGGCGCCCCATGGCCCGCGCGAAGGTGCGCATCTGGTCGGTGCCGCTGGCCTCGGCGTCGCGGATGGTGTTGCCGGTGTAGGACATGAACACGTCGTCCAGCGACGGCCGGGACACGCTGACCGCGCGGATGGGGAGCCCCAGCTCGGCGAACAGCCGGGGCACGAAGCGCTCGCCCTCGGTCACCGCCAGCGTGACCGCGCCCTCGTGTACGGCGGCGGTGATGCCAAAGCGCTGCGACAGCGCCGCGATGGCCGCGCTGTCGTCATCGGTCCGGATCTGCACCCGATCCTTGCCCACGCTGGCCTTCAGCGCCTCGGGCGTGTCCAGCGCCACCAGGCGGCCGGCGTCGATGATGGCGATCCGCTCGCAATATTCGGCCTCGTCCATGTAATGGGTGGTCAGGAAGATGGTGATGTCCTCGGCCCGCTTCAGCTCCCGGATGTAGCGCCAGATCGAGCTGCGGGTCTGCGGGTCCAGGCCGATGGTCGGCTCGTCCAGGAACAGGACCCGGGGCGAGTGCATCAGCCCGCGCGCGATCTCCAGGCGCCGCTTCATGCCGCCCGAGAAGGTCCCCACCCGGCTCTTGCGTCGGTCCCACAGACCCACCAGCTCGAGCACCTGCTGCAGGCGCGGCGCCACCACCGGCCGCGGCAGACCATACAGCTCGGCGTGAAAGCGCAGGTTCTGCTCGGCCGACAGATAGTCGTCGAGGGTGGTGTCCTGGAAGACCAGGCCGATGTGGCGCCGGACCTCGTCGCGCGCCCGCACCACATCGTGTCCCGCCACCCGCGCCGACCCGGCGGTGGGATCCAGCAAGGTGCACAGGATCTTGATCGTCGTCGACTTGCCGGCGCCGTTGGGGCCCAGAAAGCCGAAGATCTCCCCGCTGCGCACCTCGAAATCCAGACCGCGCACGGCCTGCACCGGTCCGAAGTCGCGATGCAGGCCCTGCACCGATACCGCGGGGGTCGCGCTCATTCGTCGTCCTCGGCGTCGTCGGCCTCGGCCAGCAGCTCGTACAGCTCCCGCCGGGCGCCGCTCAGGATCTTCTGCGCCGCCGCGATCTGCGCGCTGCCGCCGTTCTGGACGATCTGCACGGCCGCGGCCGCCACCTGCCTCAGCTGGGTGAGCAGGGCGATGAAGCCGGGGTTGCCCCATCCGGCCGCGCTGCCCGCCTCCCAGGGCGCCGCCATCTCCTCGCGATGCTCCTCGACGTAGGCCCGTCCGGCCTCGGTCAGCTTGAACACCCGGCCCCCCGGCACCGCCCCGCTGGCCTCCTCGCTGACCAGCCCCTCGTCCTCCAGCTGCGCCAGTGCCGGGTAGACCGAACCGGGGCTGGGCCGCCAGGCGCCGCGGCTGCGCTCCTCGAGCTCGCGCATGATCTGGTAGCCGTTGCGCGGCTGCTCGGCCAGCAGCGCGAGGATCGCCAGCCGCACATTGCCCCGCCGGGCGCGCATGCCCCGCCCCAGCATCGCCCAGCGCAGGCTGGCGAAGGGAGACCATCCCGGCGGCATTCCGCCCGGCGCCCCCGGCGGAAAACCACCCGGAAACCCGCCTCCGGAAAAAGGACCGCCGCCGCCACCGCGATGTCCCCCGCGGCGTGCAGCGAACAGCGGCTCGAATGCCTGCCAGAACGCATCTCTCAGCCGCTCGCGCGGATCTGGACCGGTCATGTGCGCACCGCCTCCATCGTTGTATCGCGACAGCTCTCGATAGATACCGATATATCGATATCCTGTCAAACGAAAGAGCGCCCATTGGCCGCCATGACCGGAAATCGCCGCTGCTGGACTGCGTGCGCGGGCTTATGCGGTGCTGGTCAGCGGGCGGTGCTGCTGATCAGAACCGGGGAGTCGGTCTTCAGGCCGGCGGGGGGGTTCACGATCACCCGGTCGCCGACGTCGAGGCCCTGGGTCACGGTGGCGCCGGCGGGGCTGCGGTCGGCCACCGCCACCACCCGCATCTCGGCGCGGTTGCTGGGCGACACCACGTAGAGGCGATCGCTCTCGCCCACCCGCACCAGCGCCGACATCGGCACCGCGAACACGGCGTCCAGGCGATCGCGGGCCAGCCGCACGGTCTTGCCCGCCAGCGAGGGGTCGTTGGGCAGCTCGATGGCGACGTGGGTGTCGTCGCCGCCCTCGGCGGCCAGGCTGCACTCCAGCGGCTTGCCCTCGATCTCCACCCGGCAAAAGCCCAGCTGCCGGGCCTTGTCGGCGTCGGACTTGGGCAATTCGAACAGCGCCCGGACGCCGCTGCTCTTCAGCTTCAGCACCGGCTCGCCCGCCTTGATGCTGGCGCCGCGGGTGGCCAGGGCCTCGGTCACCTCGCCCGGCTGGGTGGCCACCACGGCGTGTTTGGCCAGCCCCTCCTGCGCCTCGGCGATCAGCCGCTTCTTCTCGGCGATCTTCAGCTCCGAGTCGTGCAGCTTCTGGCGGTTCTCGGTCTGGGTGGCGGTCTCGTGCATCTGCTCGTAGTAGGCCAGGCGCGACTTGTTGTGAGCGATGGCCGCCCGGAAGGGCTTGCCACTTTCCAGCATGGCCAGCGTGTCGCCGGCGGCAAAACGCGTCCCCGCCGGCACCACCTCGGCCACCTTGCCGTCGGTGGCGAAGCTGAGCGGCGCCCCGCCGGCCTGCTGCACGGGTGCGGTCCGCTCCCACCAGCGGTAGACCGAGGTGGGGCTGGGCACCACCACCTGCACGCTGATGCGTGGCTGCTCGTCGGTGGCCAGGAACCGGGTCACCGTCAGCGCCACCACCGCCGCCGCCAGCAGCCCCAGCGCGCCGTAGGCGAACAGCGCCCGCCGCGACGAACGCACCGGCTGCGCGCGGTCCGGGGTGACGAACCGGCGGGTCATCGACACCTCCAGCCGCTGCGACCCTCCCTCGGCGGGGGCGGATTCCTGGCTGTCGGGGAAGATGGGCGCGCCGGTGTTGAACACCATCGGGTGCTCTTCGTCGTCCACCGGCTGCTCGGCCTCGGCGGGGGCGGATTCCTGGATCTGACCGGATACCACCTCGGACTCGGAGTCCAGCTCCAGCGGCACCGGCGGGGGCAGGACCGGGGGCGGGGGCTCGGGCGCAGGCTTGGGCACCAGCCGCAGCGGCTCGCCGCGCGGGTGCGGCGTCGACGGCGCCTCACGCATCGGCGGCGGCGGCGGCGCCGAGGAGGTCTCGATCTCGCCGGTCACGTGGGTGCCGTTACCATTGGGTGATCGATACGCCTGCGACGGCGACGCGGGCGGGGCGAACGGCAATGTCGGCGAAGGACCGAGGATGGGCGGCGGAC
>JBKPRZ010000506.1:0-5286 GCA_046734815.1 Myxococcota bacterium | reverse complement strand
GTCGATGACCGCCACCTTGTTGGTCTGATTGAGCGCCACGTAAAGGCGGGTGCCGTCTGCGCTGAGGGCCAGGCCGCTGGGCGCTGCCCCACCGATGGCCAGATTGCCGTCGGCGGTGAAGGGGCCGCCGGGGCCGCGCTTGAAGAACTTCACGTCGTTGCCGGCGCCGCCGCCGACGTAGAGGCGATCTCCCGCCGGGCTGAACGCGACCCCCGCGAAGCTGTTCCCGATCGTCAGAGTCTGGAGCACGGTCTTGCTGGCCAGGTCGATGAGGTGCAACGAGCGCGGCCCGAAGTTGGAGCCGGTGACCACCGCCAGCTGCGATCCGTCCGGGCTCGAGACCATGCCGAGCGGCCGATCGCTCACCTCCACGTGGCTGCCCGCCGGCGTGAGCGTCTGCCCGGTCGGCACGAGGATCCGTCCGTCGGGCTGAACGCCCACCTCGAGCCGGGAGTGAATCGCGTAACCGGTGCCGGCGAAGAGGCCGGTGAGAAGCAGACTTCCCAGGATCAGGCGTGGCGTGCTTCGAAGTCGCATCGTGTTTCCCTCCGTTCACCTCAGCGCGCGAACAGCGCAGCGGGCGAGGCCCGACCATAGGGCCGTCGATGCCCACCCGAGCGAAACGAGTGATCCAAATCCCCGCATCGAGCTTGCGCAGATTGCGACACCGCCGATCGGCCCGTCGCCGAATCTTCGCGCGCCCGTCACGGAGCCGCTTGGGCCACCCGCCACGCTCCACGATGGCGGCTGATAGCCGCCGTGGGGCATGCCGACCGGCACGAGCCGCTGAGGGTCTACCTGAGGGTGGGCGTCACCGTACGAAGCCCAGGTCGTCGGATCCGTGTAGATCCGCCTGACCTGCTCGACCCGGATCCGAGCGTCTGAACTTTGCCGACGCTCGTGCTCTACTACAGCGACGGTGCAGGACCTGCTGACCGTCGCTCTCGTGCGGGACCTGTTCGTGGGCGACAGCGCGGCCGCTTGGCTGGCTGATTGCCTGGCCGAAGCCCGGGCCCACGGGGCGATGTGGCCTTGCTGCCGGAGCTGCCGCTCGATGCCTGGTGCGACCCATCGCGGGCATGCTGCCGAAATGAATGATCGCGCCCCGGGGCGAGCAGCTCGTAGCAGCCCGGTAGATCCCGGCGCTGGAAGCTGTCCATGAACGCGCACACCGGTCCGCTTGTTCGTCTCCCGGGACTTGACTGACTTGCTGTGGGGACCCGCGAACGCGGCGGGCATGTTTCAGAGGTACAGCGACGAGCCTCGGGCGGCTTGTTCGAAACAGCAAGGTGATGATGTCGGACGCAGAGTTGCCGTGTAGGCCTGGGTGCACATGGTGCCCAGGAGCACAGCTGATCCGTATCCACGCCTGATGGCCGTTCGTAGCTCCCAGCATGGGCAGAGTGCAGATGCTTCGGGGGCTGGTGCTGTTGGCGCTGTTCAGCGGCGGGTGCGTGCCGCCTGACGAAACGGACCTCGGTCCTGCGTCGTGCACGGGCACCGGTTGCGCGTGCACGTCGGAGAACAGCTGTACCTGCACGGCGGGCACCGACTGCAACACCATGTGTGGGGCCGCCGGCTGCACGCTCCGCTGTGAGGACGGGGCGAAGTGCAACGCCGCTTCGGAGGGCGACACCAGGCTCTTCTGCGAGGACAGCTCCGAGTGCAAGGGCCGTGGCGGTGACGGCAGCGTGATGAGCTGTCTCGCCACCTCCAGGTGCGAGCTCAAGGCCGGCGCCGGCTCGACCGCGAGCTGCTCCCGTGAGGCAGAGTGCAAATTCAACCTCGGCGCCGGCAGCACCGTCTCCTGCGCTGACAGCTCGACCTGCGACGTGAAGTGTCTCGGTGACTGCGTGCTGGTATGTGCCGAGCAAGCGACGTGCAAGCTGAGCTGCGAGACCGGCATCGCCGCCGGCAGCACCTGCTCCGACGGCCGTCGTGTCTGCGGTTCCTGCTGAGACCATCGAGCGCGATTGCATCGTCGTGGGCGGCGCAGCCGCCTGCGCGGCCCCGTCGTAAAGCCGCCGTCGGCGTGCAACCCTGCCGTCGACCTCAGCGCCCGCCGTCGAGCAGCTCGCGGACTTTTCTGGCCAGCACGACCGGGGTGAACGGCTTCTGCAGGAAAGCGGACTCGGCGTTGTCGTGCCAGGGCTCGTGCGCCTCCGGCGCGCTGTAACCGCTGACGAACAGGACCGAACAGCGGGGCACCTTGCGCCGGACGGTCTCCGCCAAGGTATGCCCGCTCATCCCGGGCATCACCACGTCGGTGATCAGCAGGTCGACGGCACCCATGTTGGATGCCAGCAGATCCAGCGCCTTCTCTCCACTGCTGGCGGTGAGCACGTGGTAGCCGTGCTCGGTCAAGATGCGTTCGCCCAGGCGGCGGACGCCGTCCTCGTCCTCGACCAGCAGCAAGGTCTCGTGGCCGCCGGGAGCCGAACGCTCGGGCGCCGCGGGCTCGCGGCCCACCCTCGCGCTGGCGGCGATCGCCGGGAGGAAGACGTGGACTTCGGTGCCGGCGCCGGGCGTGGTCGAGACCGACAAGAAGCCTTCGCTGCCCTCGACGATGCCGAACACCGCGGCCAGACCCAGCCCGGTCCCCTTGCCCACGCCTTTGGTCGTGAAGAACGGCTCGAACAGGTGCGCCTCGACCTCGGGCGACATTCCGATGCCATTGTCCGCGACCAGGAGGTGCACGTAGCGGCCGGCCCGGCGCTCCGGAGGCAGTCGGGGATCGCCACGCCGGATGTCGACGGCGTCGGTGGCGATCTTCAAGGTGCCCCCGGCGGGCAGCGCATCCCGGCCGTTGAGAGCCAGGTTCAGCAGCACCTGTTCCACTTGCCCCGGATCCGCCTGGACCCACGGCAGCCCGCCAGCCAGGTCCAGCTCGACCCGGATGTGCTCGCCGATCAGGCGCAGCAACATGTGGCTGGTGCGGCGAACCACCTGGCTCAGGTCCAGCGGTCGTGGGTCGGACACGGCCTTGCGGCTGAACAGCAGCAACTGGCGGGTCAGCTGCGCCGCGCGCTCGCCGGCGTCGCGAATGGCGACCAGGTCCGGGACGGTGCGCTGGTCGGATCGAGCATCGTTGAGCAGGAGCGCGGCGCAGCTGTTGATGACAGTCAGCAGGTTGTTGAAGTCATGGGCGATGCCGCCGGCCAGTTGCCCGATGGCTTGCATCTTGTGTGACTGGCGCAGCTGTTCCTCCAGGCGCTTTCGCTCGGTGATGTCCCGGCCGCTCGACAGCACCTCGACCAGCTTGCCGTCGCCGTCGAAGATGCCCCGGTTGGTCCATTGCTCCCAGCGCTCGCCGCCGGGGACCAGAGAGAGGTGCTCGTCGGTGAACTCGGGCGCCGCCGGGCTGAGCCCGGCGATGAGCCGGTCGAGCACCGCGCGGAATTCAGGGGCCACCAGGGGAAGGAAGCTGGTGCCCAGGCAGTCCTGCTCGCGCAGGCCGAACCCCTGGCAGTAACGTTCATTGACGAACGTGCGCGTGCCGTCTGGTCGCCATTTCACGATGAACTCGGTCTGGTTCTCGACGATCAGGCGGTACCGCTCCTCACTCTGGTGGACGCGTTCCTCGGCGCGTTTGCGCTCGGTCAGGTCGTTGAACAGCACCAACCCCCGGCCCTCGCAGGTGCTCATGTGCACCTCCACGTCGCGTACGCTGGCATCGCGACAGGTCACGCTGGCCGCGACCGGTGTGATCGCCGAGAGCCCCTGCTTCTCCGCGGCCGCCACGACATCGAGCCAAGTCTGGCGAATCAGCGCCCGGTATTCAGGATCGGGATAGGCCTGTGGCCACCACGCCGCCACGTCCGGGACGTCGGCGCGGGTATAGCCGAAGGTCTGCGTGAACTTCGCGTTCATCAGCAGCACACGCCCATCGGCATCAGCGGTGATGACCAGCATCGGGATGGGGGAGGCCTCGACCAACCCCCGGAATAGACTCTGGCCCTCTGCTGCCGCCATGGCGGGGCCCTATACCACAACGTCCGCGTCGGCGTTCCTCTCCATGTTCGGGACGCCGTGGTTCAGGCGCCGCCACGTCCAGCTCGCCGGCGCCTCGACGCGGCGGCCGACTCCTGATTCGGGGCGGCTGTGGTACAGCCCGTCCTCTTCTGTCCGGTGCCCCCGCGACGGCAGGGCTGGTAGACGCCATGGTCGTCCTCGCGAAGACCGGATCTCGTCGCTTCGTCCATTTTCCACTCCCCCTCCCACGATTGCTCCCACGGCTCCCTACCAAGTTCGAGGCCGGAGTCGACTCGCATGGCACGTTCACGCGCAAATCCCGCACCACTCTTTGGGGCATCTCGAGCACCGACCAGGTCCGACGCGACGAGCGGCGCTGGATCCTCCTGGCGTTGGCTTGCACCGCGAACTTCGTCGCCGTCCTCGATCTCTGGGTGGTGGGCATCGCATACCCGGCGTTCGAGCGCGCCTTCGCAGGGGCACCGATCGCCGCTCTGAGCTGGATCTTGAACGCCTATGCCATCGTGCTGGCTTCTCTCCTGATCCCGGCCGGGCGAATCGCTGTTCTTCATCAATGTGCCGCCGCTCGCCGCCGCCCTCTTCGTGACGGTGGGGCGACTGCCGCCGTCGCGAACCGAGTGGCGCGGCCGAATCGACTGGCCGGGCACCGGGCTGGTCCTCGGCGCCACCGCGCTCGTGTGCACGGCGCTGGTCCAGGCCGATACCTGGGTTCCGGCGTGCACCTGGACGGTGCTGGCGCTCGGCGGGTTGCTTGGCGCCGCTACGGTCTGGCACGTTCGGCGTCACCGCGATCCCATCGTCCAGCCTCGCCTCTTGACCGTCAGACGCCTGCGTCTCGGCGTGACCGGCATCTTCGCGTATTATGGCGTCTCCTCCGCGCGCGGGTCTCCGTAGGGGTGAGAGACACCATGTCGACGCTGCTTCCCTCCTGGTTGCGCCGCGGATTCCGGTCCGTCGGCTTCATCGTGGCCGGGGTGGTCGTGTTGTTGCTCGTCGGCGCGTTGATTCACTGGTCGACCCACGGTCGAACGCCGTCCATCCGCGGGCAAGGCAAGGAGAGCCCCGAGCGCGCCGTCGCGTCGCTGGAGTGGATGGATCTGGGAGGCGTTCGCCAGGCGGTGCTGATCCGCGGAGAGGACCGGCGGCGGCCGATGGTCTTGATGCTCCACGGTGGGCCGGGGATGCCGCAGATGTATCTGGCTCATTCGTTCCAGCGGCCGCTCGAGCGCGACTTCGTGGTCGTGCAATGGGATCGGCGCGGAGCCGGGAAGTCATTTCGTCCCGACCTGCGCC
>JBKPRZ010000505.1:0-5311 GCA_046734815.1 Myxococcota bacterium | reverse complement strand
GCCCAGAAGTCGGGTGAAGGCGCGCCGGCGATGCATTGATGAGAGATGGGAGCCGGGCTGGCGGGACTGGTCTGCCGACCCGGGCCTGACCGGTCATCCCCCGCCGCTGCTGTCCTCACGTCGACGCAGGAGAAGGACCGGATGGCAAACGAGGAGAAGGAGCGACTGGAACAGGCGCGCTCACCGGAGAAGCCCTGGCGCAAGTGGGGACCCTACCTCAGCGAACGGCAGTGGGGCACCGTACGCGAGGACCTCAGCCCCGGCGGCGACGCCTGGAACTACGTCAGCCATGACGCCTCCCGGGCCTGGGCGTACCGCTGGGGCGAGGACGGTCTGGCGGGCATCTCCGATGACAGGCAGCTCCTGTGCTTCGCGCTGGCCCTGTGGAACGAGAAGGACCCGATCTTGAAGGAGCGCCTGTTCGGGCTGACCAACAGCGAAGGAAACCACGGCGAGGACGTGAAGGAGTACTACTTCTACCTCGACAGCACACCGACCCACTCGTACATGAAGTACCTGTACAAGTACCCGCAGCGCGCCTATCCGTACCAGCAGCTGCTTGACGAGAACCGGCGCCGCTCGCGCCAGGAGTTCGAGTACGAGCTGCTCGACACGGGGGTGTTCGAGGACGACCGCTACTTCGACGTATTCGTCGAGTACGCCAAGTGCGCGCCCGAGGACATGCTGATCGAGGTCACCGTGCACAACCGGGGGCCCCAGGCCGCGCCCATCCACATCCTGCCGACGCTGTGGTTCCGCAACACCTGGGGATCCCGGGGGCCTCGCCCCAAGCTGTGGGCGGGTGAGCCGGCGGACCGCGCATCCGTCATCGCGGCCGAGCACCCGCTGCTCGGGCGGCGTTACCTGACGGTCCAGCCGGGCGGCGAGCTGTTGTTCGTGGACAACGACACCAACCGGTTCCGGTTCCCCCAGCAGCAGGGGGATGCGAAGTACTACAAGGACGGTTTTCACTTCCACGTCGTCGAGAAGAACCGCGACGCCGTGAACCCCGAACGAACCGGCACGAAAGCAAGCGCGCACTACACGCTGACGGTGCCGGCCCAGGGGAGCGTGGTCGTGCGGCTGCGCCTGTCGGACCGGCGGCCCGCCGACCTGGGCGGCGATCTGCTCGGGTCGGCCTTCGACGACATCGTCCGGGCACGCCGGGCCGAAGCAGACGATTTCTATGCCGAGACCATCCCGGCGACGCTGTCCGCGGACCAGAAGCACGTCGTGCGCCAGGCACTGGCCGGCATGTTGTGGTCGAAGCAGTTCTATTACTACGACGTCGCCACCTGGATCCGCCAGCACGGGGTCAGCGATCCATACAACGACGGGCACGGGCGCATCCCGCGCAACGGCGACTGGTACCACATGGTCGGCGGCGACGTCATCTCGATGCCCGACAAGTGGGAGTATCCCTGGTACGCCGCCTGGGACCTTGCCTTCCACGTGCTGCCGCTCGGGATGATCGACCCCGATCTTGCCAAGCGGCAGTTGCTGCTGCTGCTGCAGGATCGCTACCTGCATCCCAACGGGCAGGTGCCCGCCTACGAGTGGAACTTCGGCGACGTCAACCCCCCTGTGCACGCCTGGGCGGGGTACTTCCTGTACCAGTTCGACCATGTTCGGGGCGGCAAGCCCGACCTGGCTTTCCTCAAGACGGTATTCCACAAGTTGCTGCTCAACTTCACCTGGTGGGTCAATCGGAAGGACCCCAGCGGGCGCAACGTGTTCCAGGGCGGCTTCCTGGGTCTCGACAACATCGGCGTGTTCGACCGCAGTGCGGCCTTGCCCACCGGCGGCCATCTCGAGCAGGCCGACGGCACCGCCTGGATGGCCCTCTACTCGCAGGTGATGTTGCAGATGGCGATCGAGCTGGCGCTGGACGATCCCAGCTATGGCGAAATGGCGCTGAAGTTCTTCGAGCACTTCATCTGGATCGCCTCGGCCATGACCCACATCGGCGGCGAGAGACAGATGTGGGACGAGGACGATGGCTTCTTCTACGACGTGCTGTGCGCGCCCGACGGTCGCAACACGCGGCTGAAGGTGCAGTCGATGGTGGGGCTGCTGCCTCTGGCGGCGGCCACGGTATTCACGGGCAAGGCGCGGCACCACCTGCCCGAGGTGTTGGACCGCGCGCGCTGGTTCATCGACTACCGGCCGGAACTCGTGACCAATACGCATGACCCGCGCAAGCTCGGTTTACACGATCGGGTGCTGCTGGCCATCCTGGGCGGGGATCGCCTGCGCCGCGTGCTGGCCCACATGCTGGACGAGAACGAGTTCCTGAGCCCCTACGGCATCCGCTCGCTGTCTGCGCGCCACCGCAGCCAGCCCTACCTGTTCTGGGCCGGCGGGCAGACATTCAGCGTGGGATATCTGCCAGCCGAATCTGACAGCGCCATGTTCGGCGGCAACTCGAACTGGCGCGGCCCCATCTGGCTGCCGCTCAACGCAATCCTGATCCGGGCGCTGGTCAGCTACTATGCCTACTACGGCGACGATTTCACGGTAGAGATGCCCACCGGCTCGGGCCGGCGTCTGACGCTGTACCAGGTGGCTGAGGAGCTGACCCAGCGACTGGGACGGCTGTTCACCCGGGACCAGCGGGGGCGTCGGCCCGTGCACGGCGGCACCAGCAAGTTCCGCGACGACCCCCACTGGAAGGACCACCTGCTGTTCTACGAGTACTTCCACGGCGACAACGGTGCCGGGATCGGCGCCAGCCACCAGACCGGCTGGACCGGGCTGGTGGCCGCGCTGCTCGGCTGGTTCGCCGTGGTCAAGCCCTCGATGGTGCTGGACGCGGCGGTGGGGACCGACACGGTCTCTCTACCGCGGCTCCCGTCGACAACTCAGCCGGGCTGACCCGCAAGACGCAGTCTCAGGGGGGGCGACCATTCCGGCTCGGGCGTCGCGGTTCGCGCATGACGTGTCCAGCTCCTCAGCGCTTTCGTGTACCCTCGAGCCATGCCAGATCGCCCGAAGCGCAACATCACCGTTTCGCTGCGCATGACCCAGTTCGAGCTTCCACCCGTCAACAGCGCGCTCATCGTCGGCCGCAGGTCGCCGATCGGATCGAACGCGCTGGAGAAGGCGATGGAGGAGATCATGCCCGGAGCGTTCGTGCGGGTGGAAGTGCAGCATCCGGTGATCGAGGCGGTCATCGTTCGTCGGTCCATCGCGCGCCGGATCAGCCAGGACAAGCTGGTGGAGCTCTTCGTCCGTCACGCTGAGGACATGATGGAGGACACGGAGGCGCTTCGTGTGACGTGCGACCTCGTGGTCTCGAGCGCCGAGGAGCTCGAGCTTTGACCGCGACGGTGGACCAGCTCCTCGAGCCGGCCGTGCAGCTCGAGCCGTCGATGACGGTGTCGGATCTCGCGGTTCGTCTTCGCGGGGACGAGCCGGGGTTCCTGCGCACGAACGCGGGCTGGGAAGCCGTGCTTCCGCATCTGCTCGTCGCGCAGCCGGCAAGCAGACGGGTGATCGACGTTCCGCGGCTCTCGGTCGAAGCCGTGTCTCGCGACGCATCGCTGGCGGATCTGCCGGCATTGCTCGGTCGAACCCGGCTGGGGTCGTCGCCGGTGGTGGACGGACCGTCGCTCGTCGGCCGCATAGACCACGAGCGTCTTCGAGCATGGCTGGGCCTCAACGCGGAAAGTGATGTCGCCGAAGAGCTCGTCCGGCTGCGCCGTGCGACGCAGGCGATCTTGCACGATCTGGTGAACCTGTTGATCAGCGCCGGCATGGGCGCGGACGAGCAGAAGAACGCAGGTGCGCTGACGGCGATTTCGCAGGCGGTCGAGCTCGCCATGGTGCTGCGGAAAATGCACGCCGGGGCACCGCTCCCGAGCAGGACAATCGACGTGGGCGAGATCGTGACGGGTCTCGTGCCGCTGATGGTAGCGCTCGCCGGGAATGTCGCACGCGTGGAGATCGGAGCGCTGGAGCGGATCGCGGCGCTCTGCCCCGCAGCGCTGATCGAGCGCACGCTCATCAGCCTCCTGACGAACTCGCGTGAGGCCATGATCCTCGGCGGTGGCGGAAGCCGCATCCGCATCGACGTCGACGCCGACGACCGCGAGGTCAGGATGCGCGTTCGCGACGATGGCCCCGGCGTTCCTGATCACGTCGTGGGCCGTCTCTTCGAGCGTGGGTTTTCCACCAAAGGCACCGAGAGAGGGACCGGGCTCGCCGGCCTCCGCGAGGCCGCTCGCTGGATCGGGGGCGATCTCCGGTTCGAGCGAGGGACGAAAGGCGCCACGTTCGTGCTTGCGCTTCGGCGCGCGTGAGGGGCCTCGTTCGCCACGCGTGGCTGTCTCCTCTCACAACGAGAACCGGGGTATCAAAATGAGACAGGGCCGTCCGCGGGCCGGACGGCAAAATCATCAGCAAAACGCGCCGAGTTTGCCGGCCTGACTCTGCGGCGGGCGATCGAAATTGCGCGAAACCGCGCTGCAGCGCTCCGCGCGCGCGTCGGCACGCCGGTTGCGATAACCCGCAACCATGCTGCCGGTCCGTGATCATCTCCCCACCCGCTCCGTCCCGGGCATCACCTACCCCCGGCAACGGTCTTTTCGTCGCGGCGCTGCTGCTGCTGCTGGCGCTGTTCTTCACCCACGCCTGGGTGGTCGACGACGCGCACATCACGCTGCGCACCGTCGACAACTTCGTCCATGGGCCGGGCTTGCGATGGAACGTTGCCGAGCGCGTGCAGGCGTACACCCACCCGCTCTGGATGTTCGCCCTCGGCGCCGCCTACGCGATCACGCGCGAGTCTGGAGAACCCGCTCACCCACCTGCTGCTGGCGCTGTTCTTCGCCTGCTTTCTGCTGCCGGAGGTCCCCTGGCGGCAGGCGCAGGCGCTGGCCGAGGTCCGCGGCGGCGGCTAGACCCGGGCGGACGCCGAGCGCGACCTGGACAGCGCCACCGCCGCGATCGAGACCAGCCTCAAGGCGCTGCTGGGGGACCGGGGCATGCTGGCGCTGCGCGATCTGCGGCGGAAGGAAGACCAGGCGCTGCGCGCGGAATCTGCGCCGGCAGCGCAGAAGTAGCGGGGCGGGCGGTCAACCTGGGAAGCGGCGGGTCCAGGTCCAGAGACGGCGGAACCATCCGTTGGGGGGCGGCCGGCGGGAGGCGCGGGCGCGCTTGTGGGCGAAGGTGTGGGCGGCGAGCTCCAGCGCCTCGAGGTCCACGGTGGCCAGCGCCGCGCGGTCGGCGGGGGTCAGGCCGGCCCGGGCGGCTTCGCGATCCGGTGCGGCGGCGAAGCGGGCGCGCGTTTCGGCGTCGACCAGCAGGCGGG
>JBKPRZ010000504.1:0-15028 GCA_046734815.1 Myxococcota bacterium | reverse complement strand
GTTGCGGGCGAGCCGGTGTTGCCGGGGTTGCTGGCGGCGGCGCGGCCGCCCGATCGCGCCCCGCCGCCGGCGGGGCTGTTCGTGCTGTGTCGCAACCTGCCGCAGGCGCGAGCGGCGGTGGCGGCCGGCGCCGACGGCGTGTACCTGGACATCCTGGAGCTGACCGGGACCGGCGCCGCCTTCCGCACCCTGCGCGCGGACGGGGCGCCCTGGCTGGGGCTGGCGCCGCCGCGGATCCGCAAGCCGGGCGAGGAGAAGATCGACCGTTTCCTGCGCGGGCTGGCGCCCACCGCCTTGCTGGTGCGTGGTCTGGGTGCCCTGCACGAGCTGGCGGAGGTGCGCGCCGGGGGGCCGCCGTTCCTGGCGGTGGGAGACTTCTCGCTGAACGTGACCAACCAGCTGACCGCCGCGCTGGTGCTGGAGCGCGGGCTGGACGCCTTCACGCCGTCGTTCGACCTGGACGCCGCCCAGCTGCGGCGGCTGTGTGCGGGCCCGCTGGCGCCGTTCGCCGAGGTGGTGGTTCATCACCCGATGCCGCTCTTCCACATGGAGCACTGCCTGTTCGCCGCGCTGCTGTCGGAGGGCCACGATCACCGGGACTGCGGCCGCCCGTGCGAGCGCCACCAGGTGACCCTGCGCGACCGCGCCGGCCTGGACCACCCGGTCGAGGCCGACATCGGCTGCCGCAACACCGTCTTTCACGGCAAACCCCAGAGCGCCGCCGAGCTGGTCCCCGCCCTGCGCGCCGCCGGCGTCCGCCGCTTCCGCCTCGAGCTGGTGCGCGAATCGGCCGCCCAGGTCGATCGCCTGGTGCGCAGCTACCGCGCCCTGGTGGCCGGCAGCCTGGATCCGCGGGCCCTGTGGCAGGAGCTGTCCGCCACCGGCTGCGGCGCCGGCTACGGCGTGGTGCGCGGCTCGCTGCGCGTGCTGGGCTGAACGCCGCGCGAGCGGCGGTGGGCGACCAGCAGCCAGGTGCCTGCGATCAGGGCGAGCGCGAGGCCGACGGCCTGGGACGGACCGCGCGGGCCGTCGCCGCGGAAGAGGTCGAGGGCGGCGCGCAGCAGGCCGTAGGCCAGGAGGTAAAGGAGGAAGAGCTGGCCGTGGAAGCGCTGGCGGCGGCGCCAGAGCAGCAACAAGAGGAAGATCAGCAGCAGGCCCGCCGATTCGTACAGCTGGGTGGGATGCAACGGTGGCGTGCGGGTGGCGCCCGGGGCGATCTGCCCGAGAGCGGCCAGGTGCTCGTGGGCCACGCTGCCCGCCGGGAAGGAGACGCAGGGCGGGCCGCCGGCCGCGCAGGTCTTGCCGAAGCAGCAGCCGGCGGCGAAGCAGCCCAGGCGGCCGACGGCGTGGCCGAGTGCGAGGCCGGGCGCGAACAGATCGCCCACCACCCCGAAGCGCCAGCCGCGGCGGCGCACGAAGCGGAAGGTCACGGCGGCGGCGGCGATCAGGCCGCCGTAGAAGACCAGTCCGCCGTCCCAGATCTTCAGCGGCGCCAGGCAGTCGCCCCCGCGGGTGCAGAGGCGGGAGAAGTCGTCGAGATGGAGCAGGATGAACAGCAGCCGCGAGCCGGCCACGCCGGCGACGAGGATGTAAAAGGAGAGATCGAGGAGATCGGACCCGTCGATCCCGCCCAGTTGCCCGCCCAGCCGCCTGGCCTGGCGGAGGGCGAGCCACACGCCCAGGGCGAAGCCCAGCATCACCGCTGTTCCGTAGCTGGGCACGGCGAGGTGGTGCCCGCCGATGCGCAGCCCGAACAGCTCGGGTCTCATGACCCGGCGGGCGCGGGCGTCGGGGCGGCGGGCGGTGCGGGCGGGGGCTCGGCGCCCAGGCGGCCGGGCAGGCGGCCGCGGCGCACCAGCAGCCAGATGCCCAGAGCGACCAGCGGGACAGACAGGATCTGTGACGTCGACAGCCAGCCGAACAGCACACCCCGCTCGTCGGCGCGCCAGATCTCCACCAAGGACCGGAAAACGCCCTTGAAGATCAGCAGCCAGGCGAACAGCTCGCCGTGGAAGCGCTTGCGCGACCGCAACACCAGGTAAAGGAGGAAAAACGTCAGCAGGTTCAGCGCCGCCAGGTAGATCTGGGTGGGGTGCACCGGCAAGGGGGCGACGCCGGCGCGGATGAGGCCGGCCTTGTGCTGTGCCTCGGCCACGGCGCTGTTGACCGGGAAGCGCACCGCCCAGGACAGGGTGGACGGCTTTCCGAAGCAGCAGCCGTTGAGGAAACAGCCCAGCCGGGTCAGCGCCAGACCGAGCGCGATCCAGGGCGCAGCCAGGTCGGCCATCTTCCACATGCCCAGCCGGTGCTTGCGCGCGTAGTACAGGCCGAACCCGGCAGCGAAGACGAAGCCGCCGTAATAGGCCAGGCCCCCGCGCCAGACCTTGGCCCAGGCCAGGCAGTCGCGCGGCGGGTGGCAGGTGTTGTTGGCGACGTTGCAGATGTAGTCGAAGCCGCACTCGGCGCTGGTGCGGCAGAAGGTGACCTTGGCCTCGGTGGCGGGGACCTGGAACGGGTCGGTGCACAGGTGCACGTAGTCCCAGAAATGGCCGTCGGCAAAGATGTGCAACACGCGCGCGCCGGCCACCCCCCACACCACCAGCCACAGGCACAGGTCCAGCACGCGCTCGCGGTCCATGCCCAGGCGCGGGGCCTCGCGCCACACCATCCACATGCCGATCGCGAAGCTGAGCGACAGCATGGTGAAGTACGCCGGGAAGTTCAGCGGCCCCAGCAGGGGGATGTCGATGCCGAAGTCGTAGAGGATCGGGCGCATGTCAGTCGCTCGTGGCAGAGGGCCGCCGTTGCGCGGCCACCAGCCAGACCACCACCAGCACCAGGCCGACCGCCAGGTACAGGTCGGCCAGGTTGAAGGCGGGCCAGCGGCGGGCGCCGGGGAGGTCCAGATCGATGAAGTCGATGACCGCCCCGCGGGTCAGCCGGTCGCGCAGGTTGCCCGCGGCGCCGGCCAGCAGGCACAACAGGGCGGCGGCCAGCAGCCGGCGGCCGCGCACCTGGGCGCGCAGCTGGGTGAAGGCCAGGGCGGCGGCCAGGCCCGCGCTGATCAGCGACGAGTAGGCGATCAGCAGCGGCAGCTTGTTGGGGTGCAGGCTCTCCTGGAAGACGCCGAAGGCGATGCCGCTGTTGGTCTGGTAGCGGAGGATCAGGCTGCCGCCCAGCAAGGTGCGCGAGCCGCGGCGGCGCAGGTCGTACTCCGCCCAGCTCTTGCTGGCGACGTCGGCGGCCAGCAGCGAGCCGGCCACCAGCAGGCTGGCCAGCAACGGCAGCAGGCGCGCGCTGGGGCCGGGCACGCGGGCGGCCTCAGCTGCCCTTGTTGCCCAGCTGGCCGCTGGCGGCGGGCGCGACCGGCTGGGCGGCGCGCGGGCGGGCCAGGCCGATCGCCATCAGCGCCACGCCGACCACCAGCGCGGCGTCGGCGATGTTGAACGCCGGCCAGGGATTGAACGGCCAGAAGCCCAGGTCGAACACCAGGAAGTCGGTGACGCCGCCCAGGCCGATCCGGTCGATCAGGTTGCCGATGGCGCCGCCGCCCACCAGGCCGAGGGCCAGGTGAAAGCCTCGCTGCTCGGGCTCGCTCTTGTGCAGGTAATAGATGACCAGCGCGAAGGCGGCCAGCGCGATCAGGGTCAAGATCACCCGGCCGCCGCTCAGGCTCTGCAACATGCCGAAGGCGACGCCGGTGTTCTCCGAGTAGCGGAGGGTGAAGATGCCGTCGATCACCTTGCGTCCGGCGTAGCCCAGCGGCTTGAGGTGGTGGCGGGCCAGCACCTTGGTCCATTGATCGAGGATGATGGACAGGGCGGCGGCCACCCCGAACAGGACGTATTTGCGGCTCGCGGGGGTCATGCGGTCTTGGCTTCCTTCGATTTGGCGACAGCGGCGTCCGGACCGACCACGGCGGCGCAGCGATCGCACAGGAGGGTCTTGTCCGGGCCCACCGGCAGATAGGGACCACCGGTGCGCCGCCAGCAGCGCGGGCACTCGGGCCCCGGCGCCTCGACGACGCGGATCTCGGTCTCCCCGGCGGCGTCGGTCGGCGACAGCGCGATCTGCGACACCACGCAGAGCTCGAGCAGGTGGGGCAGGTTCCACTGCCAGTGCGGGCGCTCGGCGGCGGCGGGCGTGATCTCCACGCGCGCCTCCAGCGACTTGTGCCCGCCGGCGCGGAATGCCTCCAGCGGTTGCAAGATGGCCTGCCGGCGCGGGCGGATCTCCTCGTTCCAGCGGCGGTTCGCCTTGCGCAGCTGGTCCTGCACCTTCTGGACGGCCGCCTGCGCCGAGGGCGCCACCTCGTCGTGCACCTGGCCGTGCACGTCGAAGGGCTCGCCGGTCACCCGGCCCAGCTCGTCGGCGACGTCCTGGGCGGTGAACACCAGCACCGGCGCCATCCAGGTGGCCAGGGTGCGCACCATCTCGTGCAAGGTGGTCTGGACGCTGCGCCGGACCCGGGAGCCGGGCGCCTCGCAGTACAGCGCGTCCTTGACCGGGTCGAGGTATTCAGCCGAGACGGTGACCACGTATTCGACGATGTTGCGGACCACCTCGTGGAAGGAGAAGCGGCGGTAGGCCTCGAACACCTGGTGGTCGCGCTCGCGCAGCAACCCCAGCGACAGCAGGTCCAGCTCGCGCAGCTGGTCGTCGGGCAGGGCGTCGCGCGCCGGCTGGAAGTCGTACAGGTTCGACAGCAGGTAGCGGCAGGTGTTGCGGATCTTGCGGTACGACTCGGACAGCTGGTCGAGGATCGCCTTGCCGAACACGACGTCCGACTGGTAGTCGCCCGAGGCGGTCCACAGGCGCAGCAGCTCGGCACCGTTCTTGGCGATCCATTCCATCGGATCGATGTAGTCGATCTTGATCCCGGCCTTGCGGGCGGCCGCGATCTCCGACTTGGAGTAAGCCTTGCCGCGTTCGTCGAGCACCCAGCCGTGGGTGAGGACCGCCTTGTAGGGCGCGGTCCCGCGTGCGGCCACCGCGGTCAGCAGCGAGGAATGGAACCAGCCGCGGTGCTGGTCGGCCCCTTCGAGATACAGGTCGACCTTCTGGCCGGGGGGGACCAGCTTGCCGTCGGCGACCGCCGCCCAGGAGACGCCCGATTCGAACCAGACGTCGACGATGTCGCTGGTCTTCTCGAGCGCGCTGCCGCCGCACTCGGGGCAGGTGGTGCCGGGCGGCAGCAGCTCGGCCAGCGGCCGGGAGAACCAGGCGTTCGAACCTTCAGTGGCGAAGATGCCGGCCAGGCGGTCGATCACCTGGGGCAGCAGGTGCGCGTTTTCGGGGTCGGGGCAGCTGGCGCAGCGGAAGGCGGGGATGGGCACGCCCCAGACCCGCTGGCGCGACAGACACCAGTCGGGGCGCACCTCGATCATGCCGTGGATGCGGTCGCGGCCCCAGGCCGGGATCCAGGTGGTGCGGTCGATCTCCGCCAGCGCGCCGGCGCGCAGGCTCTTCGGATCGTCGGCCTCGCCCAGGCGCGCGAACCACTGGGTGGTGGCGCGGAACAGGACCGGGTTCTTGCATCGCCAGCAGTGCGGGTACTGGTGGCGGATGGTTTCACCGGGGCGGTTGAGCAGGTAGCCGGTCCTGGCCAGGTGCTCGACCACCTTCGGGTTGGCCTCGAACACGCTGAGGCCCGCCCAGTGCGGGACGTCGGCGGTGTAGCGCCCCTGGGCGTTGACCGGGGCGTAGATCTCCAGCCCCTCCTGGCGGCCCACCTGATAGTCCTCGGCGCCGTGGCCGGGCGCCGTGTGCACCAGGCCGGTGCCGGCCTCCAGGGTGGCGTGGGACGCGAAATACAGGCGGAAGTCGCGCTCGGCGCGCGGCCGTTCGATGAACGGGTGGTGGTAGCGGATGCTGTGCAGGCTGGCCAGCTGCTGGCCGCTGACCTCGATCCACTCGGCGGGCGGCGGGGCGCTGAGGTGGCACTCGGTCAGGAACGCCTCCGCCCGGCCCTTGGCCACGAACATGTATTCCGTGTCCCCGTCGGGCGCGCGCAGCGGGATGCCGACGTAGGTCAGCTGCGGGTTGGCCACCACCGCCAGATTGGCCGCCAGCGTCCAGGGTGTGGTGGTCCAGATGACCAGCGACACCGGCGTCTTGCCGAAGATCGCCTCGACCGCGGCCTGACCGGGCTCCACCGGGAAACGCACATAGATCGATGGGGAGGTGTGGTCGGCGTATTCGACCTCCGCCTCGGCCAGCGCGGTCTGGTGCGACACGCACCAGTGCACCGGACGTTTGGCCCGGTAAAGCATCCCCGCGCGCGCGAACACCCCCAGCTGTCTGACGATGGTCGCCTCGTAGTCCTTGGAGAGCGTGAGGTAGGGCGTTGCCCAGAATCCGACGCAGCCGAGCCGCTTGAACTCGCTGCGCATGATGTCCACGAACTTGAGCGCGTGCGCCTCGCAGCGCCGGCGGAACTCCTCGATCCCCAGCTTGTCCCGGGAGCCGTGCTCCGCCTCCACCTGCTGCTCGATGGGCAGGCCGTGGCAGTCCCAGCCCGGAACGAAGCGGGTGGTCCGACCCATGAGCAGCTGCGAGCGAACCACCAGGTCCTTGAGCACCTTGTTGCGCATGGTGCCCGGGTGGATGCCGCCGGTCGGGTAGGGGGGCCCGTCGTGAAGAACAAAGGGCGGCGCCCCCGCTGCATCGCGTACCGCGAGCGTCCGCTCGTAGTGTTTCTCCGCCTCCCACCGCGCCAGCCAGTCCGGCTCGCGCCTGGCCAGGTCCCCCCGCATGGGGAAGTCGGTTTTGGGCAGGTTGAGGGTGGATTTCCAGTCCAAGGGAAGCGCGGATACTAGCAGAAGAGCGCCTGCCGCACGCGGCCAAGGCGGGATTGCCGGGTTGGCGCGCGGTACAGCCGGCCCCGGGAGGCAGCCAGCCAGGCGCGGGTGATACCTTCATATAGATGATGACGCCGACCCCGGGCTCGGGCACGGGTCGGGGCGCCGACCTCGACCGCCTCGACCCGGTCGATCGCGTGCTGGCGTTTCTTTCGCAGCACGTGGCGCTGGACCAGACCGACCGGCAGCTGGTCAGGAAGCTGTCGCGCATCGAACGCTACCCCAGGGGGACCGTGCTGCTGGCCGAAGGCGCGGCGGCGCGCGAGAGCTGGCTGGTGGTCCAGGGATGTGTGCGCGCGTTTCGCCGCGGCGGGGGCGATGACCGGACCCTGGCCTTCTACACCGAGTTCCACCCGGCCATTCCCCCCACCCACGGCACCGACGCCCCCTCGCCGGTCACCTTCGAGTGCCTCGAAGAGGTCGTGGCCAGCGCCAGCACGCCGGAGGAAGAGGCGCGCGGCCTGGCCGAGCACCCGCGCTTCGAGTCGATCTGCCGGGTCATGGGTGAAGCCTTGCTGGCCAACCTCCAGCGCACGCAGATCGAGATCCTCACGCGCACCGCCGAGCAACGGTACCTGGACCTGGTCGCCCGCCGCCCCGATCTGCTCCAGCGCGTCCCGCAGTACCACATCGCGAGCTTTCTGGGCATCCAGCCCGAGACCCTCAGCCGCATCCGCCGCCGCTTGACCCGCCGTCGAGCGGCCGTCCGTTGATCCGGATCAAGAAGTGACGCCGCCGCCTTGTGCGCGCACGGCCGGGTCGTAGATTCGCAGTCATGCGCCTTCGGGCTCCGCTGATCGCGGTCATTGTGCTGCTGAGCGTGTCGCGGCCGTCGCGCGCCGAGGTTGGACCCGGGGCCGACCAGTGGTCCGTGGGCAGCTCGGCCTGGATGTTCGCCAACCTCCTGCCGGATGCACCGCAGTTCTATTACCTGGAGGTGAACCGCCGGTTCGGCGAGCGCCACGCGCTGGAGATCGAGCCGGTCACCTGGACCTATCACGCCCCCATCGGCATTCCGTACGGGTCGTCTTACGGCGACCGCGGCCAGGACTACCCGGGCTTCGTGCGTTCGATCGGGATCGGGGTGGGCTGGCGCTGCTACTTGTATCGCGGCCTGAACGCCAGCCTGCGTGCGTTCAACTTCCTGCAGGTGTACAGCGAGAACGACCGGCCCCGGAAGACCGGCTACCAGCTATTCCTGCAGACCCGCGCTGGCTGGCGCTGGGCCGCCCGAGCGCCCGGCGTCTGGATCGAACCGGCCATTGCGTTCAACTGGTGGCCCATCGAAGCCGGCCGGCCGGCGTCTTTTCGCGCGCGCGACGACCGCTGGCCGTCGTATTTCTTGCTCGAACCGTGGTTGAACGCGGGCTGGCGCTGGTGAGTGGCCCCGCGGAGCTCATGCGCCTGCGCCCCGGACCGCGCGAACGAAGTCGGCCATCGTGGGGAAGCGATCGCCGGGGATCGTCTGACAGGCATGGCGCGCGACTTCGAGCAGGGCCGGGGAGCCGCGGAAGGCAGTCGGGTGGTCGGTCCCGTCGCCGAGAAACTCGAGGAGGGTCCGGCCCATCGTGAACACGTTGGTCCGTTGATCGATCGGGGCGCCGCGGTCGAACTCCTCGGGTGCCATGAAGCGCGTGGATCCGAACATCCGCCCCATCTGGTTGGTGAAGGGACCGCGCTGGTAATTGTCCAGATCGATCACATGAAGCGCGTTCATCGGGAAGTCGTAGATGAGACAGCCGTCGTAGAAGTCCACCGCGATCCAGCCGCGGGCGGCCAGCCGGTCGTGCAGATCGAACACGACATCGAGCGCCGCCAGGATCCGGTCCGGCGCCAGCGTCCGGAAACGGCTGTACGGGGAGTCGGGATGGTGTCGCCGCGCCCGCTCCGTCCCGATCAGCTCACCCTCGACCCAGTCGTAGACCAGCAGTGGCCCGTGCGGCGACTCGATGACGTGCCGAAGGGCCGGCACAGCCGGGTGGGGGACCGCGCCGGCGATGCGAACGGCGTTGCGGAGAAGCTCGACCCTCGCGGCGTGGTCGAGAGAAGGCTTGCGGTCGCCGGGATCGCCCGCGGTCTTGACGAAGAACCGATCGCTGGCGACGCGCAGCCCATACGACACGTTACCGGAGTCCTGGGTGGCCCCATCGAACACGGCGAACAGGTCACCTTGCGTGCGCAGGAAGCCCAGCGGTGAGGCGTCGATCCTCTCAGTCGTCAGCAGCCCGGAAATCATGCTCTGTTGATGCAGGCGACCAGCGTGGCGAAGGCAAAGTCCTTCATCCTTTCGTACCATCGTCTGCGTCGATCACGGCATCGGCCTCGATCTCCACCAGCCAGTCCGGGTCGATGAAACGCGAGACCTGCATGACCGTGTTGGCGGGCCGTATCTCTCGAAAGAACTCGCCGTGCACGGCTGTCACCGCCCGCCAGTCCTCGATGCGTGTGAGCAGAATGCGGGTGCGCACGACATCGGACAGGGACCCGCCCGCAGACCGGAGCGCGGCCTCGATGATCTCCAGACACCGTCTCGTCTGAACGCCGGGGTCGCCTCTGCCGACCGTGAGCCCGTCCGGCCCCAGCGGCGCCGTGCCCGAGACAGCGACGACGACCCCGCTGCGCACCGCCCGCGAGATGCCGATGCCAGGTTCGAAGGGACTGCCACTCGAGATGAGCCTGCGCATCAGCTCAGCGCTTCTTGCGGACGATCTGGAACACGTTTCCTTCCGGGTCGAGGCCATCGCAGCTGCCCGAGGCCCGTGGCTCGAACATGACCGCTCCCCGAGAGATCAGGTGGGCTCGAGCGGCGACGACGTCTTCCGTCTCGAACGCGAGCTTGATGGGGGTCTGGGCTCGCGCCTCGGGCGGCGTCTTTATCTCGATGCTCGCGGCGATGTGGGAGGGGATCGCGTGAAGCGCCAGCAGACTCCCCCCGGCCGCGAACTCCACCCAGCCCTCCTGGCGCGACTCCACTATCTCGCGAAGCCCCAGTCCGTCCCGATAGAACGCCGCCATCCGGTCCATGTCCTTCGCGAAGATGATCGTTTGTCGTAATTCCATGGCTCCTCCCGCGTCCAACGGCTGGATGTCGCTTCGATCCCGGATCATAGCCTTCTGGCCAACGCGGCGATGATCATCGCAGCCGGCACCAGCAGAAGTTGGGCCAGAAGTGTGCCCAGCAGCCGGCTGCCGAGCATCCAGACAACGGCTCGCCGAAAGAATCCTTCGGACGTTCGCCCCTGAAGGACGTCGTCGGTGATCAACGACAGGTGCGGGTCCACGACCACGAACAGAAGAATCGTGGCCATGCCGTTGATGATGCCCGAAAGGTTGCTCGAGGTGACGCGGAGTTCAGGGGCCAGGTAAGCCGCGTAGAGTGAAGCGAAGACGCCCACAGTCCATATCGCGGTGGCAAGAACATTGGTCACCACGACTTGCGGGGCGATCGACGGTCGCCTCGTCGAGGCCAAAGCGGTCTTCACCGACGGAATCGCGGCCGTCTCGCGGACCGCCGCCAGGCCTGCTGCCGAGAAAAGCCGGAATACGAGCCGGCTCAATGACCGATCCATCGCGAAGCTCTTCACGGCTTTGGTGAAAAGACGCTGAAACATCGGCGTGAGCGCGGCACCCGCAACCGTCGCCAGCGAGGCAGCGGCCAGCAACCATCGGAAGTCTGCGACCGACGGTTCGGCGGTTGCCGTCAGGGAAGCTTCCACGCGCTTGGCCAGGAGCGGCGCCTGGAACGAATTTGCAGTCCGGGAGACGAGCAGAAGAATGTTGAACAGCGACAGCGATACCGCGATTCGCAGCGTCCGTACCCCGGCTATCCTGACCGAATAGGCGAGGCTGCCAACGAGGTTGATGACAAAGGTCAGCGCAAACAGAAGTGCCAGCTGGCCATCCATCTCAGCTCCTCCTCAGCTCCTCCAGGTTCCCGCTATTCAGGAGGTCGAATCCACGAGGCTGCTCCGCAGCTGACCTCAGGCCGACGTCATGACCCCTTCGTTCCGGCTACCCAATGCGTATGACCCGTGATCGAGATCCGTCCGCTACGATCCGAGGCGATCTTCTGAAAAGAATGAATCGCATCTAGCCTGGCTTCCGTGAAAGCTTCCCGGCCAGGGGGCGACCAGCTGTACAGCTGATAGCGCAGCCAATCCTCGATCGAATCGAACTCTGCGAGCTGCAAGCGGCTGGCAAGTGTGTGAAGCCGCACTCCGTGCCGCACAAGACGATCGCCTTCGATCTCGAGGACGCTCGCCAGCGCGCGCGGTTTCTCATATCCCGCCTCGAACGCCAGGCGCGTCTCCCAGCTGTTCAACTCGCCAACCATCTCGATGAAAATCAATCCACCGGGCCGGAGCACCCGAAGGGCTTCCTTCAGGGTTACGTCGTTGTAGCCCAGCGGTCCCCGCTCGGAAAATACCAGGTCGAACGTTTCTTTTTCGAATGGCAAAGCAGCCGCCTTGGACGCTGAGAAATCAACGTTCGCGACCGCGCGATCAGCCTTGGCGGCCTTCGCCTTGGCGAGCATGACTTCCCTGGACTCGTCGATTCCCACGCCCCACCGGAACTGCGTCGCAAGATCAAGCAACGTGTCGCCCCTCCCACATCCGACATCCAGAATACGCATCTCGGGCACGAGCGCCGATCTCAACACCTCGCGCGTTTGTGGCACGAGGGGAGCGACGCTACGACGTGGAACCGTGAACTGTCGGTAGTAGCCCTCGTAGCCGTCGAGGACAGGGCTGTCATTCAAGACACGCTGCACGCGCGGCCAGTCGATGAGATCTATTGTCATGAGAAGAGGCCTGACGATCGGAACTCAGCGGCGAACACCCGCCCGAGCCTAGCGAGGAAGGGTGGTCGTCCACTGCATTTCCTGGTCAGGACTGCACGCGGGCCCTGAACGACGGTGGCCTTCGTCACAGATTCGAACTCCCCGGTTCGTCCCGGGCAGCGCCAAGGCTCACGATCGAGGGCTTGTCTCCCGCACCGACGGAGGATCAAGCCGGCGAGTTTTTCCAGCCGAGCGAAGTACACCTTGGGTTCGCCGAGCCTCTCACGAACCGCGGTCAAGAAGGGCCAGGGACAAGCCGCCCAGCACCCCTGTTAGCCGGCCCTTCCGCCGATCACGGGAAAGTCCGCCTCGATCTTCCTTAGCTGCTCGAGCATCGCCGGGACGTCGGTCTGATCAAACGCGATCTCGAATAGCAGGGTATTGCCGTCGCCGGCGCGATCTCGGAGTCGACACCGTCCTCTATAATGCCCCCGACCATCTCCCACCACCTCTACCGTTACCCAGTCTTCCATGGACTTGAAACCGCCGCGACCCTCGAGCTCTCGATGGAGCCGCTCGAGATCGCGTCGAAAGCCGGCCAATTCCTCCGCGCGAAGGCAGGCAGTGTACTCGGCACGGAACCCGCCGGCTGTTGCCGTGACAAGGCAGTTGATCCAGTTGCCGTCCCAGTAGTCGGTGGCGCTTGCATGCGCCCGCGCCAGAGGCTTCACCGCAAGCCGGGCACCCGATGTTCCCAGAAGGACAGCGATTCGTTCCATGTTCCAGTCCGGCTAACGAGCCAGGGCTCCAGCGGCGAAGCCCTTCACGGACGATCAATATTACCAGGAAGCTCGGAACCCTCGACGACAGAGAAGCCTCCCAGCGACACTGCCATCGACATCCCGACTTTGACCTCACCCTCGGTCAGGTCCCCCACGGCGACAAAGAGATTTCGGGAGCAATGAAGAAGGAACCGATGGCGTAGAACTTGGCCGTCATGCGCCACTCAGAACCCGTGCGCCTTCATGCCGCGAGGACTCTTGATAGACAGGAAAGCCTGAGCCGTCGCCAATGACGCCATCGATCCCGCATTTCGGCACAGGGCAGTCTGGAAGTTCACGGAAGAACTGGGAAACGCAAGGAGCCTAGCGTCTGCTACGAGGCCGGCCCTACGGGCCAGAACCTGGACCGCCGTCAACAAAGCCTTGTCGGTTCAGTTCCATATCAACGACCTGGCATTCATCGGCGAGACTGCGACCGAGCGGAGCGGTTGCTCACGAAGTGGCGATCGTAGACCTCCAGTAGCCGGAAGGATGACCGCACAGCCCAACGATCATCGTACGTCTTGAGATCGCGTCGGAGCCATACCTCGTCGCAGTCCTCCCAACGCGTAAGAAGATCGGGAATGTTTTCGACTGCGTCCATCAGATCTGCCAGCTGTTTCGCATCGTCGGCAGTCAGTCCACTCTTCTCGCCGGAGTTTCCGATGAGACGGGCCTCGAGCGTCACCGACCGAAGGACCTGCAAGCACGCAGAGAGATAGGGTTGAGGTGCGAGTGCCATCAGCGGGCGGGCAGTGCACGTCCTGTACCACCAGTGAACTGACTGACTCGACGCCAACACCCCGTACACCTCGGTCACGATGGCTCTCACACCAGAAGGCAGAGTGCCGTCGCGACAGTCTGGCTAAACGTTACTGCATTCAGCTGCGAACGATCGAGGAAGCGAAGCGACCCGTGACTGGTTCCGAGTTGAACGCCGAGGGCTTCGGCCGCTGCAGCGGCTGGGTTGGGCAGCAGCACGCGGCGTCCCTGCAGACGGTTCTCCTGGTCGCCCATGACCTCCAACGTACCGATTGGCGACTTGGTCATGCGCGGGAAATCTCGATCTGAATCGATGTGCTGTCCGATCGGTTGCGGATTTTCCCTGTGAGCCTGGCGTTGGCCAAGCTCCGCCTCGTGAAGCTCGCTCACTTCACGGGCGGCTCCCGCGGGTGGCCGTGGCCGAGACCGCGGCGGTGGGCAGAGGCATCGAGACGTTCAGATCGAAGAGCTCGATGGGATGGCCCGTCAATCCGCTGGCCTCGATCTCCGTCCAGAGATTAACGAGGACGTTACAAGCAGAACCGTTCCACTGCGCAATCGATGTCGTCCAGGTAGCCTCCGGCAGCTCGACCAGGGTTGCTCCGTAACGGGCAACGTACGTCTGGATGGGCTCCGCTGTTTCGGGGGTCCGTAGCCGAACGTGGCTGCCACAACTCGTGAGCGCGTAGCCGCTGGGAGCCCACTAAAACTACACACGTTCCGAGTTGAAATGCGCGGGCTTCGTCTGCTGCGAGCCCTGGTTGGGTGGCACCCTGCTACGAGCCGAGCTCGCGAAACGAGCTCACCCCGACATCATCGCGAGAGACCGTACGAAGCGGAGCTCGCCTGGCGCACGCTCGCCCATCGCCGCGCCGTCGAATCGGAGAAAGCCAGCGCGTTCGTATAGGGCGATAGCGGGTGCGTTCTCCTCGACCACGTCCAGCACCAGCACGCTGGCGCCGGACTCCTTCGCCCACGTCGCGACGCTGTCGATGAGTTGCGCGCCGATTCCCCGCCCCCGCGCAGCGGGGTCGACCCACATACCAACCAGCTCGCGCACGTCGTTGCGTTCGTGGGCTGCTCCTCCGGCCACGCCCATATCGCGCCCATCCACAACCGCCACGAATGTCGCGCGCTCGAGGACCTGCGCTTCCCAACGAGCGGCAGGCCAAGTTGATGCTTCCGCTACAGTGATCCCGAAAGCGTACGGCGCCTCGCCAAGCGCCCTCAGCCGGATACTGCGCCATCGGGCACCTGCCCCCCGTCCCAGGCGTTCGATGAGTGGCATCACTTTTCCGGATGACCTCACGCTCGTTCCGTCACCGTTTTCCTGTCCGCCCCATTTTTGATTCAGCTGCATGACCCTACCACGGGGAACAGCGCATCCGTGTGGGAGGGCACTGGGGAGGGTCGGGTGGGGAGGGGCTCGAGATGATGGAGGTTCTGGGCGGTGTGTGCGGGAACGGTGGCGGGCGGGATGGCGTGGATCGATCGATAACGTACGAACAGGTCGTGGGAAAAGCAGCGACGGGCGGGGGCAACGGCGTTTCACCGCAGGTGGGTGGCGAAGCTGTGCCTCGGGGCGTGGGGGGTGACGGGTTTTGCGACGTGGGCGTCCAAGGCGGCGGTGCGGACGGCTCGCTGGATGACGGTCTCGTGCAGGTGGTGGCGCAGACGACGGTCGGTGCCGCGTTCGCGATAGTGGCGAGCGGCGGGGAATGCCCATTGCCATCGCCATTCGCTTGGAGCGCTGGGGTACTTCACGCCGATGGCGTCCGGGACGGTGACGGTGCCCACGCCGGCGG
>JBKPRZ010000503.1:0-8017 GCA_046734815.1 Myxococcota bacterium | reverse complement strand
CTGGCCCGCGGGATCCCGCATCAGGTCCTCTGGCCGGAGCCCCTGGCTCATCAGGAAGGCCGCCCGGGATTTCGCCTGCGAACGGATTTCCTGGAAGTTGGAGGTCAGGGTATCCACCGCCACGAGCAGCTCGTCGGTCTGCTGGTCCCGCAGGGCTTCCACCATGGTCGTGCGGATGTCGTCGATGGTGGGCGCGCCGCCGGTGTCCTCGAGGCCGGTCAGCCAGGCGATGGCTCCCAGAAAGCCGTGGAAGTATTTGAAGGCGCTCTCGCCGAACCCCACTATCTTCTTGAGGCTTTCCCAGTCTTCCGCGTATCGGTTTGGTTGCGCGAGCGCCGGGCTGGCGCTGCCGAGGGTGGCGCTGGCGCACAGTGCGGCCAGGCCGGCGGTCATGAGCTTCATGGAACGACATGCTCGGTACATGGCTTCCTCTCCTCTGTTGTGTTGCGGCTGCGCAGCCCAGGGCTGCGAATCCCCGCGGCTGCCAAGCGGCGGCTGTCAGTACGTTGCGGCGAATCCAGCGGTGGCTCCGCGGCGGGTGGGGGCGATGAACGGGTGCAGGGCGAGGGCGGAAGCAGGGCGGGAGGCCGCCCCTTCACCCGCGACCGTATGGCTGTCGCGAGCCAGGAGCTGGTCGGCGATGATCGCTAGCGCTGCTCCGCCGACGAAGCCGCCGGTGAACTCGGCCAGCCCGCAGAACTCCAGGTACCGCGGGTGGCTGCAGTCGGTGGCCTTCTCTGCCAGTACCGCGAGGCCCAGCGGCAGCGCCGCGCGCAGCACGCCGCTCAGCAGCGCCCGGTGCGGATTGCCGTGGATGGCGTGGATCGCCGGCGAGGCCAGGACGAAGGAGCCCAGGGCCATCTTCGCGACCGTGTGGTTGTCTGTGCCGTGAAACGCGAGGATGGCGAGACCCAGGCTGGCCGCGTCGGCGGCCAGGATTGGTCCGCCATACCAGTGCCGGGCGGTTGCCGGTCGGGGCGCGGTGTCGGGCTCCGCCGCAAGGGAGGGAGAGGCGAAGGCCAGCGGCAGTGCCACGATCACGATCACGGTCGCGGGCTTCATTCCAGGTCGCATGCCGAGGCCTACTGCAGCCGACGTACCACCTGGCAGATCCGCGCCCCCGGTATCCGGGGAACGCATCTGACTGTCAGGCAGCGAACGGCGTCGTCACGGTTTCACCACCGCCTCCAATCGCCGGATGCCGCCGCGCACTTGCGTTCTGGTGATGTACACCACCGCCCTCGCCGTCGTGGTAGCCCGACACCGTGGTGGTCTGCGCGCTGACCTCCAACCTGCACCGGGCCAGCGAACGGGAAACGTGCTGCTGGAGCCGGGGGAGGGCAACCTCCTGAAGGGTGAATCGCGGGAGAGCCGGCGATCCACCGCCGCGGGCCCGGTCCGCAACCCCTACGGCCCCTGACCGCACCGGCGCGGAAGCGCGGCCGGTGTGAAATGGAGTGGTGGGAGCGGTGATCGTGCGAGCCATGAATGGTGCGCGCGGATCTCCTTAGCGCGGGAAGGCGCGCATGCGTGGGTACTCGGTCCAGGCGTCGAGGCGGGTGGCGTCGGAGCGGGTGGTGTGGCCGGCGGCATTGAGGCGATAGTAAATCGTGCGGCGGATGTGGGGGGCGGTGTTGCCGCCCTTGTTGTGGCCGGTGAGGAAGTGGGCAAGGACCAGGTCTCCTCGGCCGCCGGTTATCGGGATGCCGGGGCGCAAGGGGACCGGTGGGTCGAGGAGGGTTGCGTGGCCGCCGACGTTGGCGAGGGCGGTGGTGCCGCGCTCTCGGAAGAGGCGCTCGTGGGCGAGGTGGGATCCGGGCCAGACCCAGAGGTTGCCGGACTGGGTGTCTTGCTGTTCGGTGAGGAGGACGCCGGCGAGCATCGTGAACGTGGCGCCAGGGTCCCAGCCGTCGATGTGGGGGCCGCCGGGGATGTGTGACCAGGGCGGGATGGTGATCGCGATCTGCATATGGTTGTAGCGGCTGCCGTCGAGGGCGGCGTGATCGATCGTGTGGGGCGCGACCAGCTCCTGCGCGATGGCGAGGGCGGGGGAGTTCCTGAGGACGTCGTCGCAGCGGGGGAGCCGGTTCAGGGGGACGAACCAGGTCCTCTGTCCCTCGCCGGGGTGGCCTTCGGGGGGGCGCTCGGCGGCCAGGCCGTCGATCTCGATGTCGGCGGCTGCCAGCAGGGGCTCGGGTACGACGTTGCGGAGCACCAGGTAACCGTCGGACGCGAACGCCGCGAGCTGATCGTCGGTCAGCCAGGCCATCGTGTCGAAGGATGATGCGGACGGCGCGCGGGCGCCAGGCGGAGGCCGGGGCCAGCAAAGACTTGAACGGGTGACTGTAGGAACTGGGCAGACTCCGACAACAATGTTGACAACGACGTCTCCGTGGCAACGTTACCGGCGGAAGGACGGGAAGGAGGAGACCCGGCCGCTGGTAGGATGGCCACGATGCACCGCTTGCACGTCGTGGTCTTTCTCGTCGCTGTCATGTCTGGCTGCTGGGACAGCTCATCAAACTCGGGCGGAGGAGCGATCGCGCCCGACGCCGCGCCGGCCGGGGAAGGCGGCAAGGGTGGGCAGGGCACGGCCGGCACCGGCGGCAGCGGGGAAGCGGGCGCGGGAGGGAGCGCCGGCGACGGTGGCAGCGGAGGTGCGGCGGGGACAGGCGCGCCCGACGCGGCGGACGTCGTCGACGTGGGCGGTGGTGGTGCGGGCGGCGATGCGGGGAACCCGGCCGGCGTGATCTGGTACGCCGATCCGGCGAAGGGCAACGCCGTGTTCAAGAACATGAACACCGACGGCGGGTGCACCGTCACGGTCGTCGACGACCCCGAGCACGGCAAGGTCCGCAAGTTCAACCGCCCGCCGGGCGTGAATCGCTGCGAGGCGAAGGGTGCCGCCGGCTTCGACTCCAAGGAGGGCGAGGTCGTCTACGTGGGCATGCGCTACAAGATCGAAGCGCCGATGGACCTCACCGTCACCGGCATCTTCCAGTGGAAGACCTACGACACGCCCGGCCACCCCAACACGCTCAACTTTCCCCTGCTCATCCGCCCGAGTGGTGGCCGCTTGAACGTCGAGGTTCAGAAGCCTGGCGCCGGCAAGACGGGCGGCGGGCTCAGCGGCGGCACCACCATCTTTTCCATCCCCACCCCCATCGGCCAATGGTTCACGATCGTGATCGGCATCAAGCAGTCCTATGACCCGAAGGTCGGCTGGGTCGAGGTCTATTACAACGGCCAGCAACAGAGGCTGTCCAACGACTCCATGCGCCTGCCCTGCCAGACCCTCGACGGCGGATTCATCGACCCGAAGTGGGGCATCTACGGCACCACCAGCAGCCCCAAGCCCCAGTCCGCCAGCTTCGTCGGCGACATTCGCATCGCCAGGGACTACGCCTCCGCCGCGCCGGAATCGTACTGAGTCCGCCGCGGGGAGGAGCGTGGGTCACGGCGCCTTTCGGCAGCGCGACGACCATCGTGGCGATGCACATCTCGTTGCGGGTTCCCCTAGCCTGCAAGCGACCCCAGAATCTGCGATGACTGGCTGAGGGCCTCGGCCGCACCCACGTCCGCCGCGGCTCGAGGTCGGTAGGGTCGCTCACCCAGGTTCGAGGAGCCGTCCGACCCAGTTCTGCCGCCGGGACCACCCGCGGGGCCGCTTCCCCGTCTCGCCAGCTCGAGTAGACGAATAGCTGGTCAGCTTGGGCAAACTCGGCCGACCAGCCGTGACTGGAAACCCGTTCCACCAGCGGCAGCAAACCATCGTCCTGATCGACCAGTCGCCCCGCTCGCAGATCGAAGGTGAACGTGTCTTCCATCCAATTATCGGAGCACCACGCGTACTGCCCGCTCCGACTGGCCGTGCAGAAATTGTCCTTGTCCGTGTATGCCAGGCGTTCTCGAGATCCACGATCCCTTCACCGGCGCCAGCTACCACGACGGTGTGGTCCCGCCGACCCAGCGCTGGCTGTACACCGACGGCCCCAGCACCTCGACTGGCCAGCAGCTCGAGACCGTGCAGCACTTCACCTTCAAACCCCGACCGATGCGCCGGCCGATCGGCCGCCCCGAGGGGCGGGGGCGGGCGGGGGGGCCCTGAAGCGAGTTGAACAGAAGGTGGGTATGGCGGCCACCGCTGATGCGATGCCATAACAGGGCTTGAACTTTCTGCCCTCTAATTGCGCGGCGAACATGCGGCTCGAGCCCTGCACAGCGACGGTGGGTGAGCTCAACGACTGCGTGCTCACCGTCCTTCGGGGCGTGCCGAGCCCGCACGGGGCGGTTCCTCGAAGGGGCCAACTGCGGCGGCTCGTTCGTCCACGGGCCGACCTCCGGCGTCAGCTGCGGCTCGATCTAGGTTCGCTGACCCGAACCTGAGGCGCGCGAATGCATCAGGGGCCGACCATCAGCCGGGCCCGCGCGGGGTAGCGGCTGCGGGAGTCGCGGACGTAGACGTCGTGCACGCCGCGCGGGACCCGGATGCTGATGGGCAGCTCCAGCCGGCCGGCGACGGTGCCGTCGGGGCCGGTGCGCCCGCGGGCCAGCGGCGCGTCCACCATCCGATCCAGGAACACCTCGACCTCGGCGTCGGGGGCGAATCGACCGGCGGCGGGGTTGCTGGTGATGACCACGTCGGTGCCGCTCTGGCTGGCGGTGGTGGGGAACAGATTGATCGCCGGGCCGTAGGTCTCGGTGGTGCGGTTGGGCTGGTCGGAGCCGGTCTCGGTCAGACCGCCGATCACGTGGAGGCGGAGGTCAGGGCCGATCACCGCCGCCAGATCCGAACGCGCCTGCTGCAGCGGCGTCACGCTCTGGAAGGTCGCGCTCTCCGGATCGAAAGCCAGCACCTCGGCCGTCACCGAGGTGTCGGCCTCGGCGGAGCGACCGCCGATCACGTAGATGCGCCCGTCGGGCGCGGCCACGGCGGCCAGCGCGTAGCGGCCGCGGGGCAGGGGCGGGAGCGATTCGGTGGTGCCGCGCATCGGGTCCAGACGCAGCACCGTGGCCACGGTCTGGTAGACAAAGTCCTGGGCGGTGGCCTGCCGGCCACCCACCACCAGGAACTTGCCGTCGGGCAGGGGGGCCATCGCCGGCTGGCACAGACCGGCGGGCAGCTTGCCGATGGTGCTCCAGCTGCCGCTGTCGGCGGCGACCTCCAGTGACACCGGCGCGGGTACGAAACGATCGATGAGATCGGTGCAGCCTTGTCGGGTGGACACGGTTCCTCCCGAGCCGGCGCCGCCCACCACCACGAACGAGCCGTCGGGCGCGCGTCCCACGGCGTGGAACGCGCGCGGGATCGTCATCCGCGCCAGGGTCACCCAGCCCGGAGATCCGGGGAGGTAGGCGACGGCGTCGTAGGTGGGACGCAGCCGGTTGGCGCCCGAGCCTTGCGCGCCCCCGAACAGATAGATGACCCCGCGGTCGTCGGTGCCCGCCGCCAGGCCCCGGCCCACCGTGGGCCACAGGTCGATGGGAAGCAGCGACCAGCGGCCGGCGCTGGGGTCGAAGACCTCCGAGCGGTGGTCGCAGTCTCGTCCCTGGATGGGCAACTGCGCGCAGGTCGGTCCGCTCTCGCCGCCGCCCAGCGCGTACAGCAGCTTTCCGTCGGAGGCGGCGGTGTGGGCGTAGTGTTGCAAGTCGGTCGGGGCGCCCGGTTGCCAGCTCAGGCTGTACAGCGCGCAGCGCCCGGACTGGCAGGTCCCGGTCTGGCAGTCGGCGTCGCGCTGGCACACCCGGCGGAGCGGACAGCCGGGGCAGGCCGCTCCGCCGCAGTCGACGTCGCTCTCGTCCCCGTCCCTGCTGCCGCTGGTGCAGTGGGCGGGCACCGGGGCGGGACAGGCGGATCCGTCGCCGCGGGTGTCTTCACGGCCGGGAGCATCGATGTCCGGGGTCACCCGATCGCGGGCGGGGGCATCCGCACCGGGTGTTGGGGTCGCATCGGCTGGTGCCGCCACCTCGCCGAGCGTTCCCGCCGAGGCGTCGGCGGTGACTTCCGGGTGCGACCGCAGCTCGCTGCAGGCGGCTGCGAACAGCAGCACGCCGCTCAGTGCCCAGAGGCGCATCCTCACACTACAGCACGACAAGCGGGGTCGCGTCGACGTCGCAGGGGTGACGGCCCCCGAAGACCGGCGCTCCGACGAGACCGAGTGGAACACCCACCGCGACAGGACCTGCTGGGGTATCTGGACCGATGCCCGCGACGCCGGCGGCTCGCCCGCGAACAGCGTGCCGGTGGGCCAGGAAGGCGCTTGCCTGAGCGAGTTCGGCAATCTGACCGGCACTGGCGGCGTGGCGGCAAGTGTGACGCCGCCCGGCCAAGGTCCCGAACAGAAGAGCCGCGGCGCTGGGTAATGACCACGTATCCTTTGTCGGCGACCATCGTAAGCCCTGTCGAAACCTGGGCCCGGAGGACTAACGATGCGTCTTTCCCACTTTCCGATGACTGCTCTCCTCAGCTCCGCGTTGACAGTGATGGTCAGCTGCATGGGTGAGGTGGACGACGGGGACGAGTCCCTGCTCGCTCAGAACCTGCGCGAACAGGCCGCCTGCAGTCTGAATGACGGCACCGTGGACCAGCACGACCAGGTGCGGGCCTGCGACCCCGCCAGCAAGAAGAAGACGACGATCTGCCACGTCCCACCGGGCAATCCCGCGAACGCGCACACATTGTGCATCGGCAACGCCGCGGTCAGCGCCCACCTTCGCAATCACCCCGACTACCTGGGCCCCTGCAAGGTGGAAAATCCCTGCCCCCCGCCTCCTCCTCCGGCTGCCGACGCGGGTCCCCCGGGTGGTGGCACGGGCGGCACCGGTGGTGCGGGAGGTGAGAGCGGCACGGGCGGCACCGGTGGCGCGACCGCGACCGGCGGCGTCGGCGGCGGCCCCATCCGCATCGACTGATGAGCGCAGTAAACGCCGGGCCGGCAGGGAGCGCCCCTGCCGCGGGTCAGCGCAGCGGGTGGCGGCTGAAGAAGTGCCACATCGCCGCGGTGGCATCGACCAGCGTAAATTGCTGGGGCGCACCCGGCCATTCGTGCCCCGCCCCTTCGACGGTGTAGAGGTCGACCGCCCCGGCGCAGCCAGCGTAGGACGTGAGCTGGACGCCCGAGGCGGGCCGCGACACCGCCGGCACCGGAGCGCACCCCTGGTGCCCCGCCCACCGCTCCGCCGCGGTGGCAACGCCGTAGGTCCAGTAGTCCTCACCATTGCCGTCGTACGGATTCACCGGTCGGCGGTTCCGTGGAACGCCACGATCGGGACCGCTCGCTGGCGGGGGCAGGGCTCTGGAAACCGCAGACCGGCGACCGGGGCAACCGCCGCCAGCGCGGTCGACAGCTCACAGGCTAGCTGGCTGGTCATTCGCCCACCCCCCGACATGCCCGCGGCGTAGATGCGCTGATGGTCGACCGCCTGGCGTCGCTCGATCGCGACGATGGCCGCGGCGATGAAGGCGGTGTCGTCGGCCGCGTCGGGCGGCACGGGCGCGCCCCCGGCCAGCGGCTGGCCGCGCACGTTCCAGGCAAATCCCGCGCCCAGGGCAATGGCTGCCTGCGGGTAGGCGGCGATGAACCCGTGCGCGTCGGCCGCCCGGTCCATCCCGCTGGCCTGCCGCTGGTCAGCGGCGGTGGCCCCGGACCCGTGCAGGTTGAAGACCAGCGGCATCTCCCGCGACCCGACTCCGGCCGGCACGTACGCGATCACGGTGCGAGCGCGACCGTCGACCATGACGGTGACGGTCTCGGTGCGACCCCCACTGGCGACCAACGCTCTCTCGGCCGCCCCGAAGGGGGGCGGGGGCCGGGGGCCCTGGAGCGAGTTGACAGAAGGTGGGTATAGCGGCCACCGCTGTGTAGCAGCCACTTAGTAATGTCCGCTTTGGGCTAAGTAGAAATGTCCCCCATGCGACGCGCCACTGGGCACGCTCGCGGGCATGTTGGTCCAGGAGCTGGTGACGATGAGTGCGAAGGAAGTGGACCGCCTTGAGGTCATTCGCCGTGTGCTCGAG
>JBKPRZ010000502.1:0-12849 GCA_046734815.1 Myxococcota bacterium | reverse complement strand
GCGCTGGGGCTGCGCTTCGCGCGCGCGGCGCTGGCGCGCGCCCCCGAGCTCGACGACCTGCGGGCCGAGGTGGTACGGATCTGGGGCGAGCGGGCGCTCGTGACCCTGACCTTCGCCGTGGCCGCCACCCGCGTCTACCCGCTGGTCAAATACGCGCTCGGGCACGGCCGGGCGTGCCAGCGGCTGCGGGTCGGCGGGGTCGACGTCCTGCCACCGGCCGCCCCCGCCCGTGCCATGCTGGCCTGACGTGCACCCGCCGCGCCCCGATCAGACCGCGTTCGAGGCCCACCGCCGGCACCTTCAGGGTGTCGCCTACCGCATGCTGGGGTCGGCGGCCGAGGCGGAGGACGTGGTCCAGGACGCGTACCTGCGCTGGCAGAGCGCGCCCGAGCACCAGCGGGGCGCGCTGCGCGCGTACCTCACCCGCATCGTGGTGCGCCTGTGCCTGGACCGGCTGAAGGCGGCGCGCACCGTGCGCGAGCAATACGTGGGCTCCTGGCTGCCCGAGCCGATCCTGACCGACCAGCCCGATCCGGATCCGGCCGCCGGCAGCGATCTGCTGCGCGACCTGTCGTTCGGGCTGCTGCTGCTGCTCGAGCGGCTGAGCCCGCTCGAGCGGGCAGCCTTCCTGCTGCACGACGTGTTCGAGATGGAGTTCGAGACCGTGGCGGAGGTGCTGGAGTCATCGCCCGCCGCTTGCCGGCAGCTGGCCGCGCGCGGCCGCCAGCACCTGCAGAGCGATCGCAACCCGCCCCGCTACCGCCCCTCGCCCGAGGAGGGACGGGCGCTGACCAGCGCCTTCCTCCAGGCCGCCTACACCGGCGACGCCGCCACCCTGGGGGCCATGCTGGCCGAGAACGCCCGCCTGCTGTCCGACGGCGGCGGCCGGCGCCCCGCCGCGCTCAAGCCGGTCATCGGCGCCGACCGCATCGTGCGCTTCTTCGTCGGCCTGGCCACCAAGATGCGCGCGGCCGGCATCGACCTGCAGCTGCGCGCGCAGCCCGCCACCCTCAACGGCCTGCCCGGCGCGCTGGTCTTCGACCCCGCCGGCCTGGAACGCACGGTGGCCCTCGAATTTTCTCCCGACCGCCGGGTGCAGGCCATCTACATGGTGCTCAACCCCGATAAGCTGCGCGCACTGGCCCGCCCGCCCGCGCCCCCCGCCTGAGTCAGCGGGGCATGCACTGCTTGTAGGGCTCGCGCCCCGGCGGGGCCGGGATCTCGCGGCAGGCTTCTCCCTCGGCGCAGTCGGGGTCCGCCCGGCAGCCGACCGAGCTGGCCAGCCAGGCGCCCGCGCCTGCGGCCATCCCCGCGCCCACCAGCGCGCCGGCCATGCCCACCCGCGCGGCGGTCGGGTGCTCCCTGCGATCCGCCAGCGCCCACAGCGCGGCGCTGGACATCAGCACGCCGGCGCCGAAGGCGGCCAGGGTCTTGGGGCCGCTGTAGGGGCGCGCGCACCCGAGCGCGAGACAAGCGGCCAGGGCCAGGGCTATGCTGCGTGCCGTGCGCGTGTTCGTTCCTCTCGTTCTCGCCGGATCGGTGACCGTGCTGGCCACGGGCGCCGCAGCCGACGAACCATTTTTGCGCGGGCCGCATCCGTTCCGCAAGGACAACGCCCTCTCGGTCGGCGCCGGCTATGGCGTGGCCAGCGGATTTCACGGGGTGGCCGCGGCGGTGGACTACGGCTATCAGATCGCCGGCAGCCTGTGGCTGGACCTGCGCTTCGACATGATCGACGCGCAGTCGGACGCAGACCGCGGCGCAGCGGGCGCGCAGGTGGCCACCTTCACCGACGTGCTGGGCGGCATCCGCTACAAGCTGCAGACCGACATCCCGCTGGTGCCTTACGCCGGCGCGCTGCTGGGGCCGGTGTTCCTGTTCCACGACGGTGCCGACGGCGCTTTCGGCGCGGCGCTGCGGATCTCGGCGGGGGTCAAGTACTTCCTCTATGAATGGCTGGGCCTGGGGATCGAGGTGGGCAGCGTGCTGGGGGCGGCGGTGGTCGACGAGGCCCGGGGCCTGGACCCGCAGGTACGGCTGTTCGACCTGGGAATCGGTGCCGAGATCCAGTTCTAGCGACCCGCGCACCGCGGTGGTGGGACCGCGCGGGCGGGCCCGGGTGTCGGCTCGCCACCCCTGGATCTTTCGCCAGGACGTCGTGCGCGGCCCGGCCACCGACGCGCTGGAAGGTGGACCCGACCTGGTGCGCGTGGTCGACCCGCGCGGGCAGGAGCTGGGCCTGGCCAGCTGGTCGGCGCGCTCGCCGATCGCGCTGCGCATGTTCAGCTTCGCCGCTGGCCCGTCGGGCGAGCCGCCGCCGCTGATCGACCTGGTGGCCGCGCGGCTGGGGCCGGCGCTGGCCCGTCGGGGGGGCCTGGCGCGCGAGCGGGACGGCTACCGGATCGTGCACGGCGAGAGCGACGCCCTGCCGGGGCTGTTCGTGGACCGCTACGCCGACGCGCTGGTGGTGCAGACCACCGCGGGGGCGATGGACGCGGCCTTGCCGGCCATCGCCCGCTTGCTGCAGCAGCGGCTGGACGCGCGGCTGGTGATCGAGCGCAACGACGGTTCGGCGCGCGACTTCGAGCAGCTGCCCCGCCGGCGCGGGGTGCTGGTCGGCGAGGGACCGGCGCGGGTGGTGTACCAGCTTGCCGCCAACCAGCTGGAGGCGGACCTGCTGGAGGACCACAAGACCGGCGGATTCCTCGATCAGGCCGACAACCACCAGATCGTCGCCCAGCTGGCGCCGGCCGGGGCGCGGGCGCTGGATGCGTTCACCTACCACGGCGGCTTTGCGCTGGCCCTCGCTCGCCGGGGCGGCGCTGTGCTGGCCACCGACGAGAACGAGGCGGCGGTCGAGCGGGCGCGGGCCAACGCCACCCGCAACGGCCTTGCCAACCTGGAGGTCCGGCGAGCCAACGCCTTCGATCTGCTGCGCACCCTGGAGGGCGCGGGCGAACGCTTCGACGTGGTGGTGCTGGATCCGCCGGCCCTGGCCAAGCGCCGCAGCGAGGCCGGCGCCGCCCAGCGCGCCTACAAGGAGCTGGTGCTGCGCGGCCTGCGCCTGACCGCGCCGGCGGGGCTGACGGTCGCGTGCTCGTGTTCGGGTCGGATCAGCCGCGGGGATTGGGATGGAATCGTCGAGGCGGCGGCGCAGGACGCCGGAAAGCAGGTGCAGGTGGTCGCGCGGCTAGGGGCGGGGCGGGATCACCCGGAGTTGCTGGGGGTGCCGGAGACCGCGCACCTGAAGTGCTGGGTCTTGCGGGTGTTGTGAGAGCCAGGCCCCCCTCACCCCTCCCTCTCCCCGCTCGCGCGGGGCGAGGGCAAACACTCCAAAATCGCGACTTTCAGCGTTCGTAGCCGGGCTTGCCCGGCGGAGACACCCGACAATTTCTACGATCTGATCAACCTGGCCCTGTCCGGGGAGAGGGCTCGGGGGAGGGGGCGCGCAGCGCCCTCTTCCCCGCGTCTTACACCCACAGCACGGGTTGGCGGATGGGGAAGTTGCGGATCACCTCGTCGACCTTGGGGTCGCCGTCGAGCTTCTTCCACAGGTCGACGTATTCGCTGCGGCCGAGCGCGAGCCCGCCGAACAGCAGGCAAGGGTGGCGGATGGGCCACTCCTTCCAGTACATGACGTCGGGCTTGAGCGGCCACTTCTTCTTGTCGGCGATGAACGGGTAGATGTACGCCATCGCTTTGTCCATCCCGCGGCCGTCGGGCAGATGGAAGGTCCACAGGTTGTCTTGCGGCGAGGACAGGACCTGGCAGACGCCCGCCATCACGTCGATGTTGAACAGCGAGTAGCCGTAGGGCTTGGTCCGCCGCAGCTCCTGGGGAAAGCTCCCGTCGGGGGCCAGCTGCCCGGGCAGCAGGATCTTCTTGTAGCGGTCGCGGCAGTCGGCGCTGACGGTCTGGTTGCCGGTCAGCCGCGCGAACTCCGCCGCCTGCAGCACCCAGCAGGTGCCGTGGTTGTTCTTGGCGTCGCGCTCGGTGGTGCCGTATTCGTGCGTGGTCATCCAGGTGAGGTATTGCCCGAACCACTTCTTCACGCCGTCACGGTCGGTGGCCGAGATCCCGCCGGTGTCGGCCAGCACGCTGGTGGCGCGCGCCACCTCGACCAGGTGGAGCGTGTCGATCACCCCGATGCTGCGCCCGCTGACCTTGTTGCGGATGGCCTGCGAATACAGCAGGTGCGGGGTCATCGAGGTATCGGCGTCGACGAACCAGGCGCGCAGGTGCGCGACGGCGTGGTCGGCGAACCGGCGTTCCTTCGTCACCAGCCAGGCGGCGGCCAGGGCCGGCATCTGCACGCTCAGCCGGCGCATGGCCTTGCGGTGGTCGTCGAAGTTGTCCGGGTTGGTCTCGCCGTCGCGCTGGATGTACGGCGCCTTGGGGTCCTTGGGGTCGGGCCACCAGTAGTCGGCCTCGGAGTAATAGTCGTGCTTGCCGCCGGCGCTGCGCGGGCAGGCGCTGGCGGTCACCGTGATCGGCTTTTCACCCAGGTAGGCGCGGGCCGCCTTGACGATGCGACCGCGCTCGAACGAGCGGAGGTCCAGCTTCGCGGCCGCCCGCGCCCGCGACAGCGGCGCGGCCAGCAGAGGCAGGGCGCCCAGAAAGACCCGGCGTTGCATGGCCACGATCTACCAGGTCGGGCGGGGTGCCTGAAAGCCCGTCCCCGCCGCTTCACCGCACCCGGCGGAGCACGGCGGCGAAGAAACCATCGGTGTCGTGGCGCTGGGGAGAAAGGCGCAGGTTCACGCCGTCGCCCAGGGCCAGCGCCCGATCCTTGCCGAAGATCTCCTTGAGCGGCATGGGCTGGAAATCCGGGCGCTCGGCGATGAAACGTTCGACCACCCGCTCGTTCTCCGCCGCCACCACCGTGCAGGTGGCGTAGATGATCCGTCCGCCCACCGCGCACAGCGGGGCGTAGTCCACCAGCAGCGCCAGCTGCCGCGCGGGAAAGCCGTCCAGGTCCTGTGGGCCCAGCCGCCAGCGCGCCTCGGGGTTGCGGCGCAAGGTCCCCAGCCCCGAGCAGGGCGCATCCACCAGCACCCGGTCCCAGCCCGCCACCCGCGCCTCCGTCGGCAGCGGGCGTCCGGGCGCGATCTCGCGCGCCATCACGCTGGATAGCCCCGCCCGACGCGCCCGCCGGCGCAGCTCCTCCAGCTTCTTGCCGGCCACGTCGAGCGCCAGCACCCGCCCCTGCCCCGCCAGCAGCGCCGCCAGCGCCAGGGTCTTGCCGCCCGCGCCCGCGCAGGCGTCGACCACCCGCCCGCGCGGCGGCGGCGCCACCACCTCGGCCACCAGCTGACTGCCCTCGTCCATCACCTCGAACAGGCCCTCGCGGAACGACTCCAGCCCGAAGGCGTTGACCCGCGTGTCGAAGATCAGCCCGCTGGGCGAAAGCGGCGTCGGGTGGGTGATCACCTTCTCGGTCCGCAGCCGCTCGGCCAGCGCCTCGCGCTCGATGCGGGCGCCGTTTGCCCGCACGGTCATCGGCGCGCGCCGGTTCAGCGCCTCGGCCAGCGCGAAGGCCTCCGCCTCGCCGAAGTCGGCCACCAGGCGCTCGAGCAGCCAGGTGGGGTACGAAAGACGGATCGCCTCGCGGTCCAGTCCGCGCGCGTGCCCCAGGCCCGCGTCCTCGGCGGCCATCCGCGCGGCCAGACCCTCGGGACGCAGGCGGGCCGGCGCCGCCCCCGGTCGCAGCAGCCGCTGCAGCTCGGCCGCCACCGCCGCCGGGTCGGCGCCCTGCCGGGCCTCGTAGGCCGACAGCAGCAGCTCGTCGCGCGTCTCGGCCGAGGGTCCCGATGGGCCGGCCGGCACCAGCTCGTCGACGATGGCGGCGAGCCGCCTGTGCCAGCGCACGAGGCCATAGACGGTCTCCGAGATCTGCCGCCGCTCACCGCTGTGAAGCTCGCGGTGGGTGCGGAAGGCGCGGCCGATGACGTCACTGGTGTAGGCCCATTCCGCACGGGCTTCGGCGGCGATCTGCAAGGACAGTGCTCGCGCACGTCCGCGCAGGACGCGCGCCGGGAACTTTTCGTCGCTGGCGCTGGGCGCGGAGGGATCGCCGGGCTCGTTGGTCATTGGCGGCGGCATGCTACCCTTTTGCTGGGCCCCTGACCCGCCCCACCGCCGCTGCGTCCGACTCCAGCTCGCGCTGACCCGAGATGGGCGCACCGCAACCGCGAGGTCGAAACGCATGCCAACAAACCCCGTCCCCGCCACCGTCGGAAAACCCAACCCCTACCAGGTCGCCCAGCAGCAGTTCGAACGGGCCGCCGACTTCTGCGGGCTACCCCCCGAGATACGGGCGATCCTGTCGCAGCCGAAGAACGAGCTGATAGTCAACTTCCCGGTGCGCCTCGACAACGGGCAGTACCTGCTGTTCAAGGGCTATCGCGTCCAGCACAACAACGTCCTCGGACCCTACAAGGGCGGCATGCGCTACCACGAGGAGGTCACCCTCGACGAGGTCAAGGCGCTGGCCGCCTGGATGACCTTCAAGTGCGCGCTGCACGACATCCCCTTCGGTGGCGCCAAGGGGGGCATCAAGTTCAAGCCGCGCGAGTTCTCCGCCAGCGAGCTCGAGCGCATCACCCGCCGCTTCACCTACGCGCTGGGCACCAACATCGGACCGGACTACGACATCCCCGCGCCCGACGTGGGCACCAACGGCCAGACCATGGTGTGGATGATGGACACCTACCTGGCCTTCGCCGACGCCGTGAACCGCGGCGAGGCCCGCGGCGTCGTGACCGGCAAGACCCTGTCTGCTGGCGGCTCGCACGGCCGCGAGCAGGCCACCGGCCAGGGCATCGTCCACTGCATCACCGAATGGGCCCGTGACCGCAAGATCGACCTCAACGGCTGCACCTACACCGTGCAGGGCTTCGGCAACGTCGGGTCGAACACCGCGCGCATCCTGGCCCGCACCGGAGCCAGTCTGGTGGCGGTGGGAGACTGGAAGGGCTACATCTCGAACCCCGAGGGCATCAACCCGTTCAAGCTGGCCGAATACGTCAGCCGCACCGGCAGCGTGGCCGGTTACCCGGCGACCCAGTCGATCACCCGGGCCGAATTTTTTGCGGTCGAGACCGACATCTTCGTGCCCGCCGCGCTGGAGCTGGAGATCGGCGAGGCCGAGGCCCGGGCCCTGCGCTGCAAATTGATCGTCGAGGGCGCCAACGGCCCCACCGATCCGCGCGCCGAGCCGATCATCGCCGACAAGGGAATCGCCCTGATCCCCGACATCCTCGCCAACTCGGGGGGCGTGTGCGTCAGCTATTACGAATGGCTGCAGAACAAGCGCTCGGAGATCTGGGACCTGGAAGAGGTCGAGGAGAAGCTGGCCAAGCGCATGAAGCGCACTTACCTGGCGGTCAGCGAATACGCCGCCACACGCAAATGCGACTGGCGGACCGCTGCCATGTCCATCGCCCTGGGACGTCTGGCCAAGCCCTACAGCGAACGGGGGATCTTCCCGTAGCCGACGACCGCGACGCGGTTACGAAAGTTCGGACGTAGTCCCGCCGAATGGTTTGCGGTACGCTGGCCATGCGGTTCCGAGGATGTATGACCCCCACAGGGTCGCACATGTGCATATGCCGCGAATGGCTCCAGCGGACGCGAACCGCATAGGGACACATGGCGTTTCCCCACAAGAGCCAGAAGATCGCTGAAACCATCGCCAGCTGGTTCGAGGAGAAGCGCTACCGACCAGGGGATCGATTCCCTTCCGACCAGGAGCTGGCCCGCCAGTTCGGCGTCAACCACGTGACGGTGCGGACGGCGCTGAAACGATTCGTCGACGCCGGCTGGCTGGAACGCAAGGTGGGCGCCGGCACGGTGGTGCGCGACCCCAAGAGCCGCGTCGAGGCCGAGGCCCGCGGCGGCAACCCGGCGGTGGCGATCGCCATCCCCGACGCCACCCACTCGTTCTTCAGCGAGCTGCTGCGCGCGGTGGAGGGCGCCCTGCACGGCACCGGCCGCCCGCTGATGCTGGGCCACACCTGGGAGCTGGCCCAGCGCGAGGAGCAGGTGGTCAACGCCTGGGTGGCCCAGGGTGTGCGGCGGATGGTGTTGACTCCGCCGGTGTCGGAGGGGCGCTTCTACAACCGGCTGCGCGAGCAGGGGGTGCGGCTGGTGTTCGTGGACCGGCGGGTGGAATCGGTCGACGTGCCCAGCATCGTCAGCCGCGACGAGGTGGGGATGGCCCAGGTGGTGCGATACCTGGTGGGGCTGGGGCACCGCCGCCTGCTGCATCTGGCGGGCCCGGTGAACATCTGGACCGCGCGCCAGCGGCGCGACAGCTTCGATCGCTTCGTGCGCGAGGCGGGCGTGCCCGAGTCGTGCCTGGAGGTGATCGCCGCCGGCTATTACATCGAGGACGGCTACGCGGCCATGAGCCGCCGGCTGCAGTCCGGGCCGCCGCCCGACGCGGTGGTGGGGGCCAACGATCCGGTGGCGGTGGGGGCCGTGCGCGCGCTGCACGAACGCGGCCTGCGCGTGCCCGAGGACGTGCTGGTCACCGGCTACGGCGACACCGACATCGGCCGCAACTTCGGGCTGACGACGGTGCGCCAGTTCCCCGACCGCATGGGGGCCGAGGCCATCCGCCTGATCCTGGGCCCCGACCCGCTGAGCGGGCAGGACTCGATCGAGCTGACGCCCGAGCTGGTCGTGCGCACCCCCGCGCCCACCACCACCCGGCTGATCCGGGCCAGCGCGCCCTAAGATCCCGTCGCGCGCTGGGGCTGGCCCGGCAGCGCCCGGATCTCGATCACGTCGTCGTCGCTGACCGGCACCGGCCCCTTGGGCTCGGGCGGGCGGCGCCTGACCCGCGGGCGCTTCTGCACCACCTCGAACAGGTCCACCGGCGGCGTGCCGGTCTCCAGGCGGTGGGGCGCGGCCCGGTCATCGAACTGGAACGAGCCGTCGGTCCAGGCCAGCGCGTCCAGCAGCAGTGCGCGCGCCTTCTCGGCCAGCACGCTGCCCAGTTGCGCGGCGTTGATCAGGCCGTCATCGATCAGCACCTGGCCCAGGCGCAGGCTGGGCCCGCAGCGCTCGAGCGCGGATTCGAGGTCCAGGTCGTCGATCAGGTTGCGGTCCATCAGCAGGCGGCCCAGCCGCGTCCACTCCTCCGAGGAGCTGGCCAGGGTCACCCGGCCGTCGCGCAGGTCGAAGCGGCGCACGGTCATGCCGCGGGTGAAGGTCAGGCGGCCGGAGGCCCGGCGCCGCGCGAGCCATTCCAGCAGGTCGCGCACGGAAAAAGTGTGGAGCTCGCCCCCGAGGGCCATGGACCCACGCTAGAGCCATTTTCGGGGGCTCGCCAGTTTCCGGGCGGTTCGCGGTCGGTCAGGCGGTTCGCCGGTCGGTCAGGACATCCCCTTGCGGTTCGAGTGCCAGATCGATTTCTTGCGGCCCTGGCGCGGGGGGGCCAGCATCTCGGGCTTGGCCAGCAGCTCCTGCAGCACCGCCGGCGGGTCGCCGTCGGCGGCCTTGCGCAGGTCGCCGCCCTCGTCGCGCGCGATCTCCACCAGCAGGCGGTTGCTGACCACCGAGCGCGGGGCCAGCTCGGTGATGTCCTCCTTGCTGGCCCAGGCGTCGCGGTGCTTGATCATCAGCCAGGCCGCCTTGGAATCTCCCGGGCGCCCGCGCGTGCGCACCAGCACCCACGAGCCCTTGAGCTTCTTGCCGTCGAAGCTCACTTTCAGATCGCCGCGGGCCAGCGCCTCGTCGACGTCGGGGCTCTCGGGCGTCCAGCTGCCGCGGTCCCAGATCATCACCGTGCCGCCCCCGTATTCGCCCGCCGGGATGATCCCCTCGAAGTCGTTGTATTCGATGGGGTGGTCCTCGACCTGCATCGCCAGGCGCTTGACGGTGGGGTCGTAGCTGGGCCCCTTGGGCACCGCCCAGGACAGCATCACGCCCTTCCATTCCAGGCGCACGTCGTAGTGAAGGGCGGTGGCGCGGTGTTTTTGCACCACGAAGGCCAGCTTGCGGGCGGCCTTCTTCGGCTTGTGCTCGCGCCCTTTCGGCTCGGCGGTGACGTCGAAGCGGCGCTTCTTGTGATATTCGCGCAGGCCCATGTTTCACCTCTACATATGCGGCCGGGCGGGGCGGCAGGCCATGGTCAACGGAGGCGGCGGGCGTGGTCGACCATGAAGGTCACCAGCGGGGACATGTTGATGGGTTCGAGGATCACGCCCGGGTGGGCGCTGGGCCAGACCCGGAACACCTCGTCGGCAAAGGCCTGACCGATCTCCTTGACGTCCTTGAAGTCCAGGATCACCGTCGAGAACCGGTCCAGCCGCGACATCAGCTGCTGCGCCTCGCTGCGCGAGATCGACCCGGTGGCCAGGGTCACCACCACCCGGCTGCGCGCGAAGGTGGCGTGCTCGCTGTGGGCGGCGAACAGCTGGCCCAGGGTGCGGCGCGGTTGCCGCTCGCCCTCGAACAGCACCCGCGTGCCCGGGCGCGCCGGCGCCGAGCCGATCACCGACCGTTCGTTCCGGTTGTCCACCAGCCAGCGGAAGCCGCCGCTCTCGATCTCGAACCGGCGGCCGGCCTTCGATACGAAGAAGATGCCCGCCCCCGGGCGGCCCGAACGCATGGGCGGCAGCTTGGCGTGGGCCAGCCGGTCCACCGCCTCCTGGTCCGACTCCATCCCCAGCCGCTGGCACAGGTTGCGAAACAGACCCACGCCGTCGTCGCGCACCTCCAGCACCATCGAGTCGACGGAGGCGGCGGGCTCGACCCGCACCTCCACCTGCGTGCCGCCCGAGTGCTCGATGGCGTTGTTCAGCATCTCGGTGAAGGCGTATCTGAAGATGTCCCCCGCGGTGGGCGACAGGGCCGCCAGCGCCGGCACCAGCCCCACCACCTCTTGCCAGACGCGGTCCTCGGAGATCACCGCGCGCGGGTAGCGCCGGACCACGCCGCGGAAGTCGGTCGGCGTCCCGTCGCCGGGTGTGGTGGGCGTGGGCGCGGACGGCGGGCCGCTGATCCGGTAGCGGACCGTCCGCCCGCCCTGGTCCTTTTCCAGGCGGCCCTCCTTGACCAGCGCGTTCAGGTGGCGGGTCACCACCGGTCGCGTGAGCTTCAACCGCCGCGCGATCTCGCTGACGGTCAAGGCGCGGCCCCCCTCGAGCAGGGCGGCGACGCGCGCACGGCTGGACGCGGTGGGCATGACGGTTGCCGGATCGTAGGCTGCCGCCCCTACCGCCGGCAACTTCCCGCCGACGCAACGAGCCGGCCCGGCGCAGGCGAATCGCAGCCGGCTCCCCGCCGACGATCGCTCGATCGGACACCGCAGGCCGTGGCATCCGTGCGCCCTGGTTCGCAAACCCGGGTGGGCGCGATACGCTGCGGACCATGTCGCGGCTCCGGACGCCGTTCCTGCTGTGGCTCGCCCTGCCCTGCTCGTGTGCGCTGTGGGCTGGCCGGCAAGCGGCGAACCGGCCCGCGGCGCCCGATCCGGATCTTCAGCTGCTCACCGCCCAGCTGCGCACCGAGCGGGTGGGCGCAGCGGCCTGCATCGATCCGGACCGCGCGCGGCGGCTGGCCGGCGAGCTGGCGCCCGGGGTGGCAGCGGCCCTGCTGAGCGCCCCGGTCGATCCGCACGCCTGGCAGGCCTGCGTGCGGGCCCTGCAGAGCCAGAGCGGGTTGCCGTCCCAGCCGCTGCTGAGCGCGCTGGTGCCGGTGTACCTGCGCCTGGTGAACGAGCCCGTGGGCCCGGACGCGGACCACCGGCTCGAGCAGCTGCGCGCGGCGCACGCGGCGCTGTGGGATCGTCCTGCCGCGTGGACCTTGCCGGCGGCGGCGCGTGAGCAGCTGACCAGCGGCCTGCAGGCGGCCGGCGCCCACGCGGAGGCGCCCACCCATGCCCTGATCGAGCAAGCGCGGACCGCGCTGCGGTCGCCGGATCCGGCGGTGCGGGATCGCGCGCAGCCGGGCGCGCTGCGGCTGGCTGCATCGACCTCTGCGACGGCGGCCGGCCGGATCATCAGGCAGGCCGAGATCGATCGCTCCGCGCTGCCGTTCGAGGAGATCGTGGTCCGGCAGGACGTCACCAACCAGCGCGCGACATTGCTCTCGGCGCCGCCGCCCCTCGACGGCGAGAGCCCGCCGGCGCCGTGGCCGCTGCTGCCGGTGCCCTTGCGGGGCGCCCTGCGCGTGGCGGTGGAAGGGATCGCCGAGCCCATCACGGTGTGCGGGGCCTTCGACCCCGATGCCCATCCCTGTGTGGCCCCCACCGACGTCGCCGTCGCCGCCGGACCCGCGCGCCACGATCCGGAACGGCGGGCGCTGCTGCTGACGCCCGAGCTGCCGCTGGCCGAGGTGGCGGCCCTGGCGGCGAAGGGAAGCGAGCTGCAGGTGGGGCTGCGGGTGGCCGAGCAGACCCTGGCCGTGCGCTGGCCACTGCGGTTTCCCCGGCCGCCCGATCTGGTCTTCAGCGCCGCGCGCGGCCCGGGGCCGGATCTCACCGTGCAGGTGCAGGCGGGCGCCGCTGGCGCCGTGGTCGTGCGCGCGCTGCCCGCCGGCGGCACCGAGCGCCTGGCGGTGGTCGAGCGGGCGGATCTGGCCAGCTACCGGATCGCCAGCCGGGGCGCCGACGGACAGCCGGGTGCGGCCGGCAGCGACGGGAAGAACGGCGAGGACGGGGCCGACGGCGGCGACATCAACTGCACCATCAGCCGCGGTCTGCCGATGCCCGGCACCCCCGGGAGCAAGGGCGGCGACGGCGAGCCCGGCACCGCCGGCGGCCGCGGGGGCAACGGCGGCCTCATCCGGGTCACCCTCACCTGCCCCGCCGCCGCCTGCCCCGCGCTCGAACCGCTGCTG